>CAMXOP010000010.1 GCA_947245665.1 uncultured Clostridiaceae bacterium
ACAAAGTTTATAATTGATAACATTGAGAATGTATGCTTTTCTACTAAAATATCAAATAAAATGACATCAATGGGAAGAAGGATATTGGATCATAATACTAATATTTAGTAAGAAATATCTCATAATAGCATAAAACAGCTAAATGTATAGGATGGTCATTAAATAAAAAATAGAGAATAAACCTAATAATATAAGCATAAAATGAATTAGCTTATATTATTAGGTTTTTTAATTTGCATATATAATAGGAGGATTTTTATGTTTATAGTTTTTAATAAAGAAAAAATAAACTCATACATAATTTTATTAAGTACAGTAGTAATATTATTTGGAATAGCATTTAGCATAACTACAAAAGATGCAGTAGAAACGGCAGCTTCTACAAAAGAATTACCGATTTATAATGTAGCTACTGAAGAAAAAAAAGTTGCTTTTACTATGAATTGTGCATGGGAAGCAGATGATATTGATAAAATATTAGAAACACTTTCTAAACACAATTGTAAAATTACATTTTTCATGGTAGGAGATTTCGTGAAAAAATACCCAGATGCTGTAAAAAAAGTGCATGAAGCTGGACATGAAATACGGTAATCATTCAGATACACACCCACATGTAAATAATTTGAATTTAGAAAAAAATAGAGAACAAATATTAAATTGTAGTGAAAAAATAGAAAACATAACTGGCAAAAAAACAACACTTTATAGAGGGCCATATGGAGAATATAATGATACAGTTATAAATGCAGCAAAATCTCAAAATCATAATACAATACAATGGAATTTGGATACATTGGATTATTCAGGTTTAACAGGTGAAGAAATGTGGAAAAGGTTAGAAAATAAATTGGAATGTGGAAGTATTATATTAAGCCATAATGGAACAAAGCATACAGCAGATAGCCTAGATATGCTTCTTACCAATATAGAAAATAAAGGTTTAAAAATAGTAACTGTTTCAGATTTAATTTATAAAGAAAATTATTATATAGATGTTAATGGAACACAAAGGATGCAAAAATAAATAAAACCTTTTCGCACTACTCTATATTATTTAGATACTACTATTCTATGTAAAATTGAATAATAAAATCAAAAAAGGCAATAATAGCAATATATGGATAAAAAAGGGGAATGAATTATGCCATTTATTGGGGTTATTGCAGATGAGAAAAATGAAAATTTTATAAGAAGAGAAATTGTAGAAAAACTAAAATTAAGAGAAAGCTCAGTTCTATTTATAAAAGAGAAAAGTATCGAAAATATTAAAAATATAAAATTTGAAACTATAATAATAGATAGAAAATTTAAAAACATGGAAATATTAAAGAAAATGTTACAAAATACTAACTATTTAGTAATTAATACAGATAGAATAAAAAGCATAGAAATGTTTAAAGAATACAATTTAAAAATATTTACGTTTGGTTTTAATTCTAAAGCTGTAGTTACTGCTTCTTCTGTTACAGAAGATGGAGTTTTAATTTGTGTTGGAAACGAAATTAAAAGTATAGATGGGAAGGTAATTGAACCACAAGAAATAAGAGTTATTAGTGAGGAGAATGCAGAGAGCATTATGGCAGTTGCTTGTACTTTATTAATATATGGGGTGGAAATATAGTCTTATATATTAAATTGTGTAAACTTTAAACCAATGATATATCCTTAAATAAAGGTTACTCTACAATAGGTAGTAATTACTATTCTATTATATAATTTTGAAAAACAGAATAAAAATAAATAAATTTAACTTTTTATGTAGACAAAAATGAAAAAACGTAGTATAATAGAATTTGTAAAGGAAAAATATTCTAAAAGAGGAACAATATGAATAAAATACGAAGAGAGAAACAAAAGTAAGAGGAGGAAAATAAGTTGGATACAAATTATTCAGAGAATAATCAACTAGTATTAGTTGGGAAAGTAACAAGCGAAAAAAGATTTAGTCATGAAATTTATGGAGAGAAATTTTACATATTTGATTTAAGTGTACCACGTTTAAGTGGAAATGCAGATATTATACCAATAACAATATCAGAGAGGTTATTAGTAGAAGAAGATTTAAAGATTGGAAAAAACATAATAATAGAAGGACAATTCAGATCATATAATAGTTATGAAAATGAAAGAAATAAATTAGTTCTTACAGTTTTTGCAAAAGAAATAAAATTTGTAAATGAGGAAGATGAAGAATTAAAACCAAGTAAAGAAAATGTATCAAATGAAGTAACATTAACAGGATATATATGTAAAAAACCAATATACAGAAAAACACCATTTGGTAGAGAAATAGCCGATTTATTACTAGCAGTAAACAGAGCATATAATAAATCAGACTATATACCATGTATAGCATGGGGAAGAAATGCAAGATTTTGTGAAAATGTACCAGTAGGAACAGAAGTAAGAATAGTAGGAAGAGTACAATCAAGACAATATGAGAAGAAATATGAAGATGGAACATCAGAAGTAAAAGTGGCCTACGAAGTTTCAATAGCAAGCCTAGAAGTAATAAACGAAGAAGGAAATACTGAGGAGATAGAAGAGTTACAAGAAAATAAAGAAGCTATATAATAATAAATAAAAAGTCCATGTACTAACATTAAGATTGGTATGTGGGCTTTTAAAGTAAAATATTATATTAGGAACTAGCAATTAATAGAGATGAGTAATAATAGATAGCATTAGGGAGCGTTTGGGGCGGTTCGTAATCAGAAACAAGATAGATAAAAGGCCATAAGTAGTAAACGAAAATAATCTAGCTAGATTAGGGACTGTTCGAAATGCGGAAAAAAGTAACGAATAAAAAACATAGAAAAATTTAATGAAGAAATATAAATAAAGGATTAAATATGAGGAGAAACAATGAAATTATTAGATGGGCAAACAATAGCAGACGACTGGCTACCAACATTTGAAAATGTATCAAGAGAATTTATAACTGAAACTTTATATAAAATATTATTCAGTAATAAACTACCAAATTTTAGATTTTATTTTAGAGAAGAAGAAGCAATACAATTTATAGAAAATGTCTTAAGAAAATATGTTGATAATTATGTATGGAGAAAAGAAAAATCATATAAAATATTAGAAAAAATAAGACAAGGTTCTAATGGAAATAGTGAAGAGCCAGTAATGGTAGTAAGCGACTATAAATTATTTTTTGAATACTTAAGGCAAATATATGAAAAAGATATAGAGTTATTTTTTCAAAGAACAGAAATGACAGGTTTTTGTAGATATGAAAAAGATAATTTATTTGAGCAAATTTGGTTAAGACTAACACCAAATGACTTTAATAATGCAGAAGAATTCTTAAGAAAGCAAGCACAAATGATAAAAGATAGAACTTTAAAGAAATACGATCAAGAAACATATTTAGGAAGTATGCAATGCTTAAATAATCATATAGTTTGTATAAAAAATGGAATAGCTAGAACTTGGGATGAAAACTTTAGAGAAATACAAATAAAAATTTATGACAAAGAATATTATAATGATAAAGAATGTTTCTATAGACCATATTATAAACTTCCAGTAATAAGATATGGAATATATCAAAAAAATGGTAAAAAAATATGTAGAATAGGTTCTATTCAAGACAAAAATATCTATAGAGAAGAAAATGAAGAAGAAAATAACTTAAGAAAAAGAATAGATAGACAAAAATATAGAGTGAATAAAGATATATCAGAAGAAGATATTTCTAAAGTCGAGCCAAAAAATGTAATAGCATTAAGTATTTTTATAAATCTTATACAAAGAGAAGGAATTACTGATATAGAGGTACCAAGTATGTATTCATTAGACCATGAATATCATAGAAAAGGAAATAAAACTATGCTAGAACAATTTAAAAAGAGGTGGCCAAAAGAAAGAAGAAAAAAACAACAGATTAGTTACCAAAGAGAATATAAACTTTTTTTAAGAGGATTTAGAAAAGAAGACTTAATCAGTGAAATAAAAACAGAAAGATTATTATTAACATTTAGAAGAATACTAAATCACTATCCTAAAGGAAATGTAACTGCATATCCAGAAGAAGTAGATAATTATATGCACATACAAATACCAATTGTAAAAGATTCAAGTGAGATAAAAGGAGATATACTAAAAGAATTCTATAATTTAGTACAAACATTAGACATAGAAAAGCGAAACGATATAGACCAACAAGAAATACCAACATTAACACATGATAATGAAATAGATGGAGAATTACTAGAAGAAACTTTTAGTTTATAATTATAAATGTCGTAGGTTAGGGATACTCCCTAACCTACGACATTTGACAAAAATTAGAAATATGTTATAATAATGCGAAACTTTTCAAAGCAAAAATAGTTGAAAAACAAATATAAATATAGTAAAATAAATAATAGATTAAAAGGACTAAAGAGATAAAAGTTAAAGTATACAACTTATAACTTTCAACTTCCAACGTCCATGTAAAAGAAAGAGAGAAATAAAAAATGTTAGAAATAATAAAAGATACGCTAATAGATGGAGTGCGTCTACTTCCATTCCTATTTATTACATACTTGATAATGGAATACCTAGAACACAAAACAGGTAAAAAAACAAAAAATATAATACAAAAATCAGGAAAATTAGGACCTTTATGGGGAGGTATTTTAGGAATATTCCCACAATGTGGCTTTTCAGCAGCTGCAAGTAATTTATATGCTGGAAGAGTAATTACACTAGGAACACTAATAGCCATATTTCTATCAACTTCAGACGAAATGCTCCCAGTACTAATTTCTGAAAATGCACCTATAGGATTAATAGTAAAAATATTAGCAATAAAACTAATTATAGGAATTTTAGCTGGTTTTGTAGTAGATTTCATAGGGTATACTATAAATAAAAATAGAAAACTAGTAGAAAATAGAGCAGAGGAAATTGAAGAAGAAATAGGTCATATATGTGAGCACGAACATTGCCATTGTGAAGAAGGTGGAATATTAAAATCTTCAATAACACACACCCTCAATATATTTGTATTTATAATAATAATAACTTTCATACTAAATATAATAATACATTTCTTTGGAGAAGAAAATTTATCAAACTTAATATTAAATATGCCTATAATAGGACCAATAATAGCAGGGCTAGTAGGGCTAATACCAAACTGTGCAGGATCTGTAATATTAACACAGTTATACTTAGAAAACGTAATAAGCATAGGCTCAATGATAGGAGGCTTACTAGTAGGTTCAGGAATTGGAATTTTAATATTATTTAGAGTAAACAAAAATGTAAAAGAGAATTTGAAAATATTAGGATTATTATATGCAATAGGGGTAGTTTGTGGAATAGTAATAGACCTAATTATATAATAAAGAATATGAAGTCATAGATATAAAAGTTTATAAAAATATATTGAAAGATAAAGAACTCTACTTCATGATGGATATAATGGACCTGACTTTCTTAGCGAATGGTGTGATAAAAAAGCAACAATGGCAGATTATACAAGAATGCTATCAAAACATTCAGTTCCTATTAGAGCAAAAGAAGAATTACTAAAGGAATTAGGATTGAATAACTGAAGAATAAAAAGTAATAATAATTTGAAATTTAGTATAATTTATAAAATTTGAAGTCACTTTTTGTGACTTCAAATTTTTATATCCCTAATATTTCTTTAGCTCTTTTTACATCATCACTGTTTGCAGTTCTATACCCTTCTAAAGGATAATTAGAGCCAAGTTGTTCCCATTTAAATTTTCCTAAATTATGATAAGGAAGAACTTCAATGTTTTCTACTGTTTTTAAACTATAAATAAAATCTTTTAGTTTAAGTAAATCTTGCTCATCATCAGTAATTCCAGGTACTAGAACTTGCCTAATCCATAAAGGTTTATTGTTATCACTTAAATATTTTGCAAATTCCAGTTCTTTCTTATTTGAAACTCCAGTCAATTCTAAACATTTTTCATCATTTATACATTTAATATCTAGTAAAAATAAATCAGTTAAATTAATCAATTCTTTTATATCATAATTTAGGTCAAATGAGCCAGAAGTATCAATACAAGTGTGTATATTGTGTTCTTTTAATTTAGTAAATAATTCTATTAAAAATTTAGCTTGAAGTAAGGGTTCTCCACCACTAACAGTAACCCCACCATTAGAGCCAAAATAATTTTTATTTCTTAAAACTTTTTCTAATATTTCATCTACTGAATATTCTGTGCCACCATGTAAGTCCCAAGTATCCCTATTTTGACAATATTTACACCTTAAAGAGCAACCTTGCATAAAAATAACAAAGCGAACTCCAGGGCCATCAACTGCTCCTAAACTCTCAAATGAATGAATACGTGCTTTCATAATTTCCTCCTAATAAATATGAATCAATTTTACTATAAAAAAATACAAAATTCAACAAAAATAAGATAAATTCTTTAATGGTCAAATATACGGTAGCTATAGCCTAATAATAAATTTTATAAAAACTGCTAAAAAGAAAATATTAATTATAGATAATTATATAGATGACACAATATTAAAAATGCTTACAAATAAAAATAAAAATTTAGAAGTAGTAATATTAACATCAGAAAAAAGCAATATAACAAAACTAGATATACAAAAATTCAATAAAGAATATGCTACTCTAAAAGTAGCAAAAACAGATAAATTCCACAATATATTTATAGCCAGCGATAATAAAGAACTATATCACATAGACGCCTCACTAAAAGATCTAGGAAAGAAATGCTTGCAATTTGTAAAATAGAATATAGGGAATATTTAGAGAAAATAAGCAAAATGGGTTGAAATTATAAAAAATTATGTTAATATCAATAATATTGATATATATACTTAAAAACAATAATTTGTTATAAGGAGGTTAAATATGCATTTAAAACAAAGAAAGAGTGAAAATGATAAAGAATTTTTTTATGGAGATTACGAAACTAAAAGAGATTTAACACAAGCAGTTGATAAACAAATAGAAGATTACAGGAAAAAGTATCCAAATGCTAGAATAAAAGCTTTTCATAACGAACTTGGAGTACATGTATATGCATTTAATACAAAAAGCAGTGGAGGTAAAAATATATGAATGCTTTTATTGCCATATTGATTTGGGTTATATCTATTATACTAATTACACTTATTGGTGGAGAAATAAGATTTAGATATTTAAAGAAAAAATCAACAAACCAAAAAAATAATGAAGAACAAAGTAATAATAAAGAAAATATCACTGATGGATATAACAGATCTGAATTACGGCCAGCTAGAAATTGCTGTAATACTGATACATATGGCGTTATATGTGTAAGGTGTGGAAGATGCGGAAGAAAGTTCTAAAGAAATGATTTAAAGGTGACAAAGTGTCACCTTTAAATCATTTCTTTATATTATAATGTATAATTAATTTCTTCAAATAAGTTACAAAAGTACAACTTCCAATTCTAAAATTTCTCATGTATAGTCCTATTAATAACATCTAATTGTTGTTCTCTAGTTAATTTAATAAAGTTAACCGCATAACCTGAAACACGAATTGTTAGTTGTGGGTATTTTTCTGGGTGTTCCATTGCATCTTCTAATAATGCTCTATCAAATACGTTTACATTTATATGGTGTCCTGTTTGTTTGAAATATCCATCTAATAAACTTACTAAGTTATCTACTTGTGTATCTAATTCTTTTCCAAGTGTTCCTGGTGTAATTGAGAATGTGTATGAAATTCCGTCTTCTGAATATTCATATGGTAATTTTGCAATTGTGTTCATTACTGCAACTGCTCCATTTGTATCTCTACCATGTAATGGGTTTGCACCTGGTCCGAAAGGAATGCCAGCACGTCTTCCATCTGGTGTATTTCCAGTTGCTTTTCCATAAACTACGTTTGAGGTAATTGTAAGTACTGATAATGTATGTTTTGAATTTCTGTAAGTAACATGTTTTTGTAACTTACGTAAAAATCTTTTTACAATATCTACAGCAATTTCATCAACGCGGTCATCATCATTTCCGTATTTTGGGAAATCTCCTTCTATTTCGTAGTCTACTGCTAAACCTGTTTCATCACGAATAACTTTTACTTTTGCATATTTTATTGCAGAAAGTGAATCAGCTACTACTGAAAGTCCTGCAATTCCACATGCCATTGTTCTTAATATTTCTTTATCATGAAGTGCCATTTCTAATGCTTCATATGAATATTTATCATGCATATAGTGAATAGCATTTAAAGCTTTAATATAAATTTTTGCTACATATTCCATCATATTATCAAATTTTTCGGCTACTTCATCATAATTTAAGTATTCAGAAGTTATAGGCTCAAACTTAGGTGTAATTTGTTTTCCAGTGTTTTCATCTCTACCACCATTAATAGCATATAATAAAGTTTTAGCTAAGTTTGCTCTTGCACCGAAAAATTGCATTTGTTTACCAATTTTCATTGCAGATACACAACAAGCAATTCCATAGTCATCTCCAACAGTAGTTCTCATTAAGTCATCATTTTCATATTGAATAGAAGATGTTTGAATAGATATTTTTGATGTGTATTTTTTAAAGTTTTTTGGTAAATCTTTTGACCATAAAACTGTTAAGTTTGGTTCTGGAGCAGGACCTAAGTTAACTAAAGTATGAAGCATTCTGTAAGAGTTTTTAGTAACTAAAGTTCTTCCATCAACTCCCATACCACCAATACTTTCTGTTACCCAAACAGGGTCTCCACTAAATAATTCATTATATTCAGGAGCACGTAAGAAACGAATCATACGTAATTTCATAACAAAGTGATCCATTAATTCTTGTGCTTCAGCTTCAGTTAAAGTTCCATTTTTTAAATCTCTTTCAATATAAATATCTAGGAAAGTAGAAGTTCTACCTAAACTCATAGCAGCACCATTTTGATCTTTTGTTGCAGCTAAGTACCCAAAGTATAACCATTGAACAGCTTCTTTAGCATTTGAAGCTGGAACTGATATATCAAAACCATATTTTGCAGCCATTTTCTTTAAATCTTCTAATGCAATAATTTGGTCATGAATTTCTTCACGTTCGCGAATTACAGTTTCAGTAAATTCATCTACATCTAATACTTCTAAATCTTTCTTTTTCTCACTAATTAAAGCGTCCACTCCATATAAAGCAATACGTCTGTAATCACCAATAATTCTTCCACGTCCATATCCATCAGGAAGACCTGTTATTAAGTGTGAGCTTCTAGCAAGCCTAATATCAGGTGTGTATACACTAAATACACCATCATTATGAGTTCTTCTTAAATTATTATAAATGTAGTCAGTTTCCTCATCTACCTTATAACCATAAGATTCACAAGATTTTTCAACTATTTTAATACCACCATTTGGCATAATTGCTCTTTTTAAAGGGCTATCGGTTTGAAGACCTACTATTTGTTCTAATTCTTTATTAATGTAACCTGCATCATATGCATTTACAGCTGAAGGAGTTTTACAATCAACATCTAATACTCCATTTTCTCTTTCTTTTTTATAAAGTTCTAACACTTCATCCCATAATTTTTTAGTTCTTTCAGTAGCACTACTTAAGAAAGAATCATCTCCTTCATATGGAGTATAATTTGCTTGAATGAATCCTCTAACATCGATTTCCTTAGTCCATTCACCAAGTTTGTTAAAACTTTGCCATTGTTTAAAATCCACAATAAAACCTCCTTTAATTATTATTATTATAACACTTTTAATAGTAACATAGTTTGATGTTATTTTCAATAATTTTTATTTTAAAAATTATTGAAAATATTAAAAGTAGAATATGCAAAAATAAAACTAAGCTAAATCTATTAATGCACAGGAAACTTATTCCTGTGCATTTTTCAAGTTAATTATTTTCAGTTTCTAAAATAGTTCGTAAAATATTATAAGCTAATTTTATTTGAGTAGGAGAACATTTTTCTAATAAAGTACTAAACTCAGGATTTAAATATACTTTAGAATTATTAGAAGTACCATTTAAAATTTGACCTTCAGTTACATTTAAAATATTACATATTTGTGAAAGTCTATCTAAATTAATATGAAATTTCCCAGTTTCTACTTTACTAATAAAGGCAACAGAAACTCCCATTTTTTCAACTAATTGTTCTTGTGTAAGACCTTTGTCTTTTCTAGCTTTTCGTATACGTTTACCTATAATATTAAAATCTATTGCCATTTGTTAATCATCCTTCCTATTTTTTAGTAAATATAGCATGAATAAGGTAATGTTAACAGATAGCTATAGGTCAAGTTAGAACTATAATTTAACTTTCGTTAAAATATTAATTAAATATAATAATAAAATTGATTAAATTTACAAAAAAGTTAATTTGAAAAAGAATTAATATCAAGTTTTACTTAACCTAAAAATATAATGAAAATTTATAATGTAATAAAATATATATTATTAGTATTATTATATTTTATAATATTCATAATAAACTAAAATACTCATATAACAAAAATGATACTACAACTAAGTTAATTCAATTAAATCTTTCCAATACTTTTTAGGCATATATTGCATTTGAAGTCTAGAGTTAGTACGTTCTTTAATAGCAATAGTTTTGAAAAAGGCAGACCATAAATCTTGATATTTTTTTTCTTCATCAGATATACAAGGAATAGTAATAAAAGAACTATCAATGATACTGTATTCTTTAGTATTATATAAAAAAGCAATATTTCTATTTTTATCATGAATAATAAAATTTTGTGTTGGTAATCTTCTAATAAAATGCTGACCTAAATTTTCTATTATATTATTATCTGGATGAATAGATGCATAAAAAAGATTATCTTCAACTTTAATAAATCTAAGTAAACCGTTTAAATCTATGAGATTCACCTAACATTCTTTTTCTCATAGAAAATACTGCAAAAACAAAGTCTAAGGAGAGCATAGTATTTATTTTAGGACCAATCATAAAGCCATTTAGAATATATTTTAATATATGTATTTCCTTTCCCATCGAATCAGAAAGAAAAGCGTAATAACTATTATACAGTGTGCTATAGGAAATATTTTTTACTATTCCATCAAAAATTCTTTTAGCTTTAACTTCATCTTTAGATATTTCTACTATAGTGTCTAAGAAATTAATTTCTAAATTACTTTTAGAAACAATCCTCAAAGGGATTACTTTTTTTATATAACAATCAAAAGCTATAGTAAGAAGTCCTTCAAAAGTACCATCATATACATAAGTTTTATTTATAACATTCCAGTTAAACATTTGTGTTTATCCTCCTTTGTAGGTAAAAGTTTATCAAAATTATAAGAAAGTTCTTGAGTTCTTGGAAAAGTGTCAAATAGTGAAGTTTGCACATAATTTGAAGATGGTGTGGATATTCTTTCTAAAAAAAGTAGATTCTCAGAAATAAAATTCTGATTAAAACTTTTAATAGGGTCAAAGTATTTTCCATCACATGTAATAAAATAGCGAGCACGTTTAAGAACAATTCCAAGTTTCCTTAAGTTTTCAAAGTTTAAATTAAATTCTCTTCTGGCAGTAATAATACGTTTGGCCGAAATGACTCCAATACCAGGAACTTTTAAAAGTGTATTATAGTCTGCTTTATTTATCTCAACAGGAAAATTCTCTAAATGGCGGAGTGCCCAGTCACACTTAGGGTCTAATAAAGTATGAAAATTAGGGTGATTTTCATCTAATAAATCATTAATTTTAAAACCATAAAAACGTAAAAGCCAATCTGCTTGGTATAATCTGTTTTCACGAAGAAGAGGTGGAGCCTCTAAAGTAGGCAAGTTTTCATCATTATTAACTGAAACATAAGCTGAGTAATATACACGTTTTAAATTTAAGTTATTATATAAACTTTCAGACAATTTCATAATTTTTAGGTCTGTTTCAGGAGTTGCACCCACAATTAATTGAGTAGTTTGCCCAGCAGGTACAAACTTTTCTTTATATATTGACTTTTCCTGCTTAGAAATTGCTATATTTTGAGAAATATACTTCATTGGATTAACAATGCCAGCCTTTTCCTTTTGAGGAGCTAATAATTTTAAACTATCATTAGAAGGTAATTCAATGTTAATACTAGTTCTATCCACTAAAATACCTAATTTATCAATTAATTCTTTACTTGAACCGTGGAATAGTTTTTACATGAATGTAGCCGATTGAATTTATATTCTTTTCTTAAAATAAGTACAGTTTCATATAATCTTTCCATAGTAAAATCAGGATTTTTTATAACAGCAGAGCTTAAAAATAAACCTTCTATATAATTACGTTTATAAAATTCAACTGTTAAATCAGCAACTTCTCTTGGAGTAAAAGTAGCTCTTTTAACATTATTGCTACACCTATTAATACAATACTTACAATCATAAATACAAGCGTTACTCATAAGAATTTTAAGAAGAGAAATACATCTGCCATCTGCCCCCCAACTATGACAAATACCAGAAACATCTCCGTTTCCAATTCCATGTTTTGTATTTCTACGCTTGCTTCCTGAAGAACTACAAGAAGCATCATATTTAGCAGAATCTGCTAATATTGTAAGCTTTTCTAATATATCCATAAAAATACCTCTTTTCTACGTTCAAATGTTTGTATAAATAATATAACATGATATATTCAAAATGTCAAACAAAAATTCGTAAATATATTGACTTTTTTGTTTTTGTAGAATATAATACCAAGCATGAAGGAGAAAAGAAATGATTTATAAATATAACAAATTAGTAAGAGATAAAATACCACAAAATATACAAGTATTAGGGAAAAAATGTAATTATTATGTACTAGAAGAAGAAAAATATAAAAAAGAATTAGATAAGAAATTATTAGAAGAGTCAAACGAATTTATAGTAGACCATAGTATAGAAGAAATGGCAGACTTAATAGAAGTAATAGAGTCAATTAAGAAAAGTCATAATTTAGAAAATGAAGAAATAGAAAAAGTACGTTTAGAAAAGAAAGCAAAAAAAGGTGGATTTGAAGAAAAATTATATTTAGTAGAAGTTGAAGAAGAAGTGGGCAATGAAGTAGAAGATAAAAACAAAGAAAATAAACAACAAGTACTATGGGAAAATCTACAAGAAACCGATAGCTTAAGAAAGGTACAACAATATATAAAAGCAGTAAATACAGTAAGAGGCTTTGAAGAACAACCTATTGAAGAAAGAATGTTATTACTAACAGAAGAAATAGGAGAACTTGCAAAATCAATAAGAAAAAATGCAACAAATATGAGTACAGATATAAATAAACAATATAGCTATGACTCAATAGAAAGTGAAGTATCTGACTGTTTGTATGTACTAGCTTCTGTATGCAATAAACTAGACATAGATATGTTTAAATGCTTAAAAGAAAAGGAAAAAGAAAATATACATAGAGTATGGAAAAGGTAGGGGAACCATTTGTAGGAATACATCTTAGGACATAATACCACTATGCCAAAATATAATTAATAGTAAAAAATAGAAAGGATAGAAAAATGAAAATAAATATAGTAATGGTAGAACCAGAAATACCACAAAATACAGGAAATATAGCAAGAACATGTGCAGCCACAGCAGCAAAACTACACCTAGTAGAACCACTAGGTTTTGAAATAACAGATAAAACCTTAAAAAGAGCAGGCCTAGATTATTGGGATAAGCTAGAAATAGAAAATCATAAATCATTTGAAGAATTTTTAGAAAAATATAAACCAGAAGAAAATAACATGTTTTTTGTAACAACAAAAGGTCAAACATGTTATTCAGATGCAAACTATTCTAGTTTAGATGAAGTATTTTTACTATTTGGAAAAGAAACAAAAGGCCTTCCAGAAGATATTCTACAAAAATACATAGAAAAAACAATAAGAATACCAATGCTACCAACACTAAGAAGCTTGAATTTGTCAAATTCAGTAGCAATTGTAGTATATGAAGTTTTAAGGCAGAATGAATTTGATAAATTGGAGGAAACTAGTAAGTACTTTAAGTAGAAGTTAGATTTATGGTAAATACTTCGAAGTAAATTAGCTAAATATAATTTTCAAGTTTAAACCTCTAACTTCGAAAAAAGAAAAATATGAACAAAAAATTTAATTTGATTTTAAACTATCAAATTCCATATAACAAAACAGAGCCAACGTAAATTAACATTTGGCTCTGTTTTGTAAAGAATCATTCTTCCATTGTGAGAAAATAATCGACAGTTCTATCATCCCACTGAGTCCGAAAACAGATGTCGTCTGCATCGATATAAACAGCTCTGTACTCAAAACCAGAAGAATCACAAGAGTATTCTCCTACAACGATAAGAGTAGTCTGGGGAAAATCCTTAGTAGCATTCCAAGAAAGAAAGTATGCAGTGGGATCTAACTTTTCATACCTATCTGCAGTTTCTTTTAATTTATTTAATGATGTAATACTAAAAAGGATTCCAATGCCAATGAGCCTTTCTCCCATATCTGATAATACATCCAATGGGCATTTGTTCTTTGGTACAATAATTACTTCTTTTTTCATATAAAAGTCCTCCTTAAATTGATTATAGTAAAAGTACCTTCAACTACATATATAAATATATTATATATTATTTAACATAAATAGTCAAACAAATATGAAGTTTTATGTTTATAACAAATATAAAATATGATATAAATAATATATTCTATTAGCACATTTAGTGCTTCGCAATTTTATAAAGAATTTTATTCAAAAACTATTAAAATTAATTCATGGATTTTTAATCTACAGAAAAACCAAATTAAATTAAAAATAAAAAATAAGGAAGGAGGTTTATTTAGTATATAAAGTACAAATATGCTACATAGAAAATAAACTTATGAAGGAGAAATTTATATGTAAAAAAAGAAAGAATTGCTAAAACCAAAGAACGACATAGTATTTCAAAGCTTATTTACACAAAAGAATGAAAAAATAACAAAAAATTTTATTTCAGCATTAATGGAGGAGAAAATAACTAAAATAAAAATAAATACTCAGAAGGAACTATATAGAGAAAAACCAACAGATAAACTAGGAATATTAGATTTAGAAGTGGAAATTAATAATAAAGAAAAGGTGGATATAGAAGTACAATTAATAGATAGAAAAAATTTAATAGAAAGAATGTTATTTTATTTTTCTAAACTATATTCAAATACAATAGAAAAAGGAGAAGACTATTTAAATGCAAAAAGAGTAGTAATAATAGCTATAATTGACTATCAATTAGAATTAACAAATGAGATAAAAGAAATGGAAACAGTATGGAATATAATAGAAAGAAAAAATAGAAGATTAATGTTGACAGACAAGTTAGAAATACGTATAATTGACTAAAACAAGGTAAAAGAAGAATACAAAAAAGATAAAACAAATAAAAAAGCTCAATGGATGATGTTCATAAATAATCCAAATGAAGTGGAGGTGCAAGAAATAATGAAGGAGAATAAAGAAATAGAAGAAGCAGTAGTAGAAATAGTAGAAATGAGTGAAGACGAGAAATTAGAAAGACTTGCATTTTTAAGGCAAAAAGCCATAATGGATGAGAAAGCAATATACGCAGCAGGATTAGATAAGGGAGAAATACGAGGTAAAGAAGTAGGTAGAGAAGAAAGAAAAAAGAAAAATCAATTAGAAGTAGCTAAAAAAATGAAGGCTAAAGATATGGATATAAATATAATAATAGAAATAACAGGACTGACAAAAGAGGAAATAGAAAAAATATAAAACAAGTTGATTATTTTGAATATATTTGTTAATATATAATTAACCAAACACGAAAGGAAGAGATAATATGGGATTAATAAAAGCAGGTAGTGAAGCTATAAAAACAACTTTAGCAGATCAATGGAAGGAATACTTTTATTGTGATAGTTTAGAGTCAAATGTTTTAGTAGTAAAAGGAAAGAAAAGAGTAACAGGAGGAAGTTCAAATACAAAAAGTACAGATAATATAATTTCAAATGGTTCAGTAATAGCTGTAAATGAAGGGCAATGTATGATTATTGTAGAACAAGGAAAAGTAGTTGACCTTTGTGCTGAAGCGGGAGAATTCATATATAATAATGACACAGAACCAAGTATTTTTGTAGGAGGCTTAGGAAAAGGAATAATAAACACATTTAAAACAATGGGAAAACGTTTTACAACTGGTGGAGGAGTAGCAAATGACCAAAGAGTATACTACTTTAACACAAAAGAAATAGTTGGAAATAAATATGGAACACCAAGCCCAGTACCTTTTAGAGTAGTAGACAAAAATATAGGCTTAGATGTAGATATAGCTATTCGTTGCAATGGAGAATATTCATATAAAATAGTAGACCCAATGTTATTTTATACAAATGTATGTGGAAATGTACAAGATAAATATATAAAAGAAACAATTGAAAGTCAATTAAAAACAGAACTTTTAACAGCACTTCAACCAGCATTTGCAAAAGTATCAGAAATGGGAGTAAGGTATAGTAGTCTTCCAGGTCATACAATGGAATTTGCAGAAGCACTAAATGAAGTACTATCACGTAAATGGCAAGAAACAAGAGGAATAGAAATTGTTTCAATAGGAGTAAATTCAGTAAATGCCTCTCAAGAAGATGAAAATATGATAAAAGAACTTCAAAGAAGAGCAGTTATAGGAAACCCAAAAATGGCAGCAGCAACAATAGTAGAAGCACAAGCAGAAGCAATGAAAAGTGCAGCTTCAAATACAGCTACTGGTCCAATGTTTGCTTTTGCAGGAATGAACATGGCAAGTAAAACAGGAGGAATAGATGCAAATACTTTATTTGCAATGGAACAAGAAGAAAATAAAAATGAAGTTAAACAAACTGAAGAAACTAAGCAAGAGAAAAAAGAGCCTCAAACAGAAAAAAAAGAACAAGTTTCAAAAGAATGGACATGTAAATGTGGAGAAAAAAATACAGGAAAATTCTGTACAGAATGTGGAAATAAAAAGCCAGCAACATATAAATGTGATAAATGTGGTTGGGAACCAAAAGATAAGACAATTCCACCAAAATTCTGTGCAAACTGTGGAGATGTATTTGATGAAAATGATACAGAATAAAATAAGAACAATATATTATTATATTGAAATATAAAAAATATACAGCCTTAAATTCAGGCTGTATATTTTTTATGTGTATTAAATTAGCAACATCCACATCCGTTGTTATTTCCACAACAGCAGAATATTAATATTAAAACTATTATGATCCAGATGCAGTCTCCACCGAAACCGCCGCATCCACATCCGCAACCTCTGTTTTCTGACATAAAATTTCCCTCCTTTCAAATTTAGGGATATATATTACTATATGCCCAAACTAAAAATGTGTGATAAAGGAAAACTAGCAACAACCATTATTGCAACTACAGCCACAGTTATTGTTATTTCCACAGCCACAGAAAAGTAGTAAGAATAGGATAATGAACCAAAGAATCTCACTATTACAGCAACAATTTCCCATTTGAAGTACCTCCTATAAAGATTTTTTATTGTTCTTTCGTATGGTATATATTATTCTTTTTTTGAAAAAGTGTTACAAATGTAAAATAGAAAATGAATAAAATAAAAAAAGATAAAGTATATCTAATATAAATAAATGTAATAATTATAATAAAAGATGTAGAGACATAATAATAGAAAATTAAAAATTAATTAATAAAAAGTATGGATTGATAAAAAAATAATAAAATGTTGACAGAAGATTAGTGTAAAAGTATAATAAGAATAACGATAAAAATGTCATAAGAGATTAAAAGATACAAAAAAGAGCATAATAAAATATAACTAAAGGAGAATACAAATGAAATATAAAAAGAATTCAAATGTGGTGGTAGACCATGTATTTACTCAAGGAATAACATTAATATCATTAGTAATAACAATAATATTATTATTAATATTAGCTGGAATAGGAATAAATTTAAGTATAGGAGAAAATGGTTTGTTCAATAAAGCGAAATATGCAAAAGAAAAATATCTAAATGCACAAGCCTTCGAAAAAGAACAATTAAATGAACTATATGAAGAATTAGGTTTGTTAGGAGATTTACCAGAAAATACACCTGAAACAAATGCAGGAACAATAGTAAAAATGCCAAGCAGTTGGGAAACAAGTACACCATATTATGTATCAACTGAAACAGGAAAAGAAATAATATCATCTAAAAAGGTAGCATCAGTATATGCAGTAAGCACAGGAGATGGAAAAAGTGTGCCAGTACCATTAGGATTTTATTATGTTGGAGGAGACTATAGTACAGGAGTAGTAATATCAGATAATAAAGAAGATAAATACGAACAAGGAAAAGATAAAACAACACATGAATATGCTACAAAATTAAAAGGAAATCAATTTATATGGATACCATGTAATATTGATAACTATCATAAAATAGATTGGGGAAAAGAAACCTCAAAATGGGATATAGAAACATATGAGTCTGAATATTGGCAGATAGAAAAATATGATGGCTTTTATATAGGAAGATATGAAGCAGGGGTAGGAACACTAAATGAAGATAAAAAAGCAAATAATGAAACAGACCCATTTGATTATAGTGTAACATTTAATGGGAATGCATCACTATTTAATGCAGTAGAAATACAAGAAGGGATAAATGGATGGCTATGGCAAAATTATAATTTTACGACTTTCAAACAAGGAATTCCTTTAATATCAGGAAGTAATAAGGCAACAGGAAATATAGTAGTTAAAGCAAATAGTATACCATATTATCATTCAGATTACTATACAGCAACGGAAATGAGTAGAAGACTATATAGTAATAATCAATATGTAAAAAGTGGGTTAGTAACAGGAACAATGTGGGATGTTATGTTAAAATATATCAAAGAAACAGGGAATGTAGATATAACGACATCAACTTGGGGAAACTATGATAATGTGGCACTATCAAATTTGAGAGGATATTATACAAATGTAACATATTCAACAAATAGAAATACATTAGGAGCAACAGATGGTTTCAAAAGTTGTGAGAACTTAATAACTACGAATTCAGGTATAAATTCTTATGTGATATTAACAACAGGTTCCACAGAGCAAGTAAAGAAAATGAACTTATATGATGTTGCAGGAAATTTATGGGAGTGGACACAAGAAGCATCATATATAAATAATTTAAATTATAATACAAATATAGCTTACAATTCATATATTAATCGTGGAGGAGGTTTTGACTGTCCATATACCACATATCCACCAACAATACGTGGAGACAATTATGGTAGTGCGACTTTTACTAATCGAGGATTTCGTATTGCATTATATCTTCAGTAAAACTAAAGAAATAAAAATTACAATTGATAGATAGCAATGCTGAAAAGTAAATAACAAAATTTATTAATAATTTTAAATAACATCAAATTTTCTAATTATTAGTAAAAAATATTAAACTATAGAATAATATGAATACCTATATATATGAATAATACTAATTAATAAAGTTGGAGGAAATATACAAATGAAGGTAATTTTAAAAGAAGTAGATAATTATAATGATGCAAATGTACAAGTAAATATAGTATCTAATCATGCAATAACATTGATATCACTTATAATGACAATAATAATAATTATTATTATAGCAGGAATAGGACTAAACTTAGCTTTAGGAGAAAATGGTTTATTTAGTAAAACAAAATATGCAGCACAAGAAACAAATAAGCAAACAGCAACAGAGAAAATAAACTTAAAAATAACATCAGCACAAATAAACACTTATTCAGAAGAACAAAGAATGCCAACTCTTCAAGAATTAGCAGATGCATTATGTAATGATAAAGAAATTCAATATGTTACATTAGAAAGTCAAGTTGCAAATTTAGATAAAATAACAGTAGGAAATGCAACTTCAATATTTACAAAACTAAATAATTATAAATATGAATTTGAAATAAATTCTTCGTTACAATTAGCAAGTATTGATGGAGAAAAAATTAATAAAGAAACTAATTCAGAATATGTTTCAAAACAAGAATATGATGAATTAAAAAGTGAATTAAATCAATTAAAAAATGAAATAAAAAACTCAAATATAGGATTTAATAAATTTGAAAAAGTAATTGAAATTAATAAAGATGTGAATAATGCAGGAGGCAAATATTATTTTACAACAGATAGTAATACTAATAGAAATTGGAATGAGGAATATTTTGATTATGATTCAAGTAAAGGATTTATAGCTAAAAAGTCAGGAATATACACTGTAGAATTTTTAGGGCATACTTCATCTACAATAGCTGATACTTTGAAACTTGAGATAAAGATAAATAATGAATGGTTTGAAATTGCAGGCAGATGGAATGGAAATTCAACAGGAAGAATAGCTGGTACAATGACATTTTATATTAATGCAGGAGATACCATATCAGGTTGTTATACAGCACCTTCAGGACCAAATCACTATTATAATTGTCGTATTTTTACATTTCAATAAAACATAAAGGATGTGCCTAAACAAAACGAATTTAAATTGTAAAACAAAGAAAGTTTAACAGTTTAAGTTCGTTTTTTAGTAACATTATGAAATAGAAAATATATTTATAAATACAATATAAAAATAGAAAATTCTTACAAATAAAAATTTCAAAAAACTCTATGCAAAATAAATATATTAGTGATATAATCGAAACACAAGAAAAGAAGAAACAAAAAACGGAGGAAGAAAAGTGGGAAATATAGTATTATTAGATGATTTAACAATAAATAAAATAGCAGCAGGGGAAGTTATTGAAAGACCAGCATCCGTAGTAAAAGAATTAGTAGAAAATTCAATAGATGCAGGGGCAACAAATATAAATGTAGAAATAAAAAATGGTGGTATTTCATATATCCGTATAACAGATAATGGAAAAGGCTTGGTAGAAGATGATATGGAAATAGCATTTGAACGTCATGCAACAAGTAAAATAAGAGCTGCGGAAGATTTAGAAACTGTAAAATCTATGGGATTTAGAGGTGAAGCATTAGCTAGTATTGCAGCAATAGCAAAAGTAGAAATGAAATCAAAAACAGCAGATAATGAAACAGGATATGAAGTTATTGTAGAAGGAGGAAATATTATATCAAAACAAGAAATAGGTTGTCCACAAGGAACTACAATAACTGTGCAAAACTTATTCTTTAATACACCAGTTAGATATAAATTTCTAAAGAAGGATTTTACAGAAGCAGGTTATATAGAAGATGTTATAACAAGAATAGCATTAGTAAATCCACATATAGCAATAAAATTAATAAGTTCAGGAAAAACAATAATACAAACATCTGGCAATGGAGACCTAAAAGGGGTAATATACAATATATATGGAAAAGAAATAGCAGAAAATATATTAGATGTAGACTATCAATATGAAGATATAAGAGTAAAAGGAGTAATAGGTAAGCCATCAATATCACGTTCAAATAGGTCAAATCAATTATTTTTTGTAAATAAAAGATACATAAAAGACAAAACTTTAACAAGTAGTGCAGAACAAGCATTTAAAGGAATGATAACAATTGGAAAATTTGGTTTTTTAGTATTAAATTTAGATATAAATTCACAAAAAGTAGATGTAAATGTACACCCAGCAAAATTGGAAGTAAGGTTTGAAGAAGAAAGCAAAGTATTTAAAGCAGTATATCATGCTATAAAAGATACATTATTAAAAGGAGATTTAGTATCAAATCCAGAAAGAGAATATGAAGAATATTCAATAAAAACAGAAGAGAATAAAGAAAATTTATTCCAAAAAACATTAACAAAACAGGAAGAAACAGGAAATGAAAGTAATTTAGTAGAACAATTATATAAACAAAGAACAAATACAATAAAAAAAGAATTGCCAAAAAGCAACTATGAAAATATTATAAAAAAGATGGAAGAAATGCAAAAAAATATAAAAAATTATAAAAATGGACAAACTATACAAGAAGAAAATGAAGAATATATTGCAAAACAAGATGAACAAAATCAATCTTCAAATTTAGAGAAAACACAAGTATTAAGAACAATATCCAATTTAGAAGAAACACAAATAGTAAATGAAGTTCCAACTATAGAACAAACACAGGTTGTTGAAAACATACCAGATATAGAAAAAACGCAAGTAGTAGATATGCAAAAAATAGCTGAAAAAGTTAAACAGCTTGAAGAAATGGAAATTAAACCAGAAGAAAAATTTGAAGAAATGTATACATCAGTATTTGGAAAAATGCCATCAAAAGAAGAAACAGTAGAGCTAGAAGAAAAAGAAAATGTATTAGAAGATGCTAAAATTACAACAGGAGAAGCAATATCAATATTTGAAAATGAAGAAAATAAAAAATATATACCAAAATACAAATTTATAGGTATAGTTTTTTCAACATATATTATTGTAGAATTAGATAATGAAATGTATATAATAGACCAACATGCAGCACATGAAAGAATAATGTATGAAAGAGTAAAAGCAAACTATTATAATGATACTCAAAAAGATTCACAACTAATGTTACTTCCAGATGTTATAACATTAACACATAAAGAAATGGATATAGCAATAGAAAATATAGAAATGTTTAGAAAAGCAGGATTTACATTAGAGGAATTTGGAGAAAATACGATAAAATTAACAGGAGTTCCAAATATATGTATTGAATTAGATACAAAAGAACTATTTTTAGAAACATTAGATGAAATAAATACAGTAGCAAGAACAGCAAAACAAGAAATAGAAGAAAGATTTATTGCAACAGTAGCATGTAAAGCAGCAGTAAAAGCCAATATGGTATTAACAAAAGAAGAAGTAGATAGTTTAATGGAAAAATTATTAACTTTACCAAATCCATTCACATGCCCACATGGAAGACCAACAGCAATAAGAATGAGTAAAAAAGATATAGAAAAGAAATTTGAAAGAAGAAAATAAATTTTAGGAGCGAGCATAGCTCGTATGAGCTACAAAGGAATATCTTAAAAAAATCGAATAAATATAAGGAGAATAACTATGAATATATTTATAATGCTTGCAACACTATTTGCAAATGCAATAGCAATAACACTTGTATATCAATTTATAAAAAGATTACCTAAAATGGAAAAAATAATATTTATAGGAATCAGTTTTGCTATAATGTATGTTGCAGTTTCAATTAGCTATTGGATAAGTAGTTTTGGAATAGAAGAAATTGTAAATGAAGCACTTAAAAGCTTTATAACATATATATTGGTGCCAGTAAATGTAATAATACTAGTTCCATTTGTAGCAAGAAAATACTATAAATGGAGACAAAATGAAATAGATAAAGAAAGTTTAATAAAAAGAATTATAATAGTTTCAATAGTAGGTATTATTATATTAGCATTTCAAACAGTATATCTTAAACAAATAAAGAAAAATGTTGAAGCAATGAAGCCAACAATGAGTTTAGATGATGAGCCACAAAATGAAATACAAGGTAAGCCAATGGAAAATAAATTAACAAATGAAGAAATAGAAAAAAGAGAAGAATATAATAATAGCTTAAAAACAATTGCCAATACGATAAACACAGAAATCACAAATCAAGAAGCGCAAAGTAATAATATAAGTAATAGTATAAATAGTAATACAGCAAATCCAAGTGGTTTGGAATAACTTGAAAGGTGTATATTATGCAAAAACAAAAAGTAATTATAATAGGAGGCCCAACAGCTTCAGGAAAGACAAATTTATCCATAGAACTTGCAAAAAAAATAAATGGAGAAATAGTATCAGCAGATTCAATGCAAATATATAAAGATATGAACATAGGAACAGCAAAACCTACAAAAGAAGAGAGGCAAGGTATACAACATTATTTATTAGATATTATAAGTCCAGAACAACGATTTAGTGTTGCAGATTATAAAAGAGAAGCAAAGCAAGCAATAAAAGAAATTATAGAAAAAGGAAAAGTGCCAATAGTTATAGGTGGTACAGGGTTATATATAGAGGCCTTAATATATGAAATACAATTTTTAGAGATAGAAACAGATTTAAATTATAGAAAAAAATTAGAAAAAGAAGTAGAAAAAAAAGGTTTAGAACATTTATATAATAAAGCTATTCAAATAGATGAAAAAGCAATGGAAAAGATAAGTAAAAATGATAAAAAAAGAATTTTAAGAATATTAGAACTATATCATCAAACAGGAAAAACAAAAACACAGTTAGATTTAGAATCAAGAAAAGAAGCAGAATATGACTATAAACTTTTTGCTATTAACATGAATAGAGAAACACTATATGATAGAATTAATAAAAGAGTAGATATAATGCTACAAAACCGGATTAGTAGAAGAAGTAAAAGAAATATGTAGAAAATATAAAGAATTTCCAACAGCTATGCAGGGGTTAGGGTATAAAGAAGTTGTAGAATATTTAGAAGAAAATATTACATATGAAGAGATGGTAGAAAAAATAAAAATGGAATCCAGAAGATATGCTAAAAGACAATTAACATGGTTTAGAAAATATAAAAATATTGAGTGGATTGACGGATTAGAAGATACAAAAAAAAATATAGAAACTATTATAAAGAAATATAATAATTAATATAAAGGAATGATAAGGAAGCGTGAAAAAAAATAAAAATAATATTAAATATATTATAACTGCAATAATTGCAATAGCATTATTAATATATATTGTATATACAATAATTAATTTAGTAATAAAGCCAACAGATACATTTTTAGTAGAAAAGGGAGAAATATCATTTGAAGAATCTGTACAAGGGTATGTTATAAGAGATGAAACAGTTATAAAAGGTGAAAATTATAAAAACGGAATATCACAAATAAAATCAGAAGGAGAAAAAGTAGCAAAAGGAGAAGCCATATATAGATATTATACAAAAGGAGAAGAAAACCTAATAAATAAAATAAATAGCTTAGATGTAAAAATAAGAGAAGCTATGGAAAAAGAAAATAATATAGACAGATATTCAAGTGATATAAAAACATTAGAAAACCAAATACATAAAAAAATATATGAAGCATGTGAAATAAATGACTTACAAAAAATAAAAGAGTATAAAAATGAATTAAATAATATAATTACAAAAAAGGCAAAAATAGCAGGAGAGAAAAGCCCAGCAGGTTCATATTTAAAACAGCTTATAGAAGAAAGAAGTAAATATGAAAATGAACTAAATAATGGTTCTGAATATGTAAAAACAACAAAATCAGGAGTAGTGTCATACAGAGTTGATGGATTAGAAGAAGTATTAACACCAGCCAATTTAGCTTCATTAAGTAAAGGAATGTTACAAGACCTAAAATTAAAAACAGGAGAAATAATAGCTACAAGTGAAGAAAGTGGAAAAGTAATAGATAACTTTTACTGTTACATTGCATGTATATTAAAAGATGAAAATATAAATGCAGCACAAATAAAAGTAGGAAGTAATGTAGAAATAAGGTTATCAAATTCACAAGAAATTACTTCAAAAATAGAATATATATCTAGTGAAGATAATGGTGAAAGTTTAGTAGTATTAAAAATAAATAAATGTGTAGAAGAACTAATAAATTATAGAAAAATATCATTGGATATTATATGGTGGAGTGAAGAAGGCCTAAAAGTACCAAATAGTGCAATAAAATATGAAAATGATGACTTAGCATATATAGTTAGAAAAAGAGTAGGATATACAGATAATATATATGTAAAAATACTAAAACAAAGTGATAAATATTCTATTATAACAAACCATACAGCAAAAGAACTAGAAGAAAAAGGTGTAAGTGAAGAAAAACTAAAAAATAGAAGAACAATATCGTTATATGATGAACTAGAAATATAATATTACAAAAATATTACAAAAGTATTAAAAAACAATAACAATTATTAAAAAGTATTGACAATAACCCAAAAAAGTTAGATACTTGTACTAGAGAAAACGAATGACTAATAATATTTAGGAGGTTTAAAATGTCAGGAGCTATAATGAACAAGGTGTTAGACTTATTTGGGGTTGAAACAGAGGAAGAAGTATATGAAGATGAAGTATATGAAGATGAAATAGAACAAGAAGATGAAATAGAAGAAAATAAAAATTTTTGGAATAGACGTTCAAACAAAGTAGTTAATATGCCACAAACAAATCAAATAAAAATGGTAATATCACAACCAACAACATTTGAACAATCAGAAGCAATATGTGACTTATTAAAAGAAAAAAAATCTGTAATAGTTAACTTAGAATATGTAAATAAAGATGTTGCAAGACGTATTGTAGATGTTATTAGTGGTGCGGTTCATGCATTAGATGGACATATACAAAAAGTATCTAATTCAATATTTTTAATTGCACCATATAATTATGATATAACAAATGAAATGGCAAGAGAAGAAATAAAAAATAAATTATCTGTTTCATGGTTAAAAAACACACAAATGTAAGTATACAGATAAATTGGAGGAATAAATATGATTACACCATTAGACATTGAAAATAAGAAATTTGCAAAACAAATGATGAATGGATATAGCGTAGAAGAAGTAGATGAATTTTTAGATGATTTAACTGTAGATTATGAAAAAGCATATAAAGATAATGCAGAATTAAAAAATAGAGTTGATGAATTAGAAGCAAGTTTAGCACATTATAAAACAATAGAAGGAACATTACAAAGTACATTACTAATGGCACAAAATACAGCAGAAGAAGTAAAAAATGTAGCAAAACAACAAGCAGAACAAATAATAAAAGAAGCGGAAGGAACTGCTAGAAAATCAGTTGAAAGTTTAGGGCAAGACATATTATTAAAGAAGAAAGAACTAGAAGATATAAAAAAACAATTTGATGTATACAAAGCAAAAATGGAAGCATTACTAATTTCTCAACTAGAACTATTAAAAGACATAAACAACGAAGATATGTAAAAAATGAGGGCACTTTTTAAAGTGCCTTTTAATGTAGAATAATATCTGAAAACTATTAGTTTATTTAATAAAAAAGAAAGGATTTAAATATGAATATAACAAAATATTTAAAATCAAATAAAGGAATAACTTTATTAACCTTAACAATAACTATAGTAATAATGATAATATTATCATTTACAGTAAGTATAAATGTACATACATATGTAGAAAGAAAAAATAAATCAAATTTAGAAACAGATATAATAAAACTAAAAGAAGAAATAGACCACTATTATAGTGAAAACAAAGAACTACCAGTAATAAGCAAATATACTACAACACAATTATTAGAAAAGAATATAAATGATAATGAAAATTATTATGTGATAGATTTAGAAAAAATGAGAGATCTAAATTTAAACTTTGGAAAAGATTATAAAAAAATAAAAAATAGTCAAGAAAATATAAATACTTTATTAGATATATATATTA
>CAMXOP010000011.1 GCA_947245665.1 uncultured Clostridiaceae bacterium
TATAAATAAAAATGCACTTTCCTAGAACTTACAAAATAGGGGGTACATATATGCTAACTCTTTCTATATCAGGATTTTTAGCTTTTTTAAGTTCTGCGATATTTGTTGTAGGTTATATTTCAAGTAACAACTTATTTCCAGAACCATTAACAACAGAAGAAGAAAAAATGTATTTGCAAAAGATGCAAGAAGGAGATGAAGAAGCAAGAAATATATTAATAGAAAAAAATTTAAGATTGGTAGCACATGTATGTAAAAAATATTCAAATACAAATGTAGATCAAGATGATTTAATATCAATAGGAACAATAGGCTTAATAAAAGGAATAAACAGTTTTAAAGTAGATAAGAATGTAAAACTATCAACATATGTATCACGCTGTATAGAAAATGAAGTATTAATGTATTTCAGAAGTAGTAAAAAAACAAATGCTGAAGTTTCTCTAGAAGATCCAATAGGAAAAGATAAAGATGACAATACAATAACACTTCAGGATATTTTGGAAAATAATGAAAGAAATATAGAAGATGAAGTTGACTTAAAAATAAAAATGAAAAAGCTATATGAAAAAATTAAAATAGTGTTAAAGGATAGAGAAAAGCTAATAATAGAACTACGTTTTGGATTAGATGGAAGAAAACCAAAAACACAAAATCAAATAGCTGAGATGATGGGAATATCACGTTCTTATGTATCAAGAATAGAAACAAAAGCAATAGGAAAATTGGCAAAGGAAATGGAAGATTAGAATCATTTGGATGGAAAATATTTGAGAGAGGGAGAAATTTAGTCAAATCTTACCCTCTCTCAAATATTTCTCTTTTCACAAGAAAAAATAGATATTTTGAAAAAATATCCATTTTTCCTTGCTATTTTTAATAATTTATTATATTATTATATATGTAAAAATATATGAAGAAAAAACTTAGAAAGGGGCTATTCATAAATGAAGAAAAAACTAGCAATTATTACTATAATATTATGCATTTTTGGGTCAAGCATAGTACTTGCTACAAACTCACAAAAAATAAGTAATAATACAAAAAATATAAATAATGAAAAAACACAAGAAACATCAATAAGTAAAATAGTAGATTTTAAAGATAAAGAGAAAAAAACATTAGAAGACTATAAACAAGCATATGGCTCAGAAACTTACGGAATGACAGCATATATACTAAATAGAATACAAATATATAGTATACCATTTTGCTTTTTAGGAATAGCACTAAGTGCAATATACCAATATGTATTGGGAATAAGAAGATTAGACACAAGAGATAAAGGATTTGCAATTATGATATCAGTAATAACAATATTTGTTATAGCACAAGTATTACCATTGATATTCGCAATTGTAGTAAAAGGTTGGAGGGGTTAACAAATGAAAGTTTTATTTGCAGTAAGTAATGAAAATATTTCTGAATCAATTATGAAAAAATATCAAAGTATGTACAAGGAAATAATTTCTGGTAAAAATGTTTATTACTTTAATGCAATATTAAAAGAATTACAAAAAGATAAAACTTATGATAGAATAGTAATAAGTGAAGATTTAGAACCATTAACAAACAAAAATTATGAAACAATAGATAATTTCATATTTGAAAAATTAGATAGAATTTCAGATGAAGCGGTAAATAATATAGGAGAAGATATACCTATAATAGTAATAGCAACAGATAGACGTACAAAAGGAGAAACAATATTAAATAAATTGTTTGGAATAGGTGTATATAGTGCTTTATTAGGGCAAGACAGAAGTATTGAAGAAGTATGCAAACTAATAAATAAACCACGCTCTAAAAAAGAAGCAAAAATATATTATAAAATAGATTCAAGTGATGTTGATTATAGAGCAGAAAGTGAAGAAAATGTAAGTGAAACTGAAATACAAAATATATTAACACACTATAAAAGGTTAGGTAAAAATGAAGAAAAATATGTAGAAAGCTTTAACAGTATAGCTAGCCAATATACAGATGAACAATTAAAAGTGATAATAAAATTTTTACCAATAGGAGTAAAAGCAGTATTAGAAGCTAATAGCCCTAAATATCAACAAATAGCAACTTTTATGGGAGAAAGTGCACACTTAAAAAAACAACCACCATATAATTCGAGTCAAATAAACCCAAAAACTAAAAAACCAAGAAGTACACAGCAAGCGATAGTTGATAATGGAATAAAAATAGAATCTATAAAAAGTGAACAAACAAAGAGACCAACAAAGCCAGTAGTAATACCATCAACAGTATCTACTAAAAATGTAAAGAAAATAAAAAAAGTAACTGCAGATAATGATAAAATAGAAGATATAGAAATGCCAAAAAAAGAAATAAAAGAACAAAATAATGAAATAGTACCACCAGTAAAAAAAGGAAGAGGAAGACCTAAGAAAGTGGTGCAAGAACAAGAAATACAAGAAGAACCACCAGTAAAGAAAAAAAGAGGAAGACCTAAAAAAATTGATAATTTAGAAAACAATAATGAATTAAAAGAACAACAAAATAGTAATAAATATAAACAGCAAGTAGAAGATACTGAAGATGAAATAACACTACCAGGATTTGAAGAAATAGAAGAAACAATGTTACCAGGCTTTGAAGAAGAAGCGGAAGAAACATTATTACCAGGATTCAAAGAAGAGGATACAGAAGCAACATTACCAGAATTTGAAGAAAATGAAATGGATGATATATTAGATTTCGAAGAGCCTACTACACTACCAGGATTTGAACAAATAGAAGAGATAGAAGATGAAGAGCAAAACAATTATCAAATAGACAGCCAATTTGAAGAAGAACCAGTAGTAAAAGAAAAACAAATAACAAATTACAATAATCAAATAAATACTGACTTAAGTAATTTACTAACATCAGATAAAAAAATAGTAGCATTTGTAGGAACATCAAAAAATGGAACATCATTTTTAGTAAATAATATGGCAGAAATACTTTCAAATCAAGGAATAAAAACAGCAATATTAGATTTAACAAAAAACAGAAATTCTTATTATATATATACAAAAAATGAAGAAGAATTAAGAAAAACAGCAATAGAATGTACACAAAAACTATTAAATGGAGTAGCACAAGGAGTAACAGTTAATAAAAACTTAGATGTATATACATCTCTACCAGGAGAAAATAATGGAATAAATCAATATGGAGAAATACTATCTACATTAGTACAAAATTATACACTAGTTTTATTAGATTGTGACTTTAATACAGAATATGGATATATAAGCCAAGCGCAAGAAATTTATTTAGTACAAAGTATGGATGTATTAACAATACAGCCACTTACAGCATATTTAAGAGACTTAAAAGCAAAAAACATATTAGACCAAAGTAAATTAAGAATAGTAATAAATAAATATACAAAAGTAAGAAGTGTAACAGAAAAGACAATAATAGGGGGAATGGCATTTTATAATGATCCATCAATGTCATTTATGACAGAACTATTTAACAGAGAAAATATTAGATATACAGTAATACCATTTGAAATGCAAACATATTCAAAATATTTAGAATGTTTGATTAATTGTAACATAACAATAAATGGATATTCAAAAGAAACTATAAATAGTTTAAAGAAATTATCTAATATGGTATATCCACTAATTACAAATGGACAAAATAAATATAGTAATCCAAAGTATAATAAATATGCCAAACAAGATAAATTTTCAAATGATATGAATAGCACATTAAATAAAATGAGAGGTTTTTAAAAAGGAAAAAAGGGGGTGCAAATATTGATAATTGTAGTAATCGTATTATTAGTTGCAATAATAATGCTATTAATGATATACAATATGCTTATAAGTAAAAAAATAGATAGATATAACAATCTAAATCAAAAAGTTGTAAGCCTAAATGTATTACAAGAGTTTATGGATACAATAAGTGAAGAAAAGTCAGCAGATGATAAAATAAGAAAAATAAATGAAATATTAATAGAAAAATATGATATAAAATATTCTACTATAGTAATATATAATGGAGCAGAATACACAATAAAAGCAACTAATGTTGATGTAAAACATTGGGAAACATTAAAAAATTTGCATTCCGAAGAAATATTCAAAGATAGTATTGAAACCGCAACACCAAAATATATAACAGTAGAAAAAGAAGGCGAAAGGTTACCATACCAAAAGATGGAATTTGGAAGAGCAAAATCAGCAATGTTTTTCCCTTTATATATAGATAATGTATATATAGGATACTGGATTATAGAAAGTGGAAAACCACATGACTTTGACAAGATAGATACAACAGTACTAGAAGTAGTAAAAAATAATATAATTTCAGTAATAAGAACAATAGAAACTCAAGGAATAATAGAAAATATAGTAAGAGAAGATTTGTTTACAGGGTTAAAATCAGCAGAATATTTGTATGCAGAAGGAAAAAGAAAAATTGACAAATACACACTATCTACTGTATGCATGTTTCAAATAACTAATATAGTAGATATAAATGAAAAACTAGGAAGACATACAGGAAATGATACAATATCAAAAGTAAGTGAAATAGTAAAACAAAATATTTCACAAGACTATATTTTTGTAAGATATATGGGACCAAAATTTGTAATAGTATTTTCAGGAATAGAAGTAGAAGGTGTATCAGAATTTGTATCAAATATAAAAAATAAAATAGAGAACGTAAAAGTAGAACAAAGTGAAGAAGATTTATACGAAGATGAAGAACCAGGATATGCAATTCCTAAAATTAATATAGTAATAACTACATATTACAAAGGTACAGCAATAGAAGGAACAACAAAGAAATTAGAAGAATATTTAAATTTAGCTTCAAAAGGTGAAAATGATATAAATTATATATAAGGAGGCAGTTTATGACAAATGATGAAACAATGTGCTTTAAAATTCCAAAGGAAGAAAGTATAGATAGTAGAGATATACTAAAACAAGTATATGAAGCTCTAAAAGAAAAAGGATATAATCCTATTAATCAAATAGTAGGTTACATACTATCAGGAGACCCAACATATATAACTAGCCATAAAGGCGCTAGAAACTTAATTAGGCAAATAGAAAGAGATGAACTACTAGAAAAAATGGTAAAATACTATATAAATCTTTAAAAAATAGGAGCAAACAATGCGAAAAATAGGAATAGATTATGGAGATAGTAGAGTAGGAATAGCAATTACAGATGCTTTAGGAATAACTGCACAAGGATTAGAAACTATCCATCATAAAGGAAACGATAAAATAGTATTAAAAAGATTAGAAGAACTATTTAATGAATATGAAATAGATACCATAGTTATAGGAATGCCAATAAATATGGATGGAAGCAGAACTGAAAGAGTAGAAGTAACGCAAAAATTTATACACAAACTAAAATGTAAATTTGGAAAAATACCAATAGAAGAAATTGACGAAAGGCTAACAACAGTAGCAGCACACAAAACAATGAATTTCTTAGATATAAATAAAAAGAAAAAGAAGAATATAGTAGATACAATATCAGCAGTATATATATTAGAAATATATATGAATAAAAATAAAAAATAGTATATGATATAAAAAACAACTAATACTATAATTAAATTGGTAATATTGTAGAAATACAATTATTATATAAATTACCTAAAAAGGTAAAACGAAAGGAGAAATAAAAAATGGACGAAAACAACAATATGTTAGAAGACGAGGAACTAAACAACATAGTAGTATTAAATGATGAAAATGGAGAAGAAGTTCCTTTTGAATTTTTGGATGTAATAGAATATGAAGGAGAAGAATATGTAGTTTTACTACCAGTAGAAGAAGATGAAGAAGACTTAGGAGAAGTAGTAATATTAAAAATAGAAGATACAGATTCAGAAGAAGAAGAATCATATGTAAGCGTAGATGACGAAGAAATATTAAATAATGTATTTGAAATATTTAAAGAAAAATTCAAAGAGGAATTTAACTTTATAGATGACGAAGAAGAATAAAAAACGGTAGGTGGTTGGAGAAAAAAGTCCAACCACCTTTTAAATATACAAAATAAATTTTAATTGTAGGAACGAGCATAGCTCGTCCGCATGACAATAAATATAATTCATACTGTAGGTGTCTACTTTAGGCTGCCTAAATATTAAAACTATAAATTATAATGGGACTAATTTATAAGAAATAACATAAAAAATTGCAAAGTTATGCAAAAAAATAATGAATAATTAGAAAAGAGGAGAGATAGAAAAATGAAAAACTTAAGCAGTTGGTTAATAACAATATTTGTTATGATGTATTGGCTATTTAGAGTAATAGTTGCAATAACAGGGAGTATAGGAATAGATTTCGTAACTTCACCAATAAATAATAATATAGAAATAGCATTATTATTCGTAGTACTAATATGCATACCATTTATATTTAAAAGGAAGCTATTAGGAGCAATAATATACCTAGGAGGATATGGTTGGTATTTTGGGAGAGGACTAGTAGAGAATATAATAAAACTAATAAATAACGAAACATTGAGTATGCAAACATATACTGATATGTTCTTCTCATTAATAGGTATAGCACTTCCAATATTAGTATTATTTGATATACTATTAGACAAAAATAGAACAAAAAATCCAGTAGATAAAAAAACAGATTGGTTCTATAAAAATGAAGAATATGATAGAAAATTAGACGAAAGAGCAGATAAAAATAATTATAGAACATTATAATATACAAATTATAAATTTATCATTTAGTTGTAGGAATAAAATTTAAGAAAAATTAGGAGGGATAAGATGTCAAAATGTTTGAAAAAAGAAGAAATTGATGACTCTACTATTCTAGAAATAGCTAATGCATTGAATAAAGGAAAATTAGTTGTTTTTCCAACAGATACTGTTTATGGAATTGGAACTAATGCATATAATGAAGAAGCCTGTGAGAGAATTTATGAAGTAAAAGGAAGACCTAAGTATAAACCTTTAATTGTTTTAATTTCGAACATTTCGATGTTAAAAGACATAACTGAACAGATAAGTCCTGTAGAACGAAAATTAATTGATGCTTTTTGGCCTGGACCTCTGACAATAAAATTTAAGAAAAAAGAAGGAAGTTTACCGAATATTATATCTGCAAATGATGAATATGTTAGAGTTAGACTTATAAATGAAGGACTTATTTATAACCTTATTCAAACATCAGGTGTTCCTATTGTTGCACCTAGCGCAAATATTTCTGGCAGTCCTACAGGAACAAAAATAAAAAATATAATAGCTGAATTAGGAAATAAAGTAGACTATATTTTGGATTGTGGAGACTTTGAAAGTGATTCTGTTTCTACAATTATACAAGTAGAAGATGAAAAAATTATTGTTATAAGAGAAGGAAAAATAAAAAAAGAAGATATAGAAAAAATAGAGCCTTTAAAAGGTTAAATGATAATAATAGTAAAGTAAAATTAAAAAATTAAGATAGGAAGTGATAAAGTGCAAAATTCAGACAATTTAGCAAAAACAAATATAAACTGGTACCCAGGCCATATGGCTAAAACAAAAAAGCAGATAATAGAAGACTTAAAATTAATAGATGTAGTAGTAGAAATATTAGATGCACGAATACCAAGAGCTAGTATAAACCCAGATATTAGAAAATACATAGAAGAAAAGAAAAAAGTTATAATTTTAAATAAATATGATTTGGCAGAAGAAGTAGAAAATATAAAATGGGTAAAAGAATTTCAAAAACAAAATATACCAGCAGTTTTAGTAGATTCAAACTCTGGAAAAGGTATAGGAGATGTAATAAAGCAAATTGAAAAAGTATATGAAGAAGATAAAGAAAATTATAATAATAAAGGAAGAAAGGGAAAATCTATAAGAGTTATGGTAATAGGAATTCCTAATGTAGGTAAATCATCTTTTATAAATAGAATTACTAAAAAAACTTCTGCAAATGTAGGAAATAAGCCAGGAGTAACAAGGCAAAAACAATGGGTACGAGTAAATGAAAAAATAGAATTATTAGATACTCCAGGGGTATTATGGCCAAAATTTGAAGATGAAGAAATAGCTTTAAAACTAGCATATACAGGAACAATAAAAGATGATATATTACAAAAAGTAGATATAGCCTATAACCTACTAAAATATTTATTAAAAAATGAACAAGAAAAGATAATAGAAAGATACAAATTATCAAAAGAAGAGATAGAAGAAGAAATTGAAAATGATAATAGAATGGAAAATGAAAATATATTAGAGATAATGTATAAAATAGGAAGAAAAAGAGGAGCAATAGTTTCAGGAGGACAAGTAGATGAAGAAAAAGTAGCTAATATAATATTAGAAGATTTTAGAAGCGGAAAACTAGGACGATTGACACTAGAAAAAGTATAAAACAGGAAAATGTGATTGAAAAGTAATTTTCAGCCAGCGAATCTATGTAAGTTTTTAGAACTTACAAAATAAATGAGGAGGGAAAATATGTTAGCTTAAAAAACTAACATATGCTAGGAAAATGATAGAAATAGAAGGCATAATAGAGAGAAAAAGAAGTATAGAAGAAGTAAGACTAATGAAACCCTTAGTATGGGCATATATAGGTGATTGTATATATGAAATATTTATAAGAATGAAATTAGTAAATTCAACTAATTTAGACCCACATAGATTACATATAGAAACAATAAAACATGTAAAGGCTAAAGCACAGGCGCAAACTTTATTAAAAATACAAGATAAATTAACTGATGAAGAAAAAGATATAGTAAGAAGAGGAAGAAATGCAGAAGCACACCATCAACCAAAAAATGCAGATCTTGCAGACTATAAATATGCAACAGCATTAGAAGCACTAATTGGATATTTATATCTAACAAAGCAAGATAAAAGACTAAAAGAAATTTTAGAAATATGTATATAAAAAGTTTACATTGTAAGAGCATGGTGCACTGTTCCTAGAGAATATACAAATCAATTTATTTTTAAAAAAATCGTTGAAACCAAAAATTAAATATGATATTATAATAAAGTATAGAGTATACAAAGGAGGACAATAATAATGGCAAAAAAGAATAAAACAGATAAAAGCAAATTATTTGTAAGAATAATGGCATTAATACTAGCTGCTCTTATGATACTTAGTGTAGCAGCAACATTAATATTCTATTTAGTGTAATAAGAAAGGAAAAAATAAATTAATGAAAGATAATTTCTTTACAGCAATAAATAACTTTTGGGAATTAAATATATTAAGTTTTCTACAAGAATTAAATGAAAATCCATTAAGGCTAATCCCACTAATATTAGATTTAGTAATAGTAATATTTCTAGCATATAAGCTATTAAAAGCAACAAAAAATTCAAGAGTATGGCAATTAATAAAAGGAATTGCAGTACTAGTAATACTTACAGTAGTAAGTGGATGGGTGAAACTAGATATATTACACTACATATTAACATCTATAATGACATATGGAGTTATAGTAATGATAGTAATATTCCAACCAGAATTAAGAAGGGCATTAGAGCAATTAGGAACAAACAAATTCACCAAATTCTTTGGAATAGATAAAGACATAATAACAAAAACAAAAGAAGACATATATAAAATAGTAATAGCATCAGAGGAACTAGCAAAAACAAAAACAGGAGCATTAATAGTAATAGAAAGAGATATAAAAATAGGAGATATAGCAGAAACAGGAGTAGAAATAAACGCAGAAATTTCACCACAATTACTAGTAAATATATTTGTACCAAAAACACCTTTGCATGATGGAGCAGTAATAATTAGCAATAACAAAATAAAGGCAGCAGCATGTATATTACCTTTATCAAATGATAAACAAATAGCACAAAAACTAGGAACTAGACATAGAGCAGCAATAGGAATATCAAAAGAAACAGATAGTATAGTAGTAGTAGTATCAGAAGAAACAGGGAAAATATCAATAGCAAAAGATGGAACACTAATAGCAGATGTAACAGAAGAAGTGCTAAAGAAAATACTAATAAAAAACATAGTAACAAATAGGTTAGTAGATGAAAAGAAAATAAAGACAGATAGAATAAATAGAATAAAATCAAAGTTTAAATCAAAAAATAAATAAAGAAGTTGGAAGTCGGAAGGCAGAAGTCAGAATTATCAAAGAAATAACTTTAATTCTGACCTCTGGTTTCTGACTTCTGGCCTATAAAAGAGGTTAAAATATGAGAAATATAAAACTAACAATAGAATATGATGGAAAAGATTTCAATCGGTTGGCAAAAACAACCAAACAAACTAAATATTCAAGGTGAAATAGAGAGAGCAATAGAAATAATTACAGAAGAACAAGTAAATTTAACAGCATCAGGCAGAACAGATGCAGGAGTACATGCAATAGGACAAGTAGCAAACTTTAAAACTAATAGTAATTTGCCAATAGAAAAATTTGCAGTTGCAATAAACTCAAAACTAAAAAAATCAATAAGAATACAAAAAGCAGAAGAAGTAGAAGAAAGGTTTCATAGTAGATATAATTGTAGACAAAAAACATATAGATATATAATAAATAATGGAGAACAAGGATCCGCAATATATAGAAATTTAGAATATTTTGTACCAATTAAATTAAATATAGAAGAAATGAAAAAAGCAGTAAAATACTTTGAAGGAGAACATGATTTCAAAGGATTTAAAGCAAGTGGAACAAGTAGCAAAAGTAGTGTAAGAAAAATATATAAAACGGCTATAATAAAACAAGGAGATAGAATAATAATAGAACTTACAGGAAATGGATTCCTATATAATATGGTAAGAATAATAGCAGGAACATTAGTAGAGGTAGGACTAGGAAAAATAAAATCAGAAGAAATAATACAAATAATAGAGTCAAAGGATAGAACAAAAGCAGGAAAGACATTACCACCATATGCTCTATATTTAGTTAAGGTAGAATATTAAAAAAAAATTTAATAGTAGTATTAATATAAAAAAAGATAAAGCCGAATATCAGTTGATATCCGGCTTTTGAATTCTAGTAAGTATAAGGATTAGGTAAATGTGACATCCGTCTACAGACCAAAACTGGATCCCTGGGAGAAGGCCTGCACTTCAAAATACGTTCCTGCTTTAGTTGTTCCATCATATCCCGAGCTTTTTCATCTCGTCCAGATGAACATTCTCTTTCACGAATACGTTCAATACTCTCAAAGTACTCAGGTTTGTAATCTCTCATAAAAGCTCCTGCATTATATGCCATAAATAATCCTCCTTCATATAGTCAACAAAACAATAAGTTATATATATATTATACTATATTCTACTAAAAAAAGCAAATAAATTATGGAATTGCTTAAAAAACAGAATATACATAAGTGAACATAAAAATTAACAGTAAAAATATTAGCTAAACTTTTACTAAAAAACTCACCTAAAAAATAGAAATGCATAAAATATATTAGAACATATAATAAGGAGCGATTAATATGAATACATTACTAATATTCTTTGCACTTCCAATAGCAACAATAATTTTAGCAATAGTTTTAGAAAAATTGTTAAGATGTCCAGTACTTACAGCAGCAACATTTTTTGCAATATACTTAATTGTAGCATTTGCCATATTTGATGCATCTTTCTTAGTATTTGTAATTGTATATACTGTATTAGCATATATAACAGCAGTTATAGCAGAGTTTTTCTTTACTAAATGCAAAAAAAAGGTATGTATAAGTTGTAATTGTAATGCAAATAACAATATTGAACTATCAAATGAGGCGGCTCAGAACATAGCAGCTAGAGTAGCCAATATATTAAATAATACAAATAATAATTGTAATAGTTGTTGTAATTGTAATAATAACAGTATAGCAACAATAAATGTTAGAAACCCAAATGGAGAGCAAACAACATGGTGTTGTCGTAGAAAATAAAAAAAGTATTGACTTATACAAAATATTATGTTAAACTTAAAAAGTAAGTTAACCAAAAGGAAAAAATGGGAGGAAAAACATGAAGATAATAAGAGCAGCACCCTATTAAAGTAACAAAAACAAAAAGCAATATTTTTGTCATACAATGCGGTGCTATCGCAATAAGCGTTAGTGTAAGGTGAGTGGGGCCATGAGTAAATACAAACACAAAGCAACAAACTCAAAAGGGCAATCACCTTGAAAACCTGAGCATTGCAACAATTGAGAGAGAGGGAAATATGAACCTTCTCTCTCATACTTTTATAAAATAGAAAAATCTACAATTCAAATTTTGTATTGTAGATGTATGGGATATTATGCTCTGTTCTCTATAAAAACAAATCAATATAAAAGAAAAAAGTTTTTAAATAATAGAAAAACTTTTTATTAAATTATGTTGACAAATCAAATTCAATAAATTATAATAAAGGAGTTAAAATATATAAATGAACAATAAATGAAAACTACACAAAATATAAATTTATAAATAAGGTGAAAATATGGAAAATGAAAAAGAATTATCTTTTGAAGAACTATATAAAGAATCTTTAAAAGAAACAAAATTAGAAAAAACTATAACGGGAAAAATAATTAGTATTACAGACCAAGGGGAAATTTTTGTTGATATTCATTATAAAGCAGATGGAATTATAACAAGAAAAGAATATAGTGATGATGAAAATGCAAATCCTAAACATGAGTTTAAAGTAGGAGATTGGGTTACAGCAGATGTCCTAAAACAAAATGATGGATTAGGAAATGTAGTGTTATCTTATAAAAGAGTAAAACAAAGAGAAGAAAGAAAAGAACTAGAAAATAAAATAAAAAATAATGAAATATTTGAAGAAAAAGTAAAAGAAGTAAATGATAAAGGTATAATAATAGAAGTATATAATAAAAGAGTATTTATACCACTTTCTTTATCAGGAGTTCCAAGAGGAGAAGAGGCCTCAAAATTACAAGGCCAAACTGTAAAATTTAGAATAACTGAATATGATGCAAAAACAAACAAAATAATAGGTTCAATAAAAAATGTATTAGATGAAGTAAAAAATGCAAAACAAGAAGAATTCTGGAACAATGTAGAAGTAGGTAAAAAATATGAAGGAACAGTAGCAAGTATAAGCTCTTATGGAGCATTTGTAGACTTAGATGGGATAGTTCAAGGACTTTTGCATGTATCAGAAATATCATGGGACAGAAATGCAAAAGTAAATGAAATATTAGAGCAAGGGCAAAAAATAGAAGTAACAATAAAAGATGTAGACAAAGAAAATAGAAGAGTAAAATTATCATATGGAGAAAAAGGTCAAAACCCTTGGAATAATATTGATGAAAAATATCATATAAATGATATAATAAAAGTAAAAGTAGTAAAAATAATGCCATTTGGAGCATTTGTAGAACTAGAACCAGGAATAGAAGGACTAGTACATATATCACAAATAGCAGAAAGAAAATTATCAAAGCCAGATGAAGAACTAAAAATAAATATGCATGTAAATGCAAAAATAATTGATTTAAATAAAGAAAACGAAAAAATAGAACTTTCAATAAAAGAATTAGAAGGAACTTCTAACGAATATAAAGAAGAAATATAAAAAGACTAAAGATGTAAAAAACGATTGTAGGGGCAGGCCTCGTGTCTGCCCGATAATAATGGAAAAATGAAAGGGAGAAATAAAAAATGAAGAATGAAAATATAAGAAATATAGCAATAATTGCACACGTAGATCACGGAAAAACTACACTAGTAGACTGCTTACTACACCAAAGTCACGTATTTAGAGAAAATGAACAAGTGCAAGAAAGAGTAATGGATTCAAATGACCTAGAAAAAGAAAGAGGAATAACAATTCTTTCAAAAAATACATCAGTAATGTATAATGGAATAAAAATAAATATAGTAGATACCCCAGGACACGCAGACTTCGGGGGAGAAGTAGAACGTGTACTAAAAACAGTAGATGGAGTAGTACTATTAGTAGATGCATTTGAAGGGCCAATGCCTCAAACAAGAGAAGTACTAAAAAAATCATTAGCACTAAATCTAAAACCAATAGTAGTAATAAACAAAATAGATAGACCAGGTTCAGACCCAGCAAAAGTAGTAGATAAAGTACTAGAACTATTCATAGAATTAGATGCAAACGACGATCAACTAGAATTTCCAGTTATATATGCATCTGCAAAAAATGGAATAGCAAAAATGAGCCTAGAAGAAGAAAGTGATAACGTAAATTGTATATTTGATACAATAGTAAAATATATAGATTCACCAGATTGTGAAATAGATGGGCCAGCACAAATGTTAGTATCAAATATAGACTATGATGACTATTTAGGAAGAATAGCAGTAGGAAGAATAGAACGTGGTACAATAAAAGCAGGAATGCCAATAGCAATATGTAAAGCTGAAAAAAATGCACAAGGAAAAGTAGCAAAACTATTCACATATCAAGGGCTAAAAAGAACAGAAGTAGGAGAAGCGCAAGCAGGAGATATAGTTTCACTATCAGGAGTAGCAGATATAAACATAGGAGACACAATATGTGACTTAAACAACCCAGAAAAAATACCTTTTGTAGATATAGATGAGCCAACAGTATCAATGACATTTAGTGTAAACAATGGACCATTTGCAGGAAAAGAAGGAGAATTCATAACATCACGTCATATTAGAGATAGATTATTCAAAGAACTAGAAAGAAACGTAAGTTTAAGAGTAAAAGAAACAGATTCAGCAGATAGCTTTGAAGTATGTGGACGTGGAGAATTACACTTATCAGTATTAATAGAAACAATGAGAAGAGAAGGATTTGAACTATTAGTATCACGACCAAAAGTTATATTCAAAGAAATAGATGGAGTAAAATGTGAACCAGTAGAAAGACTAGTAGTAAATGTACCAGATGAATCAATAGGAACAGTAATAGAAAAATTAGGAAGACGTAAAGGTGAAATGACAAATATGGAACCAGCAGAAGCAGGACACACAAAAGTAGAATTCAAAATACCAGCACGTGGACTAATAGGATATAGAACAGAGTTCTTAACAGATACAAAAGGAGAAGGAACAATGAACTCAATATTTGACTGTTACGAGCCATTCAAAGGAGATATACAAGCAAGAACAAGAGGAGTACTAGTGGCATGGGAACAAGGAACAAGTGTAACATATGGTTTATACAATGCACAAGAAAGAGGAGAACTACTAATAGGAGCAGGAGTAGATGTATATGAAGGAATGATAGTAGGAATAAACTCAAGAAACGAAGACATAGCAATAAACGTATGTAAAGAAAAACACCTAACAAACACAAGAGCTTCAGGATCAGATGACGCATTACGCTTAGTACCACCACTACAAATGTCATTAGAAAAAGCAATAGAATTCATAGCTGAAGACGAACTAGTAGAAGTAACACCAAAAAATATTCGTTTAAGAAAGAAAACACTAGACACAAAAACAAGAGAAAGAGAAGCAAGAAGATAAGCTAGATTGAGGACTGTCCCTGAATGGGTGCGGAAAAACTAGAGAAGGTAGCTTTGGGGACGGTTCGTAATCGGAAACAAGATAGAGAAGAACCTCAAGTAATAAATAAAAATAATCTGGCTAGATTAGGAACTGTCCTCAATGCGGAAGCCAAGAAGAACAACTACAAGAGTAAAGAAAAACAAGAAGTAAAAAATTAAAAGCACCCCCTTGGTAATCGAAGATGTCCCAAGAGGGACTGTCCCCAATCGGAAAGAAGTAGAGTATAAGAAATAAAAAATAAACCTAACGAAGAAATAAAAAGAAACCAGATAAGTTAAAACTTAATCTGGTTTCTTGATTGCTAACCTCTAGTTATGGGCTATTATCAATACTGTTAATTCAATTCTTTATACTCAACATCTATGGGTTGAGTTTTCAAAAATTCTGCTTCTCTTTTTTCAGCTTCCTTAGTATGAATCATGTATTTATGGTATAATATAGTATTAAATAACCATATAGGCACTGCTAAAATAGGATAGATAAGTACACTAAGAGAAATAGATTTAAGAGAGAAACATGCAATTAGTGCACTTATACAGGCTGCCATACATAGATTTCTACCGATTTTTAAATGCCGAGAAGTTTTTGCTTTTCTCACATGCATTGCCAATAAAATAAATATAACAATGTATGTGATAGTATGAATTATACTTGATACAGAATAAATTAATTCCTTCATATAGTTCTCCTTTCAAAAGTAGGTTAGCAGGTTATCAAAGATACTATTTAGTAAATATGATATAGTATCAAAATACATAACTATATTATACAAAAATTAACATAAAATGTCAAACAAAATGGGCAATTGCAAAAATTAAAGAAAAGTGATAATATATAATAGAAAAAATAAAAACAAAAGGAATGAATAAAAATGAACAAACAAGAACTAGAAAAAATAAAACAAAAAGCCCTAGAAGAACACATACCAATAATAATGGATGACACCTTAGAAGTAGTAGATAAAATACTAACAAAACTAAAACCAAAAAAAATACTAGAAATAGGTACAGCAGTAGGCTATTCAGCAATATGCTTTTCAGAATATCTAACTGAAGATGGAGAAATAGACACAATAGAGCGAGATGAAGAAAGAATAAAAGAGGCAAAAGAAAATATAAAAAAAGTAGGAGTAGAGCAAAAAATAAGTATTTATGAAGGAGATGCAGTAGAAATATTACCTACTCTAAACAATAAATATGACATGATATTTATTGATGCAGCAAAAGGCAAATACCCATTTTTCTTAAAAGAAGCATTAAGAATGCTAAATGAAGGAGGAGTAATATTAGCAGATAATATCTTATATAAAGGCTATGTAATGAGTGACTATAACAAACATAAACAACGTACAGCAGTAAGAAATTTAAGAGAATATATTCACGATGTAACAAATAATCCAAAATTAGAAACTGAAATATTAGAAGTAGGGGATGGACTAGCCATAACTAAGAAAATAGCTATCTAATATGTACTAAAACAAAAGAATTCAATATCTTATAATTAGCTACAAGTAGCTTTGAAATGAACTCTGTATTATACAGAGTTCATTCATTTAACATTAAAGTAAACCCCCAGCTGTGCTGGGGGATAATTATTATTTGCCTGTTACTTTATTATTTAAAATATATTCAAATATCTAAAACATGAGGCAACAGTATCAATTACATAAGTAAATACTAGCAAAGTGCATCCAATAGTAGCAAACTTAAAATTAATTTTAGAAATAAAATGCTTCAAATTCTTTTCAATAAAAGGATATATATACCCAACAAATACAAGAGCAATTATTCCCCAAGCAAAACTATAAAAAATACTAATACGTCCATTTAAGTTTAAAAAGTCATTAGAATAATCCCACCAATGAGCTTTAAATAAAGCTTCTAAAAGGTAACTCACATAATATTCAAAAACAGAAAAAATAATAGCTGAATACGTAAAAAGTTTAAAACCATTATTTCTGTATTTACTTAAAAAAGTAATTAAAATAATAGCGCCCCAACCATAAATAGGGCATAAAGGTCCATATAAAAAACCTCTTTTAGTAAAATGACCTAAAACTATAAAACAATATATAGTTTCTAAAACCCAACCCAAAAATGAAAAAATAAAAAAGTATAAAATATACATATATTTCTTGTTAAATTTATTATTTTCTAAAACAGAATCTTCCATAAATACATCCCCTTATATTATAATTAAATTACAATGTAGAGTCACAAATACCATACATTATATTCTAAAACATATAATATCAAATAAAAAAAATAAAGTAAAGAATATAATAACAAAATAATAGTAAAAATTGCAATACCCATTGTAGATATTTGCAAAAAAATATGATATAATATCTAAAGAACAAATAATTGGAGGAAATAAAAATGAAGAAACCAGAATTATTAGCGCCAGCAGGATCTTTTGAAAAAGCAAAAATAGCATTTATGTATGGAGCAGATGCAGTATATGCAGGTACATCATCACTTTCATTAAGAACTAGAGCAGAAATGCAAGATAGTGATTTAGCAAATACAATAAAATATGCACATAGTATTGGAAAAAAAGTATATACAGCAATAAATATATATGCTTGGGACGATACATATGAAGAAATAAAGAAACAAGCAAAAATGTTAAATGAACTAAAAGTAGATGGAATAATAGTAGCAGATGGAGGAATAGTAGAAATACTAAAAGAATATGCACCAGATGTAGAAATACATATTAGTACACAAGCAAATACAGTAAGTTATCATGCTGCAAACTTTTGGTATAAAAATGGAGCAAAAAGAGTAATACTTCGGTAGAGAAATGAATAAAGAACAAATAAAAGAAATAATGAAAAATAAACCAAAAGACTTAGAAGTAGAAATGTTTATTCATGGAGCTATATGTTTTGGATATTCAGGTCGTTGTTTTTTAAGTGATTTCCTAGCAAATAGAAGTGCAAACTTAGGAGATTGTGCACAAAGTTGTAGATGGGCATATAATGTATATGTAGAAGAAGCAAATAAACCAGGAAACTTAATGCCAGTAGAACATGATGATAAAGGAACATATATATTCTCATCAAAAGATATGTGCCTAATAAAAGAAATTCCAGAAATATGTGAAATGGGAATAGATAGTTTAAAAATAGAAGGAAGACTAAAAACAGATTATTATTTAGCATCAGTTGTAAATGCATATAGAAATGCGATAGATGATTATATGAAAGATCCTGAAAATTATAACTATACAAAATATTTAAAAGAGCTAGAAAAAACAAAAACAAGGGGGCTAACAACATTTTATTTCAACGATAGAAATAATAAAGATTTCCAAGAATATGAAGGAAAACAATATAATTTAGAATATCAATTTGGAGGAAAAGTAGTAGAATTTGATGGAGAAAAAACTATTATAGAAATAAAAAACAAACTAAAAGTAGGAGATACATTAGAAATAATAATACCAAATAAAATAGAACCATATAAATTTGAAATAGATAAATTATGGGATATAGATACTGACGAAGAAATACCAGCAGTAAATCCAGGAAAAGCAGAACAAAAAGTAAAAATGATATTACCAATAAAAGTAGAAAAAGGATTAATTTTAAGAAGAAAAATTGACATAATGTAAAATGTGTTATATAATATATTTAATTGATTTTAGGAGGAAGAGATATTGCTTAATAGTATAAAATATTTTTCATACTTATTAGGCGTAGATCCATTTTGGATGATACTAATAATTGCATTATTAGTAATATTAGGAATAGTAAAATGCATGTATCCATGGCAACCAAAATGGAAGAGTAAACAAACAAAAGAAAAAGATGGTAATATAGTTACAAAATATTATCAATTAGATAAATAGAAAAATAACACAATTAGCTTTACTAACAAGAAGAAAATGGTCTATTTATACCAAAAAATATACGATAAAAAAGAAACCTTTGGTTTTGTGCCCAAATGGTTTCTTTTTTGTAATTCAAATAAAATAAAATTAATACTTAAGCTGCTATATATATTATACATTATTCTACAAGATATGCAAGTAAAAAAAGGTAAAATTTTATCTGAGAGGAAAAAAATTTATAGCCAATATATAATAAAAATATTTTTTAACTTTAAATTGTAATAGATACTAAACTAACAAAAATTAATTTATCAAAAATATTGTAAAATTACATATAAAATGATAGAATAAACAGTAACATATAAAGGAATAAAGCGAATGTAAAAAAATATATTTATATTAAGAGGTGTTAGCATTGAATAAACATGAAATATATGAAAAACTAACAAAAGATATTCCTACTTCTAAAATATACATAGATGAACCTATGGCAAAACACACATCATTTAAAATAGGTGGAAATGCAGATATATATGTTAAAGTAAATTCAATAGAAGATATAAAATACATATTAAAATATGCAAAAAGTGAAGATATTTCACTTAATATAATAGGAAATGGAAGTAATTTATTAGTAAAAGATAATGGCATAAGAGGAATAACTATGCAAATAGATATAAACGAAATAAATATTATAGAAGAAAAAGAAAGTGTAATGATAAAAGTAGGTACAGGCGTAAAAATAGGAATGCTTTCAATGATGTTAGCAAAAAAAGGAATTTCAGGTATAGAATTTGCATCAGGAATACCAGGAACTATAGGTGGAGCAATAAGAATGAATGCTGGAGCCTATGGAAAAGAATTTAAAGATATAATAGAAGAAGTAACGTGTATTACAAGGGAAGGAACAATTCGAAAGTTAAAAAAAGAAGAATTAGATTTATCATATAGACATAGTAGATTTTGTAATACAGATGAAATTATTATATCAGCTATGCTAAATTTAAAGAAAGGTAATTCAGAAGAAATAAAACAGCATATAAATGAACTATTAAAAGCAAGAAAAGAAAAACAACCAATAGAATTGCCAAGTGCAGGAAGTACATTTAAAAGAGGAGAAGACTTTATAACAGCTAAATTAATAGATGAAGCAGGGCTAAAAGGATTCAAAATAGGGGGAGCACAAGTTTCAACTAAACATGCAGGCTTTATTGTTAATATAGGAAAAGCTACAGCAAAAGATGTTTTAAATTTAGTAGAATATGTAACAAAAACAGTTTATGAAAAATTTAATAAAAAGTTAGAATTAGAAATAGAGATAATAGGAGAATAAAAAAACTCAAATAAAGAAAGGAACAGAAAATGAAAGGTTTTTTTAAATGGTTTGGAAATCAGTCAAAAATGAAAAGATGGATTTTATTAATATTACTAGGAATTATACTTGCATCATATGGAATGGTCAACTTGCTTATAGGAAAGGAATTAAACTTTATTCAACTAGCTAAAATAGTAATAAGTTTCGTAGTAGGTTTTACAATTGTAATTATAGCAATAATATTTATGCAAAAAAGAACATTAGAACTATTTGTACAAGATACAGATTCAAGAGGAGAAGCAAAAGATGGAAATGTAAAATCACTAATATTCAATAAAAAAGTATACGATGAAGGTCCAAACATAGTTGTAATAGGTGGAGGAGCTGGACTAGATTCAGTTCTAAGAGGTCTAAAAAATTACACAAACAATATTACTGCAATAGTTACAATATCAGACTATGGAAGGGTAGCAACAGATTCAAGGAAAATGCTTGAAACACTACCATTAGATGATATAAAAAATAGCTTTGTAGCATTAGCAAATAATGAAGCTGTAATGAATGGAATATTAAATTACAAATTTACACAAGGAAGATTAAAAGAATTATCATTTGGAGATATCTATTTATTAGCAATGAAAGAATTATATGGAGACTTTACACTATCAATAGAACAAAGTAAAAATGTATTAAATATGACAGGAAGAGTACTACCAGTAACATTGCAGCCAATAGATATTTGTGCTGAATTAGAAGATGGAACAATTATAGAAAATAAGGATAAAATACCAGAAATAGTTAATAGTAAAGTAAGTAAAATAAATAGAATATTTATAAATCCATCTAACTGTATGCCAGCACCAGGAGTTATAGAAGCAATACAAAAAGCAGATGCAATAATAATAGGGCCAGGTAGCCTTTATACAAATGTAATTCCTAATTTATTAGTAAAAGGTGTTGCAAGAACAATAAAAGAAAACAAAGGATTTAAAATATACATTAGTAATATAATGACAGAACCAGGGCAAACAGATAATTATTCATTATCAGACCATATAAAAGCAATTCAAGAACATGCAGGAAAAGGAATTGTAGATTATTGCATATATGATACAGGAGAAATTATACCAGAGTTTGTAAGAAGATATAATAAAGAAGGGCAAGAATTAGTAGAACAAGATACAGCAAAAGCAAAAGAAGAAGGAATAAAACTATTACAAAGAAACTTATCATATATAGATGGTGAATTTATACGTCATAATCCAGATGCAATTGCATCTTCAATAATAGAATTAGTATGTGAGGACATGAAATTTAGAGATATGGAAAATGACTCAAGATATGTAATGCTAAATTCAAAACTAAAAGATACAAAGAAAAAATTAAAAACAACAACTACTAAAGTAAGAACAAAAAAATCAAAACCTGAAAAAAGCGAAAGAACAAGCAAATTTGCAATGAAGTATCAAGATAGAATAAACTCAATAAAGCAAAGTGACGAAAAAACAAAAATGAGAAAAGAAGAAAGAAATAGGCAAAAACAAATAAGAAATAATAGTGAAATATTGAAAAAAGATAAAACACAAAAGAAAAATACGATAAAGACAAAGCATTAATAAATTAGATTTTAGGAAGATTTAGGAAGGAAAGATTTGAGACACGTCAAAAACTTTCCTTTTTAAAAGGAGATACAAATGAAATATGAAAATATAGAGATAGAAGAAGGCATAAAAAAAGAATGGATTATAACAAATGGAATAGGAGGATATGCAAGCACTACAATTATTCGGAGCAAATACAAGAAGGTATCATGGGCTACTAGTTGCACCACTAACTCCACCAGGGAAAAGAAACTTATTACTTTCAAAAGTAGATGAAAGTGTAGAAATAGACGGACAAAAACATAATATATATTCAAATATAGGAAAAACATATATATCAAAAGGATATAAATATTTAATAAGTTTTGAAAAAGATTATATTCCAATATATACATATAAAATAGAAGATGTAATAATAAAAAAATATATATGTATGGAACATGGAAAAAATACAGTAACAATACTATATAAAATATTTAATAGTAACAAGAAAACAAAAATTATATTAACACCAATAGTAAACTTTAGAGATTTTCATAAAGATACATATAATCATGAGTTTGAATTAAATCAAGAACAAAAAAATAGAAAATTAAAACTAATAGTAGATAAACAAACATCTACACCAATATATATAAATGTATCAGAAGGAAAATATATAAAACACGAAAATGATAGCTTTAGAAATATGTTCTACATAGAAGAAGAAAAAAGAGGGTTTAATGGAGAAGAAAATCATGTAATTCCAGGAAGATATGAAATAGATGTTAATGAAAATGAACAAAAAGATATAACTTTTGTAGCTTCATTAGAAGAAAATATAGAAGAAATAGATGCAACACAAATTATAAAAAAAGAAAAAGCAAGAATAGATGTATTAGTAGATAACTCCAAGTTAAAACAAACAGAAAAAAATAAAGAATTAATAAAAAATTATATAATAGCAACAGATAACTTTGTAGTATATAGACCATCATTTAAACTACATACTATAATTGCAGGTTATCCATGGTTTTTAGACTGGGGAAGAGATACTTTAATATCATTTGAAGGTTTATTATTAAAAACAAAAAGATATGAAATAGCAAAAGAAGTATTATTAACAATGGTAAGAGATATAAAATATGGTTTAGTACCAAATCGGATACTCAGGTTATGATAATAGACCATTATATAATAGTGTTGATAGCTCTTTACTATTATTTGAGCAAATAAAGAAATATATAAAATATACAAATGATTATAGTTTTGTAGAAGAAAAAATCTACCCAATATTAGAAAAAATAGTAGAATCGTATTGTAATGGAATAGATGTTGATAATAACAATATATATTTAGATAAAGATGCACTAATTGTTTCAGGAACTGAACAAACACAAAATACATGGATGGACGCAAAAATAGGAAACTATGTAGTAACTCCAAGAAATGGAAAAGCAGTAGAAATAAATAGTATGTGGTATAATGCATTAAAAATAATGGAAGAGCTAAGTAGTAAATTTGAAAATAAGCAAAAATCGGTAAAATATAGAAAGCTTGCATATCAGTGTAAGAAAAGTTTTACAGAAAAATTTTATAATAAAAGAAGAAAATGTTTATATGATGTATTAGGTGATAGTAAGATAAGACCAAACCAACTATTTAGTTTAAGTTTAACATATCCAATAATAGACCCAAGGTCAGAAATGGCAAAAGAGATGTTTAATACAGTAACAAAAAAATTATTAAATAATTATGGACTAAAGACATTGGCAAAAGGAGAGAGAAATTATATAGAAACATATGAAGGAGATAGTTTCAGAAGAGACATGAGCTATCACCAAGGAATAACATGGCCATGGCTATTAGGAATTTATTATGATAGTTTCAAAAAAATAGTAGAAGCAGAGAAAATAAAAACAAAAAAGAAAGAACTAGAAGATAAACTAACAAAATTTGTACAAAATGTGGAAAAAACATTTATAAAAGAGTTCACAACAGAAGGAAAAACAATAGGAGGAATTGCAGAAATATATGACTCTGTAAAACCATATGAAGCAAGAGGAACAATAAACCAAGCATGGAGTGTAGCAGAGGTATTTAGAATAATACTAGAAAATAATGTAAAAGACGACTAAAAGTCGTCTTTAATGCATAATTTAAGCGGATTTACTAGAAATTTGTACAAATCTTTTTATTGCAATTATGAGTAAGGCACTATAGAATAATATTATTAAAATTCTAAGAACATTATTTCAAAAATCAAATTATTATATAAAAGTAAAAAACAAAAATCCCTAAAATAACTTGAATTTAATAATATAAAATGATAATATAAAAGCGTAAAAGAAAGGAAAATTACGTTTTATGTTAGTTACCATAGAAAATTTAGAAAAAGAATTAAAGCAAGGAAATTCAAACAATATATATTTATTATATGGGGAAGAAACATTCCTTTTAGAAACATGTGTAAAAAAAATAAAAAACAATTATGGAACATTAACACCAGGAATAAATTATATAAAAATAGATGTAAATAACATAGAAACATTAATATCAGAAATAGAAACGCCAGCATTTGGATATCAAACAAAACTAATAATAGTAAGAGATTCACGGACTATTCAAAAAAGACGGAAGAAAAAAGATACAAGCAAATAGTGAAATAGTAAACAAAATAAGTAATTATATAGAAGAAAATATAAAACAAATAAAAGAAACAGTAACAATAGTATTTATAGAACAAGAAGCCGACAAAAATGAACTATATAAAATAATAGAAAAATTAGAAATAGTATGTAAATTTGAAGAGCTAAAGCCTATGCAAATAATAAATAGAATAAAAGCAATAAGCAAAGCTTACAAAACAGAAATAGACGAAATCACAATAAAATACCTAATAGAAAGCATACGGATGTAATATGCAAGATATAATAAATGAAATGAGAAAGCAAATAGAATATGTAGGTGAAGGAGGAAAAATAACAGCAGAAACAATAAACTTACTATGTATAAAAAAACTAGATAGCATAATATTTGATTTAACAGATAACTTAGGAAAGAAAAATATAACAAAAGCACTAGAAGTATTAAATAACCTAATATATAATAAAGAACCAGTGCAAAAAATATTAATAACACTGTATAATCACTTCAAAAAATTATATCTAATAAAACTATGTGAAAGAAATAATAAAAAAATAACAGAAGCATTAAACTTAAAACCAAATCAAACATTTCTAGTAACAAAATATAGAGCACAAGCAGGATACTTCAAAGAACAAGAATTAAGAAAAATAATAGAAGAATTAATAAACTTGGATAGTAACTATAAAATAGGAAAAATAGATTTAAACATAGGACTAGAAGCAATACTATGTAGATATTGCTAAAAGGGACGCCCCTTTTTCGAAAAAACTTACCAAAAGGGACAGACTTTATTAATAGTAAAAATTATTTGTGATGCTATAAAATGTTTTAAAAGGTAAGAGGGTGCACAAAAAAGAACAGTAAATTTATTAAAAAGATTATATCAATAGAAAATTAACAATTATGCGTATATATTCAATTACATTCATAAACTGAAATATTAAAATAATAAAGAGAAAGTACCAATAATTATATGGTATTTTTTCTTTTGCAAAAATGAATAAAAAGTGCAGAAAATTCCACAATAATAAAAAGGAGGGATTTTTTATGTACAATTTTAGAACAGATTTAGCAGATGAGAGAAGAGATTTATATAAAAAAGCTAATAAAATAGAAAATGAAGTAAATGGTGTTGAAGCTGAAGAAGAACAGATAACAGATAAAATAAAAGTAACAAGAGTAAAAATAACTAATGAGCAAGGAGAACAAGCAATAGGTAAAAAGAAGGGAAATTATATAACAATAGATATTCAAAAAATGAATATTATAACAGAGGAAGAAGCGGCGAAAGCTTCAGAGACTCTTGCAAATGAACTAAGGAAATTAGTAGAAAATAAAATACAAAGTAAAGAAGATGTACTAATAGTAGGACTAGGAAATGAAGAAGTAACACCAGACGCATTAGGACCAAATGTAGTAAAAGATATAGAAGTAACAAGACATATAATAAACTATTTACCACAATATATAGACGAAAATGCAAGGCCAGTAAGTGCTATAGCACCAGGAGTACTAGGAACAACAGGAATAGAAACATTAGAAGTAATAAAAGGTGTTGTAGATAATATAAAACCAAAATTATTAATAGTAATAGATGCTCTAGCTTCAAGAAGTATGGAAAGAATAAGTAGTACAATACAAATATCAGATACAGGAATAGTACCAGGAGCAGGGGTAGGAAATACAAGAAAAGAACTAACTGAAAGTACATTAGGAATACCAGTAATAGCACTAGGAATACCAACAGTAGTAGAAACAGCAGTAGTAGTAAATGATGCACTAGATTTATTTATAGAAAAGCTACAACAAGAAGCAAAGTCAAATGATTACTTAAATCAGTTAAAAGAAGAAGACAACTACGAGCAAATAAAAGAAGCACTATTACCAAAAGATTTCAATTTTATAGTAACACCAAAAGAAATTGATGAGTTAATATTAAATATGTCAGAAGTAGTTGCAAGAGGTATAAATATGAGTATGTAAATTAAATAATTCAACATTATAAGAAATACCACAATATATATGAGCCTATCGTAAAAGTTGTGTAAATCGGATTTCCTTCCGATTGATAACTTG
>CAMXOP010000012.1 GCA_947245665.1 uncultured Clostridiaceae bacterium
GAAAATATAGCTTGTATAATTGCTAAAGCCATTATTTCTATTATATAATTATTTATCTTTAGCTTTTTTAATTTTAGTGTATCTATTACAAATAAAATAAGCAAAGCTAATAAATATATAACATATCTATGTATATTAGTGTTTTCTACTATATATAGATAAATCATATATATTGATAAAATTGTTATTTCATATACTAATATTGGTTTACTTATTTTTCTTTTTTCTTTATCTATTCCTGCTATTATAATTATTCCTGCTATATATAATATTCCAAATATTAGATATACTATTTTGCTAGTATTACTCAAATTAATATTTAATGACATGGTAAATAATAAGAATATAGTTCCTGTTAATATTTCTAGTAACAAATAACGAATTCTTATTTTTTTATGACAGTATTTACATTTTCCACCTAAATATATATAACTCAAAATAGGTATCATATCAAAAAATGAAAGCTTATGATTACAGTGTGGGCAGTATGAACGTTCATGGGTTACATTTTGGTGCAATGGTAACCTATATACTGCAAGTGTTGAAAAACTCCCAAATAATGTTCCTATTATAAATATTAATAAATAAAAAATTATATTTTCCATATCTTTTTTCCTTTTATATAAAATAAAGGTTACCTAAATACATTTTTAGATAACCTATATTTAGTTCATTGAACATATTATTGTACTTCATTTGTAACTAAATCTACATAGTCTACTACATTAGCTAATTGATCATGTTCACTGTTAGCTGCTGTCATATAATCATCTCTAGCTTTTTTTGCTTTATTGAATAAACCATTTTCAGATAATGTTAATGATATAGCAACTCCTGCTAGAATTATTAAAATTACTATAGTTACTACTAATGTTATTAAAGTAATACCTTTTTGCCCTTTTAACATAAAAAATTCCTCCTTATTAAAATATTCTTTTGTATATATTTAATATTATAAATATAACCTATATTATTTTTTTCCAGTACTATTTAGAATTGTTCCTGTATTTCCTGGGTTCTTAGTAGTATTAGTTACATTTGCTGGTTTATTTCCATTTTTGTTATTAGTTTGTTCATTATCCGCAACATTACTAGAAGTACCTTCTTCTAATGTGGCAAATGGATTTGCTTTTCCTGCAACATAACTATTACTTTTCTTATATATATTTAAGTCTGAACTATCTATACTGTATACTATATTAACTCCACCTTCTAATACGTCTTTTACTTCATTTTGTTCAATTTCATTTTTTATATCTTCTGGTGTTGAATATGCTATTTTACTTGGTACAATTTTATTTAGTGGATTATAATCGTAAAATATTATACTTAATACTAATAAAATAGCTATACAAAGTAATAAAGTAATAATAGTTTCCTTTAATATCGTTTTTATCATACTATACTCCTTTTAGTGTGCTGTAGTATTATTTACACTATTTGTTTGTGTATTTTGATTATTTGCTTTGTCTGTATTTGTATTTTCTGTAGTTGTTGTTTGTATTGAACTTGTTAAACTATCATTTAATGAACTTGATGTTATTCTTATGTCTTTTACTACAAATGTTGCTTGTAATATATTACCTTCTTTTGGAAGTAACCTAAAGTTATAAATTCTGAAGTCTAGCTCTGTGTCATCTTCTATTGCATAAATAAAATTTGTAATTGCTATATAACTGCCATCTACTGTGAAATCCAAATTTCTTGTTTCAGTTCCTCCTGTAGTACTATTATTTAATACAAGTTTTATATTAACTCCTTGCTTTTTAGCATGGTTTCCTACTTTTGCCCATAACCTTTCTATGTCATAACTTTCTACTTGTAATGCATTTTCTATTTCTTCATCTGAACTTAAATTTGTTTCATCTAAATATTGTTGTTTGGCATGTTGCATTTTGTTATTAGCTTCTTTTAATTGTAACATTTTGCTAGGATATTCAATATCAATTAGAGAATTTAATTCTTCTGTTTTTACTTCAAGTTCTTTACTGTGTTCTTCTATTTGCATAATACTTGAAATACGTATTCCTCCTAGTGTAACTCCTTTTACTAATGATACATAACCAAAAACAAGCAATAGCACTATTATTATGATTAATAATATTTTTCTCATTAATTTTTACTCCTTTATACTAATTATTCTGGAAACAAACTTCCTTCTATAATTATTTTTATAATGTCATCTTGCTTTACTCCTGAAGAAGATGTTACATTGTATAAAATATTACTTGTTTTTATATTCCCAATTAGATATCCCAATTGAGAATAATCTTTTGCCTCAGCTTCTATTCTTATTGTATATCCTGTCGTATTGGTTACTGATGTAATTGTTACATCTTTTGGCATACCAAACATTAATGAAGTTAAAAAGTTTGGTATTGAATCTTTTATTTTTTTATTTTCACTAGATGCATTTTTATAATCTTCTAAGTTTCTTAGTACTTCTTCATATCTTGTTGTTTTATTATTTAGTGTTTGTGTATCTTTATCTATAAGTTGCATTTGTGCTAATGTGTCTTGTTTTACATTATTTACTTCATCTATTTTTTTATCTGTTTGATGTTTTATGAACATTGTAAGTCCACTGTAAATTATAACAAATGCTACTATTCCAAATGTTGTTCTTACAAGCCATTTTTCTGTATTGTCAAGCTCGCCTTTTAATTCAAATGATAGATTAAGTTTATTATTTAAATTGAATTTTTTCTTTCGTGTAGACTTTTCACCTTTATTTCCAATTTCTATTTTCATCCATGATGGTAATTTTTCTGTTAGTGTGGGTTTTTTAAAGTTAATATTTTTTACTCCATATCCTAGTCCTTGTAAACCTAATGCTATTGCTGAATTGACTTCTATATAATCTTTCATATTGATTTTTACTGTTTCTGGTATGAAATATGGTTTTAGTATTTCACATTTACATTGTGTAAAGTATTCTTGAAAGTATAGATCTATATTATTTATAACTGCACCTGTTCCTGTAATATATATCTTTTGGATTTTATTTAGTGAGTTATCCATTATGTTTGTTACTGCTTGTACTATATTATATAGTGTAGGCATTATATCTTCTAAATATAAGTTTTCATCTTCTTGTATTAAGTCTTTTCCTTCCATAGTGTATATTGTAGTATTTTTACATATTTCATATGCTTTTGAATATGAATTTTCCTTTTGGCTAATATTACTTAAAATTTCATATGCCCCTACATCTATTTTATCAATATTATAAATTTTATCATCTATTATTGTTGTTATAGTTGTTTTATCTTCTATATTAACAATAATTGAATTTTCTTTTTCTTTTACATTTGCTATATTAGTAATTGCCATTGGTAATGGTGATATATTACTAACTATATGTCCTTCCATTTCTTGCATTTTTATATTTATATCAATTTTGTTAGTTGATATATGAATAACTTTTATCTTTTCTTTGTTTTCTATATCTGGAACTAGAGCATATCTACTTTCTAATGTATTTTTATTATATCCTTTTTCATAACAAAAAGAGTCAAATTCTGTCTCTATAGATTTTTTTATATCATTTTTATTTAATAAACTAAACAAGTAAAAATAATTATATTCTTCTTCTGACAAATTTGTACTAATTGGTATTTTGTAACTAAATGTTTCTGAAACTATTTGATTTATAGCAGTATTAATATCATCATAGAATTTTACACCAAAAGCTTCTACTTTTAATGTTTCACGTTCTTTAGTCACTTTTGCATATTTTATTAAATTATCTTGTATATATAATCCTAGACAGCTTGGCATTTTATCTCCTTTGTTTGAAAAAATATAATATTATTTTTTGCTTTTTAGGCTAAAAAAATACTTGAATTTTAATTTATTTTTCATTTTAATTGCATTCTATGTTAAATTTTACACATAATAATATAATTATGTAATAATTTTATCGTTTTTTGCCGAAAAGTCAAGCTGTTTAATACAGTTGTAATGTAATTGTAACATGATTGTAACATGATATTTTAACGTTTTTTATTAACTTTTAATTTGTTTCTTTTGTAATTTTTTATAATAAGAAAATGGCTTTGATATGTTAACGAGCAATGCTGACCAATACAATTTAAAATCGATTTTTCCTATACTAGAATAAGATAGTTCGCACAAAGTGCGACCCCTACAATTCCAAAATAAACATGCGTAATAAAAAGCATGAATAAAAAAGTTTCTAATAAGGTATATCCTTTTAGAAACTTTTTTATTTATATAAATAAATATCTTAGTATTATTATAATTCCAAATATTACTCTATATATCGCAAATATTTTAAAACTTCCTTTTTTTAGATACTCTAGTAAGAATTTTATTACAAAAATTCCTACAATAAAACTTGCAAATACTCCAATGAAAAATGGAATAGTAAATACGAAATCTTTAAATTTTAATAATGTTGCTGCAAATACTATTGGTGTTGATAATAAAAATGAATATTTTGCAACACTTTCTCTTTCTATTCCCATCATTCTTCCTGTTGTCATTGTTACTCCAGACCTTGAAACTCCTGGTATAAATGCTAAACATTGAGAAAGACCTATTAAAAATGTTTGTTTTAATGTCATGTTCTCATATTTTATATTAGATTTTGATTTTTTATCTACTATATATAAAATTATTCCCATTACAATTAGTGCAAGTGCTATAATAATTGGTGTTTCTAAACTATTTCCGACAAATTTATCTAGTATAAATCCTATAATTCCTCCTGGAATTGTAGCAATTACTAAATACCAAAACATTCTTCCTTCAAAACTTTTTTCTTTCTTTACAGCTTGTTTATATCCACCTTTTATTAATACTATCCAATCTTTAAAGAAAAATATTGCAATTGCTAACAGAGTTCCAAAATGTAATGCTACATCAAAAGCTTCAAAATCTAATTTAAATAATTCTGAATTAGTCCATCCTAGCATCCATGGTATAATAGCTAAATGCGCTGAGCTTGATATTGGTAATAATTCTGTTAGTCCTTGAATTATTCCTAAAATTAATGATTGTATTATTGTCATGTTAATCCTTCTTTCTTATATTATATTTTATATTATATTTTTGTTTTTATCAAATTATTCTCTTTCTCTTTCTTGTTCTTTTCTTTTCAATATTTTCATAGCTTTTATATCATTATTGCTTAAGTTACTTACTACTTCACATGTTCCCTCTAGATGCTTTATTGTTTCGAGTTCTTTTAATGTTATTTTTTTCTTTCTGCTTTTTACTGTATTTGTAGGTCTTTTTATTTTACTAATAATAATTTTAAAAACAAGTTCTTTACATGCCTTTTTATATAATTCTTCATTTTCTTCTACTGCTATATTTAAATACTGTATTGCCTGTGTTCTATCTCCTTTTAGCATTGATATATATGCTAAATAGTAATATACTTCATCTGCTAAATCATCATCATTTATACATTGTGTGAAATATTCTTCTGCCTCTTCTAATTCGTTATATAACAGTGCTATTTGACCTAAATCATATTTTGCATGATATAATAATGAATTAAGTTCTGCTGCTTTTTCATAGTATTCTTTTGCACTTTGAAAATCATTTAACCTTGTATATACCATCCCTAAATTGTAATATAATTCATATTTATCTGGATTATAATTTAATGCTTGTATATATACATTAACAGCTTCTTTATAATTTTCTTGCTCATATAATATATCTCCTAATAAGCATGAAGCATCATAATAGTCTGGTTTAGCTCTTAATAATTCATTTAGAATTCTAACTGCTTCTTCATTTCTAGTTGTAGTTTTAAGTAAATTCGCTGTTTTAAATTTTAATTCATAATTTAAAGTATTTATTTCTGATGCTCTTATATATTCATCAATTGCAATATTTATATTTCCAGTTTGTTCACAAATTTCCGCTAATTGTTTATGTAAGAAATAACTGTCAGGGTATTTTTCTAACATTTTCATTAAAATTTCTTTTGCTTTTTGATTATTTTGTTTTGCCCTATAAAACTTTGCAATATTCATATACATTATTTCTGAAAAATATATTCCTTTTTTTTCAAAAATGATTATAATTAGTGGTGCTAATATAGATAGTATATATGTAAATATAATTATAATTATTGGCAAATTTATACGAAAAATAAGCCCTATAAAGCTTATTGCAATTCCAAGGGCTTGAGCTATTAATACATATATGTAATTAGTATCATTTCTATATATCATTTTAGAAAATATTATTAAAAATAAAGTAAATGCTACAACATTAAATATTATTCTTTCTACTATCATATTTTATTTTCCTATTATTTTTTATTAAGTTATTACTTTTTTACATTTTAGAACACTTTTTTCAAAAAGTCCATAGTTATTTTAATATTTGTTAAATTATTAGTTACTAAATAATAGTTTCGCTTTAAATTATACTTATATATTAATCTATTTTTTCTTTAATTCTTTCTTTAATTTTCTTTTTATCTTTTTCCTTATTTTTTTACATAACTTATTAAAACCTTCTCCATCTATGTATCCCATTGTTTCGCTTGATAGATACCTATTCTTTATAGCATGTCTATTCCACATCACCTCAGTTGGATTGGTTTCACTTAATTGTATATATTCAGTTAGTGCTTTATAACTATTATTATAATAACTTTCTATTGTAGTAGCATTATTGTACACTTTATCTATTTCTATAGATAACCTTATACTCATATCGTATGCTTCTATAGAATTTACTCCATATTTGTTTATAATATATTGTAGTTCCTCTTTTAGTTCTTCCATTACCACTTCACCTTATATAAATCTGTAATATCTACATCTAAAGCCTTTGATAATCTTACCATTACTAATAGACTAGGACTTTTTATATTATTTTCTATATCATTAATATGTGTAGTTGACACACCACTTTTTTTAGATAAATTATTTAAAGTTACACTTTTATTTTGTCTGATCTGTTTTAATAAAATTTCTATATGCATTATTCATCACCAAAGCTTAGATATATTTTATTTCATTTAAACACAGAACCTATCCGCAGTGGCGGAATTACTAAAAAAAATATCTACTACTTAAAAATTCATTTTATCTACTACTAATGCATTCCATGCTATTTTTACATTTATTAGGACTCATTGCCTTCCTTTTATCAATATTTACCTATAGCTCAAATTTAACTTTCTTCAAACTTCCGTTTGTTTTTATATTATATCTTTTTATTCACTTTGTAAATATTATTTTATTATTTTCTAATTTTATTCAAAATATTTCTTCTATGTACTTAAAATTAATTTATATTTCTTTCTTGACCTTTGTAAATGATACGATATAATGTAATTAGAAAATAATAAAATAGGAGGTACAAATATGACAAGAGATAATTTAGGTTTAATAGTATTAGAAAATGCAAAAGAATTTGGAGAAAAATTACAGAAAAATTTGAACATAATTAGAAATAATGACCAAAACTATATTATTCCATTTTCTAATAGTAGGTTTAATAATGGAGAAGGGAAAGTAGTTATTGGAAGTTCTGTTAGAGAAAAAGACTTATATATTTTATCAGATGTTGGAAATTATAGTATTAATTATAAATTACATGGAACAGAACATGAAATGTCACCAGATGAGCATTTTCAAGATATAAAAAGAGTTATTTCTGCTACTTGTGGGCATGCTTCTAAGATAACAGTAATTATGCCTCTACTATATCAATCTAGGCAGCATAAAAGGAAAGGAAGGGAATCCTTAGATTGTGCTATTGCTTTGCAAGAATTGGAAAGACTAGGTGTTAATAATATTATTACTTTTGATGCTCACGACCCTAATGTATCTAATGCAATACCTAGATTACCTTTTGATAGTTTTTATCCAACACATACTATACTTAGTAGATTAATAAGAGAAGAAAAAAATAATATTGATAATTTATTAGTTGTAAGTCCTGACATGGGTGCAATGGAAAGAGCTAGATATTATGCTGAAATGTTAGGTTGTGATGTAGGGGTATTTTATAAAAGAAGAGATTTAAGTAAAGTAGTAAATGGAAAAAATCCAATTATAGAACATGCATATATGGGAGCTGATGTTAAGGGTAGAAATATTATTGTAGTAGATGACATGATAGCTTCAGGTCAATCTATGATTGAAGTCGCACGAGAATTAAAGTCACGTGGTGCAAATAGTATTTATTTAGTTGCTACATTTGCTTTACTAACTGAAGGAATAGAAGGGTTTATGAATGCTTATAGCGATGGAGTATTTACAAAACTTTATTCTACAAATTTATCATATGTTCCTGATACTATAAAAGCTCAAGAATGGTATTGCGATGTTGACTGTTCTATGCAAATGGCTGCTATTATAGATACTTTAAATAAAAAATTATCTATTCAACATTTATGTGATGGTAAGAAGCAAATTTTACAGGAAATTGAAAAGTTAAAAAAATAGATATAAGTAATTTGTATGAAGAATGGCATAACAAAACTTTCCCTGGTTGCCTTGTTAGCACTATGTCAGCTATATTTAGAGAGGATTGGATTTTAGAGTTTGTCAATTTCTAGTCAATAAATACATCTAAATATAACTGATTAAAGCGGATAAAAAGGATGAAGTTGTGATTAGAAAAATTTCAACTTTTTCCTTTTATTTTTTTAATATAATAAGCTAAAATATTCTATGATAATTTATGATATTTTAAGATAGGCAAAAAAATAAATACTACCTCTAAAAGATAGTATTTACAACACTTTGAAATAAATTAAGATATTGTTGATAATTTACAATATCTTAAAAAAATTATAAAATTTGGTGCAGATGGTCATATTATTGTGTTCTCAATGCTTTCACATGATTTTATACATATTTAATTTTACATATTTTTGATACTTTTACATGATACAATGAATTTCAAATATTATACAACCCATTTTCAAAAATAGTTGTATTGCAGTATTTATTCCAGTACTTTTTTAAAAAGGGAAATACACCCTACATAAAAATTTATTATTGCTTCGCAGTTAGTCAAAGTAGCCATAATACCAGTAAAAACACTACCCTTTTAATTCCCTACGTGTTTTTACTTAATTTTTATATATGGTTTGATTATACATTAAAAAATCGGTTAAGTAAATAAAAACTTAATCGACTTTATTATTTCTTTTCAATAACTATTGTTACATGATGCACTTCTGCAATTTTATACAATGTATCTATATAATATCTACTTCTACCTGCTTCATAGTCTTGTATTGTTCTTTCAGCTTTACCAATACTTTTACCGAACTCCTTTTGTGTTAATTCAGTCCATTCACGAATTATACGAATAACATCTTTTGGCTCATAATCACTCAAACATATTCTCAATTAAATTTCCTCCATTATCTTATACCTATATTATTGACATTCTAGCAGTAAAAATGTATAATTCGAGGGAAACCACGTTACTAACGTGTATTAGGTTTTTATATAATAAAGGAGGCAAAAAATGGAACATAAATACGAAGCTAGAGCAGTTGATGAAATAGGTAGAATTGTTTTACCTTATAAATTAAGAGTAGATTTGGGAGTAAAAGAAAAAGACAAGCTAGAAATTTCTACTATTGATGGAAATATAATATTAAAGCCTATCAAATAACATAATATTACAAATTTTGTTATATAAGTATTATGGTACTAATGAAAGGAGTGTGTAAGATGTTTTCATTACATGGAAATGGTAAAACATGGTCAGAAATGACACCAGAAGAACAAAAAGTCTGCTTAATAATAGTAGGAATAATGGCTTTAGCATTAGCAATTTATGGAATATACTACTTTTTCAAGAGTAAAAAAGATAAATAAAGTGTAAATTGTTGTTTTTTTTCGAATATTGTAATATACTTAAATTAAGTATTAAATATAAAAAGGGGGAAGTATAAAATGGAAGGGTCAAATGTAATATTTGAAGTAACAAAAGTAGGTTTTGCGGTTAATACTAAATGGAATGTATTTGTTGATGGCAAAGTAATAGGAAAAATTGATTTTAAGCAAAACTTAACACAAAAATTATCTAAAGGTAGACATACTGTTCAATATAAAGTAGGAGTTCAAAAAACAAAAGTTTTAGAGATAGATGTTGGAGATAGTGAAATTATTGTTGAATGTGTATGGGATGGAACTGTAAGGAATTTTCATGTTGTTGGAGGAGAAAATAATAGTACTATAAATAATATATCAACAATTAGTGAAAACAAACCAAATAATGAAGACTATATGTATTGTAGTAAATGCGGTGCAAAGATAAATAAAGAAAGTACATTTTGTAATAAATGCGGAAATAAAACGGAACAACCAAACACACAAACTATAAATGAAAATCAAAGAACATCAAATACTACTCAAACAGAAACAAACAATACAAATTCTAATACAGAAATTATTTTTAAGATTTTAGGAGCAGTTATTCCAATAATAATTATAATAGTTGGATTTTGGCATATATATGGTGGAAATGGTGTTGATGGTGAATATTGGTTTTCAGATGGGTCAGGATATGTAAAGATAAATAAAGACACTAATAGAATATATTTCTATGACGAATATAATAGTGCTAAAGGAACTACAAGTGTTAAATTTACAGACAATAAAACTTTTGTATATTCTGATGGACTATTAGAATATAAGGGAACTATCAATGGAAAAAAATTAACTGTTAAATGTGAAAATGACAAAATGGGTAGTTTTGAGGCAACAAAAAAATAATGAGAAAAATTATAAAACATAAATAGTTAAACACTTACTAATAAGTAGGTGTTTTTTATATGCCCACTTGTGAAAGTGAAGTAGAAGTAAATATTGAAAAGATTAGTAAAAAATGTGATGCTGTTCTTATTACTCATTATCATGGCGACCATGTAGGCGAATATATGAAAGTTAATAAGGAAGTTCCAATTTATATTGGAAAACAAGCAAAAGATATTTTTATGGTTTTTCAAAATAAAATGAAAGATACAAGAGTTACAGAAATTACACAAGAATACATTGATAGACTAGAAACATTTAAGACATTTAAACAAGGTGTACCTTTTGAAATTGGAAATATGAAAATAACCCCTATTCGTACAGACCATTCGGCTTTTGATAGTTATATGTACCTTATAGAAGCAGAAGGAAAAAGAATTTTACATACTGGCGATTTTAGGTTACATGGTGTTATTAGTAAAGGCATACCTAAAGCACTTAAAAGAATAGGAAAAGTTGATATTCTAATTTGTGAGCATACAACATTATCAAGACAAGATGAAAACTTTATGACTGAATTTATGTTACAAGAGGAAGCAGTTAAACTAATTAAAAACAATAAATATGTTTTTATAATGTGTGCTTCTACGAATATTTACAGGATAGCTTCTTTCTATCATGCGAATAAAAAAGTAGGAAACAAACTATTTATATGTGATACTTACCAAAAGGAATTACTTGATTATGTAAGTAAAAGTAGCACAGAATATACAGACTATTATAATTTTGAAGATGTTAAAAGTTTTGATGGTAAATATTATAAACAGATGGTAGCTAAAGGCTTTTGTATGCTAGTACGAAGTAATTACTTTTCAAGAAAATTTGTTTATAACCCTATCAAAATCAGCATATAAGTCTTCTCCTAACTGATCAAAATCAATTTCTTCTTTGGAAACATATTCATCAAACTTTGCTTTTTTCCAGTCTTCACATATCTTTTGATATGTAGGCCCTTGATGGATAGGAAAGCGTACTTCACTCTCAGTGTATCTTGTAATCGCTTCTATAATCGCAGTCAAATATTTTTCTTTAACTTTGATTACTGTTTCATCTGTACTAGGCAAAGAATGATAGCAAGAATATACCGCTGCTTTATCTGTTGGCTTTCGACTAGAAGGATATTCCTTCTGTAGTTCCAAATTCGCAAAGCAATTTAAGATGATAAGTTTAATACCCATTGCATACTTTTCAGGAAAGTATGGCTCGTTACATACTCTAACAACCTCTGTAGCTGAAGCAATCCAATTATAATCGGATTTGCTGTCCTCTAACACCCGCTCATAGAGTTTTTTGGCAGTGAGTGGTTGAGTATCACCATGCCAACCTGTAACCTCGTACTTCTTTTCAAAAAAACTCATAATTTTTTCCTCCTTTTAATTAGATGTTTACGTGTCATATATGATAAAACTAAGGAGTAAGTATTCCTTACTCAATTAGTGAATTAAGGAAATAAGTAATAATTAAGATATTACCTATATAAACCATATTATACAATAATTTTACATAATTTTCAAGCATGACAAGCTAATTATTATAGGAAGCTGCTTTTTTGTATTCTCTACAAAATTCTTTCTCTATAAATTTTACTTGTTCCTTTGTTAATTTATCATTTATAACTGCTAATCTTAATAATGATTTTATATTCTTCCATTTCATACATTTAGAATGACCTTTTGCAGTCAGTTCAACATAGTCTACAATTTCTTCAAATATATAATATGGTACACAAAATTCTTTATTTAATTGCTCCATCTTGTACTTCTCCTTTTTCAACATAATTAAGTATAAAAATATAATTAAGTGTTAGCGCTTATAAATATAACATAAAAAAATTGTAAAATCAATACATATAGATGAACGAAAGTGGGAATAAATATGTCATTGATTGCAAGATTTGATGGAAATATGAATGTAATAGGAAGATTACTAAAAGAATATAGAATGAAGAAAGATTTATCTTATGAAAAACTATCTGCAAAATTAGAGTTAATGGGTATTAGTATTCATAAGCAAAGTTTATATGATATTGAAAATAATAAAAGAACTGTAAAAGATTATGAATTATTTGGTATTGCTTATGTTCTAGGAATAGATGTTAATGATTTATTAAAAGATATAAGAAAAAAATTCTAAAAATTGAGTTTAAAATGAATTTTTAAAATTCGTTTGACATATAATAAAAAATATAGTATACTATATTTAACTTAAGTTAAAAAATTATTTATGAGTGTTCGGAAAAACTAAATGTGCGGTAGCATTTAGTTTTTTCCTTTTTATAAAAAAAGATAATGTAGCTAAAACGGTAGTGCTACATTATCTTTTTTCGGTTAGCTAAACCTCATCTTGTTTTTGGTCATTTGGTTTGTTGTTGTTTTTGGCTTGGTCAAGAGCTACTTGATTTAAGTCTTTTTCTTTTTGTAATAGTAATTCCACCAAATGCCATACTAAATCTGCGTTATTCATGAGTGTTCCTCCTTTCACAAAGATTTCCTTTGAAAAGGATGGATTTATTATACTTTATTTCTATTTCAAAAACAATGTTTTTGGGGCAATTTCTACAATTAATTATCTTAATCTGCTTTATTCTTATTTCTGCTTTTATATACATTTGCTTGGTTTCTACATTGGCTGCTATCATATTCAGCTTTTGGATTTTTAGCATAAAATACTTTGCCACAATGCTTACATATTCTTAAAGGATTTTTCTCGCTACAAAGCATAAATCCAAAAGACATATCTAATGCTTGTTTTAGTGAATTAGGTTGCCAACATATTTCAGGTGTGTTTCCATACATATTAATTTTATATGGTATACCAGAGAAATAATAATTATTTATAATTTCTTTCGCTCTATATTCATCATATTCATGTATATTATTGTTTGCTAAATCTGTTGCTTTTTTAAATATATTATACATCTTTTTTGCATAATCTATAATCCAGTCAATTTTTTCACAATAAAAACTTGAATAAATTAATTGCTCATTAAGTGATGTTCTATTTAACATTCTTTGCAAATCAGAATTTGTTTCTATAACTGCTTTACCATTTGTTATTGTGTAACTCATTTCATCATTAGTTGCAAATGGAAAGAATAATTCAAAATAATCTTTTGTTCTCATTGTACAATCTTTATTAATGAAATTATTTTCTTTTAATGTTACTTCTTCGTTTAGCATAAAATCTGGGCTAATTGGTGCTTCAACCATAAAACCTAATAATCCATATTGCTCAACAAAGATACAAGCACAAGCGAATTTAGTATGTTCATCATCTGTATCTGTGCATATTTTCCCTATATTTAATAAAGATACAAGAGCTGAATCTATTTGACTAAACATATCATATACATTTCTAATATTTATAGATTCCTCTGGATTTGGTACCATATAATATTCTTTTCCTTTATATTTTCCTTGATAACCACCATATTTCATATAAGAATAAGGGCTATTGCTTTTAAAATTAAACTCCATAATTTCTATCTCCTTAAATTTTTTAAAGAATTTTAAAGTAATATGTTAATAATTGAAATATAATAATATATTACAACAATTAATATAGAATGTCAAGAGCTACTACTATATAAAAAATATGTAGACAGAAATTTTACCAAATTATTTGAAAGGATGTGATTAATATAGATACAAAGAGTTTTATACTAGACAAATATTATAATGAACATGATAAACCAACTAATATTGCAAAAAAATTAAATGTTAATCCATCTTATATCACAAAGATAATTAAAAATGATACAAGATATATTCAGGAAAAAGAATATAGAGCTCAAATAAGTAGAGAAAATCGTAAAATTGCAAAAAGAGACTGGATTAGAAGCAAAAGACAAAGTGAAGCTGATAAACAATTATATGAATTTGTTAAACAACAACATATTGAAGCAAGTAAAGAATTTTGTCTTATTCTTCTGAAATAAGTGATTTAGCATATAGAAAATGGAATTCAAGCGCTTATCATAGGAATAGTAAAGGTAATCTAATTATAGATAGAAAGTTAAAAGTCGGATCAGATATTCCTAAATCAATAAATATGAATATTAAACTACCAACACAGAAATATAAGAAAAAATATTGTTATAGTATTTAATTAGTCCTATTGATGAATAGGTCTTTTTTATTTTAGAACTTAAAGGAAGGTGCTAAATATGGCTGATATGAAAGAAACTTATACTTTAATGTTTACAGACTACCCAGACATTGTAAATCTTACACAAATGAGAAAAATGCTAGGTGGAATTAGTAATACTCTTGCATATCGTATGTTAAGAGAAAAGAAAATTAAAAGTAAAAAAGTTGGCAGAGAATATAAAATTCCTAAAGTTAATGTTATCAAATATGTGATGACAGAACAATAGGAATTTTTTAATTATCATGGTATAATACACAAAATATCAATGATAAGTTAAATATACACTGTTACAACGGGAAGGAGTAAAATGATAACAGGTAGCTTACAAAAAAAGAAAGGTCTTTATTATGCAGTTTTAAATTTATATGATGACTATGGAAAAAGAAAACCGAAATGGATTACTACAGGTTATACTATAAAAGGAAACAAGAAAAAGGCTGAAGAAAAATTAGAACAATTTAAAATTGAATATGAGCAAAAATCAAAAATACAACTAAGAGATCCAAACATATATGATAAATATAAAAACATCTTGTTTTGTGATTATATGTTGGAATGGCTAGAAAAACAAAAAGGAAAAGTTGAACAAACAACCTATATAGGTTATGAACAAGTCATTAAAGGTAGACTATACAAATACTTTAAAGCAAAGAAAATCAAATTAGTTGATTTGAAGCCTAAACACATTCAAGATTTTTTCGATTTACTATTTGCCGAAGGGCTTTCTGGAAATACAGTAAAACATTATAGAGCAAATATTAGTAAGGCTTTAAAAAGTGCAGTTATTACAGAAATAATAGATAGCAACCCTGCTACTAAATTGGAATCAATTAAAACTAAAGAATACACAGCAGATTATTATACACAAGATGAATTGCTAAATCTAATGGAAATTATAAAAACTACATCTATTGAATTACCAGTAGTTATTGCTGGTGTATATGGATTAAGGCGTGAAGAAGTTATTGGTATTAAATGGAATGCTATTGATTTCAAAGCTAAAACATTAACGATTAGACACACAGTAGGTCGTGGTAAAATTGATGGTGTTACACAATTCATTTTCAAAGATAGAGCAAAAAGTGATTCTGGTTATAGAACTTTACCTTTATTTGATTTTATTGCTGATTTACTAAATACTTATAAAGATAAGTACGAAGAATATAAAAAGTTTTATGGCAATACTTATTGCAATGATTATAGAGACTATATTTGCTTAATGGAAAATGGAGAATTAATGAAACCTGGATATGTAACCCAAACTTTTAGTAAAGTATTAGATAGTAATAATCTACGACATATTAGATTACATGATTTAAGACATAGCTGTGGTACTTTATTAATTCAAAATGGTGTTCCAGTTAAAGATATACAAATATGGCTAGGTCATTCTAATTTTCAAACTACATTAAGATATGCACATGCTGATATAGAAAACAAAAGAATTTCTGCAAGTGTTATTAGCGATAAACTACTGTTTAATACAAAAGATACAAAAAAAGAACAAATTACCGAACTCGCTATTTAGGTAATCTGTCTTAAAAAATACATTTCTAACTATTTATAAAAATTCTAATTTTGGAAAAGTGTTAGAACTTTTGTTAGAACTTTGCACTATTTTTATAATTAAAACCTCAAGCATAATCTTACGAAACACTTGAGGTTCTAATGGTGCAGCTGGTCAAATTTTATTTGCCATCTTTTCTACTTATATCAAGTGTTTTCAAATTTCCTATTTCTGTTCCGACATTGTCGGGAATATAATTTTCTATCAAATTATTTATTATTATCTTATTCTTTTATCGTATTATTTTCAAATATCTTTTCATATTTTTCATTCATCTTTTGCATATATTCTGTATATTTATACATTTGATTTTTCTGATGGTAATCAAATATATCTCCATAAATATTTATTGTAGTTTGAATATTAGCATGTCCTAAAACCTTTTGTAATGTTGCTAAATCCATACCTGCCTCTATACACCTAGTTGCAAAGGTGTGTCTTAACATGTGAACATTTACATCACTTGTTTTTTCATTTACATAGTGGACTCCCTTTGTTTTAGAATTTTTCCTGTGTTTAGTCATAATAACTTTTATTCCAGAGTTCTTACAAATTCGTTTAAATGCACTATTAACTTGTCCATCATCATATATCTTGCCATCTTTTCTAAGAAATAGCATATTTCTCTTATTAGGTGTCATTTCATTAATTGCTTTTTCTGCAATTTCTTTTGATTCTTTATCTAAATGCAAATTTCTTTTTCCATTTTTAGTTTTTGGAACATTTCCAACAATTCTTTTGCCACTTTTATTTTTAGTTATTGTTTTATTAACCCTAATTGTCCCATAATCTTCATCGAAATTGAAATCATCAGTTGTTAAAGCTAGTACTTCTCCAATTCTCATTCCTGTGTATAATGCTAATAATAACATATTATTATATTGAGAATAGTGGCTATTTATATATTGAATTAGCATATATTCTTCTTTTATGGTAAAAGCAACAACATCTTTATCTTCTTTATAGCTTTTGGGTTTTTCTATTGGATCAATATTAAAATCTAAAGCGATTTCTTTATCTATAAGGTGCTTTTTATATGCTAAATCAAATGCATTTTTTATAATTCTATATTCTTTTGATATAGTAGAATTAGCTTTGTGCCTTTCAGACTGCAAAAATTTTTCAATTTCATTTCTAGTTACATTTTGAATAGGCTTAAACATAAAATTATAAGCACTACAAGCCTTAATAGTTTGCATATTTCTATTATAACCTGAACCGTGTGTTTTAGAAAGTTTATATTTATTTTCTTCAATTTCTTTAGCAAGTTCAATAATTGAAACTTCATTTGGTGTATAAATAGTTTCTTTAATTCCTTCTTCTTTATTTTTTATATACTGCTTTTTTAATTTTTCCAAAACAACTTCTTCAGTTTTTCCAGAAAACGATTGCCTAATGGCTTTTCCTGTATTTGCATTTATTCCAAGTTTTAATAATCTTCCTTCATATTCATCATAAAAATTAAATTTATCACATAAAGTATTATCGCTACAACTTTTGCATTTATTACATCTTTCCATAGTTTCTTTATTTCTACGATTTAAACATAAATTTTTATGATTACAATTTTCACATATAGGACAAATACTTTTCTTTGGATTCTTTATAAATTTTTTTCTTTTTCTAATCGTAATAACATAGTCGATACCTTCGACAAATTCTTTTCGCTTAGCCATTTTTACTCCCTTCATAAAATTTTAAAGGGAATGTCTTGCAAGTAAATACTTACTTGTGCTATAATTAATTTGCCAATAAACATAGGAAGACATTCCCATGTGATTTGTAGGGATTTAGAAGTGCGATTTCTAAATCTCTTTTGCTTTCTAACAAATAATATGTCTAGAACTCATATAATTGGCTAAAGCATTTGCTTCAATTCCAAAACCTCTGCCATATTTCTGTGCTGGAAAATCAGCTCTATGAAATAGTTCTAAACATTTTACTCTACCAATATGAAACATTTTGCAAATGTCTTTTGTTGTATAAATTATTGGCATTGGTTTTTCTTTAGATTTAACTTCTAACATTAGCATTCCTCCTTCCATTGTTGTTAAATTTCTCGATTTCTATTGCATAATTCTTTGTTTTGTAGTATTATTATAATAGGTAGTGAGAAATTTTACTTTTGATTTGCATTGTTATTATACTAAAGGTATTTTAAGATGTCAATACAATTTATGAAATTTCTAAAATTTCTCACAAAATATTTTTGAAAGGAAAAATACTAATGAATAATAAAGCTGATTTATCTAACGAAAAAAGCTTTTACATATGGTTTGATAAAAATAATAAAAAAGAGTATTATACTACCACTTTAACATTATATAATTCAAAAATTGGTACTAGTAAAAACTCTAAACATCCTTACATATGCTATACTGATAACTTCTTACCTAAAGTTTCGCCTAAAAGGAATAGAGCTGAATATATAAAAAACGCTTTGAAACCCAAACCTCTAGATATATATAATCCTTATGAAGAACGATATGGTATGCTTTTAATAAATTTCTTAAATGCTAGATTAGATGATTGGAAACATGCATATAAAGATTTTATATATGCTTATGGACTGGGAATAATAGAGAAATATTCTAGTAAAAAAATGAGATTATCATATACAGATATAAATTCATTTATAGCAAATGCCAAAGGAATTTTTGAAAGTGCTCAAGTAAAATTATATGGACTTCAATTAGAATTAAAAGAATGTGTAGATTACATATATAATTTGAATGGAAATGAAGAAGATAAAGAATATGAACCATATACAAAATTTCAAGCATATTCGTTAAAACATAATTTAATACATAAACATACACAGAATACAGAAGTATTATTAAATTCTTTGAGTATTTTTAAAAATGATTTTATTTCTGCTAAACTAAGTGAACTTACACAAGGAATAAATGGCATAAATATGCAAAATGGTATTAAATATTCAAGTAGATATTTGGATAATATTTGTTTTATAGTTTTAAGTGAATTGGTAAATAATAATATAACAATTAAAACTTGTAAGCATTGTGGTAGATATTTTATTCCTGTAAACAGACAAGCTGAAGTTTATTGTGATTTAACACCTCGCTCTGGAAATGGAAAGAAATGTAGAGAATTAGGAGCTCGTACTACGTATGCTAAAAATGTTAAAGAAGTTGAAGGTCTTTTAATTTATAGAAGAACATATCAAAAAAGATTAATGGAGTTAAGTAGGAATCCAAATACTTCAGAAAAAGATAAGAAAAAATTTAATACATGGAAGAAAGCTGCACAAGAAAAAATTAAAGAATTTAAAAAAGAAAAAATTAGTGAAGAACAATTAAAAATTTGGATGGAAGAAAATAAAGATTTATAAAATACATATATTTAGAGGTGCGTTTATGTCTTGTACATATTATTTAAGAGATAGAAAAATTACTAAAGAACATATTGAAAAGCTAGAAGATATAGAAAAAAACTTTAATGCTAAATTAGAAAATTTGTATAAGGAATTAAATAAAAAAATTATTTCTATTTTACCAATACAAAACAATGATGTTTTGGAGGAATGCAGGCAATATGAACCTGATTATAGAAATGAAACTAAATTTTATTTAGATTCAATAAATAAATTGGATTTTGGAGTATATTCTTCTGGCACTTTTCGTTTTCGAAATTTTAGTAACTAAAACGACTTTATAAGCTTTTATAAAGAAAATAGCAATAAATACATTATCGTTGATGAATATAATCGTGAATTTACATTAGATGAATTTTTGCAAGATATAAATTTGAAATAGATATTTTTTAGAAAGCAAATAACCTTTAGACTGAGTCTAAAGGTTATTTGTAAATCAACTTGACCGTCTTTCAGGTCTAAATGTCTTCTTAAATTGAGTGTATTTCAACTCGCAACAGAATTGCTTCTGTTAATATTATTATACTCAAATTCTTTAAAAAAATCAATAAAATATATAAAAAAATTAGTATTTTCTTTAAATTTTTTTGTATTTTCTTTAAAAAAATTAGTATTTTCTTTAATTTTTCTTAAAATAGAAAGTAAAAAATCTTTATATTTATGTAGAAATTTTACTTATTTTGTGCTATTATATATTTTGAATTTTATATTGAGGAGGCACAAATTTTGAACATAAATGATGAATTAAATAAATTAAATAATAATCAGCGACAAGAATTAGAAAAATGGTTTGCTGAACAAATATATAAACTAAATAAAGTTAATAAAAATGAACAATTAAATTATGTACCATATGTAACAAGAAAACAAGTTGTATGGGTTGATTTTGGTGTAAATATTGGGCAAGAATTAAATCATTCTCATCCAGCAGTTGTTTTATATTCAAGACCAAATGTTGGTACAGTACTAGTTGCTCCATTAACAAGTAAGCAAAATGAATCTGATGTTGTTATAGACATTGGAGAAATAGAAAATTTTGAAGGCTTTTCATATTGTAAAATAGACCAATTAAGAGCAGTTAGTAAACTTAGAATACAAACTAAAAAGCATAATGGTAAATATTATAACAATCTTAACTTAAAAACTGGTGTATATTCTAATCCTGAAGTGAGTACTGAACAGATTAACTTAATAGATAAAGCTATTCAAGAATTAAAGTACAAATCTAAATAATTGTTATTTTTACTTATTGAAAAGGAGCGATTAAATGAATATTATAAAATTTGATTTAAAGCAATTAAAAGAAAAAGAAGATGGATTCTCATATTACATATTAGGAAGAAGTTATGACTTAGAAGAAAATGGAGCAAATCAGGATTATGATAAGGCTTTAAAATATTATAAAAAAGGTATTGAACTAGATTACCCTCTATGTACATATTCTCTTGGAATATCTTATAAATTGGGATTAGGCAATACATTATCAATAGATGAGCAAAAGGGAGATATGTTATTAACAAAAGCATATCCAGGAATTATGCGATTGATAAATTCTCAAAGTACAGATGAAATAGAAAAGATTTATGCTAGATTTGTTACAGGTGCATATTATTACTGGGGATTAGGTAAAACAGAAAAAGACTTTAGAAAGGCATTTGAAATAATAAAAGATTGTGCAGATAAAGGACATATTGCAGCGATTTATGATTTAGGTGCAAATTTTTATTATAATGGAAACGGAACAGATAAAAATCATAGACTAGCAGAAAATTATTTGAAAATAGCAAAACAAGCAGGACTAAAAAGGGCAATTGAAAAATATGAAGAATATCAATTTGGTGAAGAAAGATAAATTTTAAAGGAAGAATAAAAAATATGAAAGTGCTAAGTTTAACAGAGCCATGTGCAACATTAATTAAAGAAAATATAAAACAAGTAGAAACAAGAAGTTGGAAAACATCTTACAGAGGAGAACTATACATTCATGCAAGTAGCACTAAAATACCTAAAGAATGGAAAGAAAACAAAGAATTTATGGAATTAGTAAAAGAAACTCCATTAAATTATGGCAATATTATTTGCAAATGTAATTTAGTTGATTGTGTTTATATGACTAATGAGTATGTTGAAGATATGAAAAATAATAATCATAAAGAATATATTTGTGGCAAATATGAAGAAGGTAGATATGCTTGGATATTAGAGAATATTCAAGTATTAGACAATCCAATAAAAGCAAAGGGACATCTAAGTATTTGGAATTATGAAAAATAACGAAGGGAGATTTTATTATGTCAAAAGAATACTTTGATTTATTAGATGAAAATGGTAATAAAACAGGAAAAACAAAATTAAGAAGTGAAGTTCATAGAGATGGAGATTGGCACAAAGCAGTACATATATGGATTATAAATAACAATGGAGAAATATTATTACAAAGAAGATGTGCAACCAAAGACAGTAACCCTAATATGCTAGATATATCTAGTGCAGGACATTTATCTGCTGGAGATAACTCATTATCTGGAGCAATAAGAGAATTAAAGGAAGAACTTAATTTAGATGTTAAACCAGAAGAATTACAATTTATAAAGACTTTAAAAAGAAGTTCAAAATACACAGCTACTTTTATAAATAATGAATTTGATGATTTATATATTTTAAGAACTAATAAAAAAATTGAAGATATGAAATTTCAAAAAGAAGAAATATCAGAAATATTTTTTGTACCATATAAAAAATTTAAAGAAATGGTAAATAATAGTCAACCAGATTTATTAATGCATACTGAAGAATTTGAAATTCTATTTAATATGTTTGATAATGAATTTGGCAGATAAATAATTTGTAGGAGCATTATAGTGGAAAATGATCAAATAGAAGAATTAGCTGTTAATATTATAGAACATGAAATCTTAAAATATAGTGATTTAAAGTCAAATATTACAAAAGGAGATAAAGGAATTTCTTGGGATGGATATATAACTGTTTTTGATGGTAAAGGTAGAGGTAAAGATAATTTTGAATACAAAATTGATGTGCAAGTTAAAGGAAGAATGGTTAATAAAATTCAAAAAGGAAATACTAAATTCCCTATTGAAAAATCTCATCTAATAAATTACCAAAAGCAAAATAGTGGAACACTACTCTTACTGGTAGATATTGTCGATAATCTAACATATCAAATTTACTATGCAAATTTATTGCCTGTAGATTTAAAACAATTAATAGAAAACAATAAAAGTAAAGCTAAAAAACCTAAAGTAAGTATTTTACTTAAACCAATAAAGGATTCCTCAGTTTCATCTCTAAAAAATATATGTAGAAATTTTGCCCTAAATTCTAAAATGCAAATGGGAATGCCTATAAAAGATTTAAGTGAGTTAAAAAATATTGATACTATTGAATTTAAAGTTATCTCAGAAAATGGAAAGCACTTTGATTATATACTTAATAATGATGTATATACATATGCAATACTTAATGATGAATTAAAAACAATGGTTGCATTGCCTAAAGGTGATTTTGTAGCAATACAAAATAAGATAGAAAAAAATATTCAAATAAAAGATAAAATATACTATACTTCTTACATGTTAACAAGACAGAAAGATCATGAAACTATTACAATGGGAAAAGGAATTGTTTTTAACTTAGAAAGTAGAAAAATTAATTTTAGCTTTCAAGGAACATTGCAAGATAGAATAACAGATATGGAGTTCTTTATAGACTTAATTAAAAATAAAACTGTAACAATAAATGGAGCTACTTTAAATTTACCAGAGTATAAGAAAGATATAAATGAAGAGAACAAACTTATAGAAGATTATAGCAAAAAAGTTAATGACTTGAAAATGTTAAGGAATAAGTTCTTAGAACTTAAGATTGATTTTAGAGAAGATATTGATAAATTAGATAAACAAAGTAGAAATAATTTATTGCTATTCAAAAAAATTTTTTGTGATAATATTGTACCAAAAAATCTAAATATACAACAAAGTGGAGTACATTTTATAAGAATAGGCAATTGCTATATAGCTGTTTTAGCACAGAAAAACAAAAATGAAGAATTAAAAATTTGTAATTATTTTGGAGAACTAAAAGATATTATTAGTATTGTTATTACTAAAGAGGGCGAAAAAACATCTACTGAAAGCAGAACAAGTCCATATTTTGTTATGAGTTCTGAAGATATACTTAAATTTTCAAATTTTAACTCAGAAGTGGTTTTTAATTCCCTTAATGTTATTCAAAATTTTGAAAGTCAATCTGATTATATAAATGCTTTTATGCTAGAATTACTGAAAGCGTATGATAAAGATAATAAAAGAAAAGATATATTAGATTTAGCAGATAAAATTAATAATTTGTTAATGAAAAATGAAACAAGCATAACTAACCAATTAAATAAATTTCAAATTATAAAAAGAAAAAGAGATTTTAAGCCAGATGAAAAAAATGTCTTACTAGATTTGAGAAATAACTTAGAAAAAAATGATTGTTTTAATAATAATCAATGTGGCATAGCTATTTTATTAGAAAATAAAAATGATTATGAATTTTATCATAATGCTATGGATAAAGAAACACAAAAAGAATTTGATACTTATCCAATTTCTAATCTAATAAACAAGAAGTAAAGGAGCTAACTTGCTCCTTTTCAATCTATCTACTTCTCTCTTTTTTCTTTTTAGCCTGTTCTTTCTCTAATTGCTTTCGTTCTTCTTCTAATTTCTGATTCTGATGAAGTTCAAATTGCTTAATTCTTTCTAGTCTTAACTCAATATTAGTACAATGATTTATTTCTTCAGCAAGTGGAGTAATCTTTTTAGATATTTCTACAATTTGATTTTCAATACTTGCTTTTTCATCTTCTGTTTTGGCTCTTTTTAGTTTTTTCCATAGATTTTCTCTTTCACTTTTTAGTGGGTTAATTTTTTCATAAGTAGACTTTTGATAATCAAGTAGTTCTTGTTCTGTATTAATGTTATTTTTACATACAAATCTAACCTGTTTAGAAAATTCATCCATTCTTTTAATTGCTTGTATTAATTCAGGTGTCATTTTCGTTATATTAGGTTTTGAGACAATTTCTATATTGATACCGAGTAATTTCTCATAGTGAAAAATTAAATATAAAATTGAGCCTTTAAATCGCAAATGCTTTTGTTTTTCATTGTTATATCTTTCATAACTTCTGTTAGCTAATAAATATGGATCTGGAGAATATGGATATTCAGGTTGTGTTTCTAATATTCTTTTATAAATATTTTCTTTTGAATAGTTATTTCCAAATTGCCTTTCAATTCTAGTATTTCGCTTATATGGTTCTCTCCTTATAGATAATGTTTCGTTTTTATCTGTAACAATATAATCTAAATCTTGTAATATTTTAATAAATTCGTTATAATCTTTAGAATTTGCTATTGCATAATTAATGGAGTCTTTCATAATTTCCTTATATAAACTACTTGTAGCATACTTATTGTATTTTTCTTCTTGTTTCAAAACACTTAATCCATATTCTTCACAAAGCTTATCTGAAACTTTTCTCATAGTAGCATAATCCTTCTTTGTATTACAAAATCTCTTGCCATCTAAAAATGAAACAGAGTTTAAAACAAAATGGTTGTGTAGGTTATCTGTGTTTAGATGAGTAGAAACTACTACTTGAAATTTATCTCCCCATAATTCTTCAGCTAGTTTTATTCCAATTTCATGTGCTTGCGCTGGTGTTACTTCTCCTTTTATAAAAGATTGTACTCCATGAAAACATTGTATTCCAGTTGTTTTGAAAAATTGTTTTTTGGTATTTTTCATTTCTTGTAGAGCAGTATCAGGCATACAATTTATACCTGATACATATAATTTTTCTTCTGTCTTTTCTCCGATTTACTGCATAATTTATTGTAAAATCTAATCTATCTTTTACTTTCCATATTTTTGTTACTGCCACTTTATGCATCCACCTTCTTTTGAGATACAATATAAACCTCTTGCAAACTTAAAACTAAGTCTTCTATTTTATGCGCTAGTGGTATATATTTATCATTATTAACATACCCATAACGATTACATGCTCTTGCAATTTGATTTAAGTTTGTTGCCATACCTCTTAACTGAGAGAGTACTTCATAAAATTTTTCATCTGGTTTCTCTTTTAGCTGGTAGTCTAAAATTATTTTTCTAAAAAATTCTGATTTGTTCAAGCCAGATTTTTTTACTTTTTCATTAAGAGTTTTGTTTTCTTCTTCATTCAAAAATATATTAATTTTTATATTTCTATTTCTCATAAATTTTCATCTCACTTTCTATCTTTTCTTATTAGGGTTTGGGACTTGTCCCATTCTTGTTGGTATTTGTGGCGTGAGTACAAATACGTTGCTTGCATATTCAAGAAATCTACAAAGTACTCACTTCAAAATACCAATCTTTTTAAATAAAAAGTATGCTTCCCTACCACCTAAAAAGAAAATTTCTTGTTCTTCTATCGATTGCATATCGTAATAAATTTGTACCAATTTTGAAATCAAAAAGCATTCTTCATTTGATAAATTTCTGTCTTTAATATCTCCTTCTAGTACCCAAGTTAAGTTTTCATTTTGTTCTAATATTTTGTTATATTCATTTTTTAGTTCTGCATATTTTTCATTATTATCTTTTAAATATCTTCTACTATTTTCTAAATATTCTTCAAACATATCTTCATATTCTTTATAAAAACTTTCTATTTTTTCCATAACTTTAACCTCCATTTTAAACATAAATTAACTCACTAAATATAATTTCTTCTACACGATTTTTAATATTATTCATTCTGCAAACCCATTCCATTTGATTATTAGCTTTTAATTCTTCTGTTATATTTTCTTGCTCTGAAAATTGTTTCATTAGAAGTTTAAATCGTTCATTTGCTGTTTTATCTATCTCAAGTAAATGACTTCTTAATTTATCTTCAACCCATAAACAAGTATATTCTGTTTTCTT
>CAMXOP010000013.1 GCA_947245665.1 uncultured Clostridiaceae bacterium
AGCAGCAACAGCACCAAATTGGATAAAAGAAGGATATACATTAACATGGGATAAAGAATTCACAAATATAACAGAAGATACAGTAATAAATGCAGTATGGAAGCTAAAACAAAAAGTGACATATAAAATAGAACACTATTTAAGAAGCACTGATTTAGAGTCAGAAAGCTATGTATTACAAGAAACAGAAATCTTACAAGAAATATCAGGAACACAAGTAACAGCTATACCAAAAGAATATATAGGCTTTATAGAAAATATAAAACATAGTGAAAGAATACCAAATGGAATAGTACGAGAAGATGGAAGCTTAGTATTAAAATTATATTATGAAAGAAATACATATAAAGTAACATTAAACACAAATGAAGGAACAATAGTTGATGGAAATATACAAAGTTACATATATGGAATACAAGCAACATTACCAACAAAAGTAACAAAGGAATGGTGTAAATTTGCAGGTTGGTATGATAATGAAGAACTTACAGGAGAAGCAATAACAAAAATAGATGCAGGTGAAACAGGAGATAAAACATACTATGCAAAATGGTTAGAAGATGAATACTATATAACATCACCAGTATATAATATAAATACAGAAGAAAACTATATAACAAAAGTAAGCCCATATACGAACCTAACAGCATTCTTAAATAATATAGAAACAAATGGAACACCAAAAGTAATAGATTTAGAAGGAAATGAAATAACTGAAGAAAGATTAGTAGGAACATGTTTTAAACTACAAGTAACATATAAAAATAAAGTATATGAATATGATATAGCAGTAAGAGGAGATTTAGATTGTAATGGAGAGATAACAGTAACAGACTTATCAGTGATGAATCAGATAATAGTAAATGAATTAAATGTAACTGGAATGATAGAAAAAGCAGCAGATATAGACTATAGTGATAATATAACAACAACAGACATATCAATGTTAAATCAAACATTAGTTGGTAAAATAAGTTTATAAGCCAATGGGGACAGAGATTTTAGACTGTTTTTAATAAAAATGGGAATATCGAAAATTTCGTGTGAAATTTACACAGATTATCGATATTTTCATTTTAATTCATACGATTATCCAAAGAAATTTACGAGAATATAGAATTCACTGTGTAAACTAGAATTAACTATGATTAATTGGATACTATAATTAATCTTGTAGTATGTAATTTTTATATTTTTAATATACACTATTTTTAGGAAGAGAATATCGAAAAAAAGGTATGTAAATCCTACACAAAGTATTCAATATTATCTTTTTAATTTACACGAATATCCCATATATAAAAAATAATTTAGTAAATTACAAAATTTACTAAATTATTTTTTATATATGATATTCATTTTAATCTTTTTTTGCTGATTTTTTATCATCTTTCATAACTTCTTTAATAGCGCCTAAACTGCTTAATGCACTAGTTGCATCAAATGGAATAAATATCTTGTTTGATTCACCATTGCATGCTTCTTTTAAAGCTTCTAAAGATTTCAATTGTACTAATTTATCATTTGGGTTTGCTTTCATCATTGCATCATATACCATATGTATTTCTTCAGCTTTAGCCTCAGCAACTTTTTTAATAGCTTCAGCTTCACCAGTAGCTCTTCTTATTTTAGCTTCTTTATCAGCTTCTGCTTCTAATATAGCAGCTTCCTTTTTACCTTCAGCAAGTGTAATTGCAGATTGTCTTTCACCTTCAGCTTGTAGAATTAAGGCTCTTTTATTTCTTTCAGCATTCATTTGTTTTTCCATTGCATCCCTAATGTCTGCTGGAGGAGTAATGTCTTTAATTTCAACTCTATCTATTTTACATCCCCATTGATCAGTAGCTTCATCAAGTATTACTCTTAATTTATCATTAATAGCATCTCTTGAACTAAATGTTTCATCTAAGTCCATTTTACCAACAATATCACGAATTGTAGTAATAGCTAAGTATTCAATACCTTTCTTTAAGCTTTGAATTTCATAAACTGCTTTTGCAGGGTCTGTAATTTTATAGAAAACTACAGTATCTATTGTAATTGTAACATTATCTTTAGTAATAACACCTTGTGGTGGTATATCCATAGTTTGTTGTTTTAAACTTACAACACTACGAACATGATCAATAAATGGAATAATTATTGTAAGACCAGCATCAGCTATTTTGTGAAATTTTCCAAGCCTTTCAATAATATAAACTTCAGATTGTTTAACAACCTTGATTGTTTTAAATGCAATTATAAATATAATAGCAAGTAAAATAATTAAAAATATAAATCCTTCCATAAAATATCCTCCTTTTTTGTTTTAGAAGTCAGAAGTGGAATGTCAGAGGTCAAAACACCTCTAATTGTAACTTACTGACATTTATTTAATAGAAGTTGAAGGTTGGAAGTTAGAGATTGGAATATAAGGTAATTTTTGCGAAGAATTTACCCTAATACCTAATTTCCAACTTCTAACCTATAACTTCTAATCAATAACTATTTTGTGATTTCTGAATTAATAACAATTGGCTCTACAACTGCTTTAACTCCATCTATTCTTATAACTTTAACTTCAGTTCCTTCTTCTAATATAGTTTCATTGTCAGCTTTTGCAGACCAAACTTCATTATTTATTTTAACTTGGCCAATAGCAAACTTAGAATTAATATCCTTAATAATAATTCCCTTTTTGCCAATAATAGAATAGGCGTTAGTTTCTATTTTTGCATCTTTTTTAGTAAATTTATTTATAAGTGGTTTAGTAAATAAAAGTAGTACAACAGAAGAAATGATAAACACAACAAATTGTAGTATAATATTTTCAGGAAAAATGATACTAGTAACCATAGAAAGTAGAGCACCTATTCCAAACCAAAATATGAAAAAACCGTACAGTTGCCATTTCTAATATAAAACATATACCACTAACTATAAACCAAATTTGCCACATAATGGACCTCCTATAAATTCTAACAATATAATTATAGCATAGAATTAACAAAAATGGAAGAATATAATAAATATAAATTAAAAATTTGAGAAAAGCCATTAGGCTTCTCCCAAATTTTTTTCTTCGTATTTGATAAGTATGTCGATGTATCTACAGCTGGTTTTATAGACTTTAATGTCATATTTACTTGTACCAAAAGCATTAGGAGACTTTCCTAAAATAGGGGTGTACAAATCAGCTGTTTCGTCATCGCGACGTTTGAATACATCGTCAAATTCTTTCAAGAATGCATCAAACTGCAAAGGAGTTAAAAATAATTTTGCGAGGTCCTTAGTTTTATCTGTCATAAACTCTCTCCTTTTTATATGATATAAATTAATAGATAACATAAGTATAACATAAATTAACATAAAAATCAACTTTTTACTTTGAAAAAATAAAAAAGTATGTTAAAATAGTTAAGAATATAAAAGGAGTGAAGTAAGAAATGAAAAAAGTAGCATTTTGCACATTAGGCTGTAAAGTAAATCAATATGAAACAAATGCAATGATAGAGCAATTTATGAAAAAAGGATATGAAATAGTAAATTTTGAAGAAAAAGCAGATATATATATAATAAATACATGTACAGTAACAAACATGGCAGACAGGAAATCAAGGCAAATGTTAAGGAGAGTAAAAGAAATAAATAATGAAGCAATAGTAGTAGCATGTGGTTGTTATGCACAAGTAGCAAAAGAAGAACTAGAAAAAATCCCCGAAATAGACCTAATATATGGAACAAATGAAAAAAACAAAATAGTAGAATACATAGAGCAAGAGTTCCCATTGGGGACGTTTCCAAATGGGTTATCTGTCACTTTTGGGAATACAAATAATTCTAAAGTAACAGATGTAATGCATCAAAAAGAATTTTTAGACTTTGGCACAACATTATACACAGAAAAAACAAGGGCTGTTATAAAAGTTCAAGATGGCTGTGATAGATTTTGCAGCTACTGCATAATTCCATATGCAAGAGGCCATGTAAGGAGTAGAAAGCCAGAAAGTGTTATAGAAGAAATAAAGGGGGTAGCAAAAGAAGGAATAAAAGAGGTAGTTATAACTGGAATACATGTAGCCTCTTATGGAAAAGATTTTAAAGAAGATATAAAACTAATTGATTTACTAGAAAAAGTAAATGAAGTAGAAGGAATAGAAAGAATACGTTTAGGCTCAATAGAACCAACTATAATAACAGAAGAATTTTTAACAAGATTAACAAAACTAGAAAAAATATGTGACCATTTCCACCTATCACTTCAAAGTGGATGTGACGAAACATTAAAAAGAATGAATAGAAGATATACAACCGAAGAATTTAGAAAAAGTACAGAACTTTTGAAAAGAGCATATCCAAATGTAGGATTAACTACTGATATAATAGTAGGATTTCCAGGGGAAACAGACGAAGAATTTGAAAAAACATATAAATTCTTAAAAGAGATTGACTTCTATAAAATGCACATATTCAAATATTCACAAAGGAAAGGAACAAAAGCAGCTGTAATGCCAAATCAAATAGATGGAAATATAAAAGAAGAAAGAAGTAGAAAATTAATCGAGTTATCTGATGAAAACGAAAAAAGACACAATGAAAAATATATTGGAAAAGAAGTAAAAGTTCTATTTGAAGAAAAAGAAGGAGATTATATAAAAGGTCATACTAGTAATTATATGGTTGTAAAAATACCATACAGAAAAATAGAAAATTCTATAGAAAAAGTAAAAATTAATAATGAAGAAAATTTAGAATTAATAGGAAATTTATATTAGAATATGACAAGATAACTTTAGGGATATAGAGCCATAACCAGAGTAGTTATTGATATTATTTCATGAAAGACATCAACTGAAAAAGAAAAAAAGATAAAAATAGATGTTGTTATAATATAATTTATAAAGAAAAAGTTGATAAATAACTAACTAGTAAATTTATTAGTTTTTTTATTAGTTACAAAAACTCTATCCGATTGTTGCAATTTTGAAATAATTAACTAGAAACCTTGATTTTTAAGCCTATATGTAATATAATTTCAAATAATGTTAAAGGAAATAATGGGAGGAAATAAAATGGAAAAGGCAAATTTAAAAGATTTATATATAAATTTCTTTGTAGAAAATGGACATGTTCAAATACCATCAGCACCAGTAGTGCCAGAAAATGACCCAAGTGTACTATTTAATACAGCAGGAATGCAACCATTAGTACCGTATTTAATGGGGCAAAAACATCCACTAGGAACACGTCTTTGCGACTACCAAAAATGTATAAGAACAAATGACCTAGAAGAAATAGGAGATAAGACACACCACACATTTTTCGAAATGTTAGGAAACTGGAGTTTAGGAGACTACTTTAAAAAAGAGTCTATTACATGGAGTTTTGAATTTCTAACAAAAGTATTAAACATACCAGTAGAAAAACTAGCAGTAACAGTATTTGAAGGAAATGATGAAGTTCCAAGAGATGAAGAATCAGCTAGTATATGGAAAAGTTTAGGAATTCCAGCAGAAAGAATAAGCTATTTAGATAAAGATAACAATTTCTGGATAGCAGGAGAAGTAGGACCTTGTGGACCAGATACAGAAATATTCTACTGGAGAAGCGATGCCCCAGTTCCAGCAAAACACGACCCAGAAGATGAAAGATGGGTAGAAATTTGGAACAATGTATTTATGCAATATGAAAGACATCAAGATGGAACAGTAACAGAACTTCCACATAAAAATGTAGATACAGGAATGGGAGTAGAGAGAACAGTCGCAATACTAGAAGGTGTAGACGACAACTATTTAACATCAATATGGAAAGATGTAGTAGATAAAATAGAAGAAATGTCAAATACAACATATGCTGAAAATGCAAAAAGCATAAGAATAATAGCAGACCATATACGTACAGCAGTATTTATTTCAGGAGATAACTCAGGAATAAAGCCATCAAACACAGACCAAGGATACATATTAAGAAGACTAATAAGAAGAATGATACGTCATGCTAAAAAAATAGGAATAGACCTAGAAAGTGGTTTTGAAAGAACTTTAGCATTAATGATAATAGAAAAATATGCAAAATATTATGATGAATTAGAAAAGAATAAAGAAGTAATACTAGATGTTCTAACAAACGAATTAAAGAAATTTAATAGAACACTAGAAAAAGGTTTAAGAGAATTTGAAAAAATAGTATCAAATTTAGAAGGAAAAGAATTAAATAAAGACTTAGCTTTCAAACTATATGATACATATGGTTTCCCATTAGAACTAACAGTAGAACTAGCAGAAGAAAAAGGAATAAGTGTAGATAAAGAAGGTTTTGAACAAAAATTTAAAGAGCACCAAGAAAAATCAAGAGCAGGTTCAGAGCAAAGGTTTAAAGGCGGTTTAGCAGGAGATGGAGAAGTAGAAACAAAATACCATACAGCAACACACCTTTTAAATGCAGCGCTAAAACAAGTAATAAGCAAAGATGTACATCAAAGAGGTTCAAATATAACAGTAGAAAGAATGAGATTCGACTTCAACTGTGATCACAAATTAACAGACGAAGAAAAACAAAAAGTAGAAGACCTAGTAAATGAATGGATAAAACAAGAAATACCAGTAACAGTAGAAGAAATGAGCAAACAAGAAGCAATAGACTCAGGAGCAGAGTGTATGTTCATAGAAAAATACCCAGACATGGTAACTGTATATACTATAGGAAATGTTTCAAAAGAACTATGTGGAGGACCACATGTACAAAATACAAAAGAGCTAGGACACTTCAAAATCAAAAAAGAAGAAGCAAGCTCAGCAGGAGTAAGACGTATAAAGGCGATATTGAAATAGAAATATATGGAATTTTAACAAATATTATACAATATATATGATTATAGTTGTAAATATTTTTAAAATAAATATGGAAAATTAGACATTAACTTAAAAAAATATGACTTATTTAAAAGTTTAATGTTAGTGAGCAAGAAGCAAGAGAATGATTTGTTAGCATTCTCTTGCTTCTAAAGAAATTGCAGAACCATTTGCCAGTGAAATTATATTAAAATTAAAATAAGATGGAAATGAAATTTTCAAATAGAAAAGGAGAAACAGGAATATATGGAAGATTGTATTTTTTGTAAAATAATAAAAGGAGAAATTCCTTCAAATAAGGTATACGAAGATGATGAAATTTTAGCATTTCACGACATAAACCCAGCAGCACCAATACACATACTAGTTATACCTAAAAAGCATATATCAATGCTAACAGATTTAAAAGAAGAAGACGAAAAACTAATTGGAAAAATATACACCACTATAAACAAAATAGCAGAAAAAGAAGGGTTCAAAGAAGCAGGTTACAGAGTAATAGCAAACTGTGGAAAAGACTCAGGACAAGAAGTAATGCATATACATTTTCATATTTTAGGTGGAAAAGTGTTAGGGGATAAAATAGTAGGTTAGTATTTTATAAATTTTGTTAGATATATAAAAAAATAAATGCAAAATATAGGGACATGGGGCACCATGCCTTATAAAGCAGTAGTAGTAAGGTGAAAAAGTATGAACAACAAATATTTCGAGAATTTAAATGAAACAATAAAGCAATATTTTAATATATTATCAAAAGAAATACCAGAGTTTTTATATGATTATATAGATACAGAAGAGATGCAAAAACAAAAAGGAATTAGTGTATCTTGTGGAACATTCTATTCAAAACTATATAATATTAATTTGTGGTATTCAAGTTTAGACCATAGTATAGCAACAGCCTTAATAGTATGGAATTTCACAAAAGATAAAAAACAAACACTATCAGCACTATTTCATGATATAGCAACGCCAACTTTCAAACATTGTATTGATTTTATGAATGGTGATTATGAAACACAAGAATCTACAGAAGATTTAACTACTAAAATAATATGTGATTCAAAAGAAATAATGAAGTTACTAAATAGAGATGGAATTAAATTAGAAGAAGTATCAGACTACCATATATATCCAATAGCAGATAACGATACTCCAAGGCTCTCAGCAGATAGGCTAGAATATAGTTTATCTAATGGACTAGGTGTAAGAAAGGAGCTATGGACATTAGATGAAGTAAAAGAAATATATGAAAATATAGAAATACAAAAAAATGAAGAAGGGATAGAAGAATTAGGCTTTAAAAATAAAAAGATTGCAGAGAAGTTTGTAAAAAATGTAAGTGAATTAGGTAAATTATATATAGTAAATGAAACCAAATTTACAATGCAATTTTTAGCAGATACCATGAAAGATATGAGTGAAAAAGGCTTAATAACAAAAAAAGACTTATACAATATGTCAGAACAAGAAGTAATTAAACTAATTGAAAATTGTGAATATAATGATATTTCTAAAAAATTTAAAATATGGATAGAAGCACAAAATATAAACGAAAGTGATACAATAGTACCAAATAGATACTGTGTAAATATAGAAAAAGTTAAGAAAAGATACATTAATCCACTAGTAAACTTTGAGAATAAATATGTAAGAATTGCAAATATTTCAGATATAGCTAAAAAAGACATTGAAGGAATACTAAATTTCAAAACTAAGAAATATGCATATTTAGACTTTTAAAAATACCCCAAAGGGAATTTGTCCTTTTGGGGTAAAACACTTTATTGCTCTTGTAATTTAATTTCTATTTCCTTTTCACTACCATTCCTATTAATTTTAATCTTCATACTATCACCAATGGCATGCTTATTCTTAATTTCATTTAATTCATTCATAGTTTTAATAGCTGTTCCATCAGCCTCTATAATAACATCTCCAATTTTAAGTCCAGCTTTTTCAGCAGCTGAAAATTCTTCTATACTTGTTATATAAATACCAACTACTAAATTATTTGCTTTAGCAAGTTCTTCTGATAAATCTCTTCCGCCAATTCCAATATAAGGTCTCTTAACTTTTTTATACTCTATAAGTTGTTCGTAAATAGGTTTTGCACTATTTATAGGAATAGCAAATCCCATACCTTCAATACCAGTTCCAGAAAGTTTTAATGTATTAATTCCAATAACTTGCCCTTTACTATTAACTAGAGCACCACCACTGTTACCAGCATTTATAGCAGCATCTGTTTGAATTAATGTGTATGTTTTACCATCAGCCTGAACATCTCTATTAACAGCACTTATAGTTCCAGAAGAAATACTACTTTGCATTCCTAATGGATTTCCAGCAGCCATTGAAAATTCACCAACTTGAACACTATCAGAATCTCCAAGTTCAGCAGCAGTTAAACCTTCTTTTGCTATCTTAATAACAGCCAAATCTGTTTGTTCATCTGTTCCTATAATAGTTGCATCATAAGGTGTTTTATCATTAAATAAGTACACAACAACTTTACTAGCATCACCTACTGTATAATAAGAAGATGAAGAACTAGAACTTACAATATGATTATTTGTTAAAATATATCCATCTTCAGATATAATAATTCCAGAACCTTCTCCAGTAGTAGTAGAAGTACCTCTACTAAAAATAGAATTAACAGGGAATTCTACTGTTATACCTACAACAGAAGGCAATATTTTAGCAGCAACACCAACACCAGTTTCAGAATACTCTTTTAAAGAAACTAAATCAGTATTAATACCTGTATAAGTATTAGAAAAATTACCAGTATTATTAGAAAAGCTTGCACTAGTGCCTATAATAGCTTTTTTAATACTAGGAACTCCAAAGCAAGTACCAATAACTAAAGCTCCACCTAACACTCCACAAAGAAATGGAGTTAAAATAGTTTTTCTAAAGGTACTATTGCTTTCTTTTTTATTTTTTACAGTAAATTCAGATACAGGTCTATAATTAGACTTAGCATTAGAATTACTAGAAGAACTTATTTCTTTAGAGTTAGTAGTATTATTAACGTCTTCTATTTTTTCTCCTTCAATAAAATTTTTATTTTCATCCATAAAATTCATTCCTTTCAAAACATATCATTATTATTTTATACATATTTTATCATATATTACAATAAAATTGTGAAAATTGTGTGACAATTTTGTTGATTTTATAAAAACATACATATATAATTATGTAATAAAAAGCAAGAATAAGATTTTCTAAGTGTCAAAGCCACATAAGAAAATTTTATTCTTCCATAACTATCTTCTAGGGGGAACTCACCACTATGGTGGATGACTTACCTAAGAATATAGAAAGAAAGGAAATGTGAAAAATGAAAAAAGAAAAAGGAATGACTCATATAACACTAGTTATTTGGATATTAATTATAAGCGTTATAGGATATTTAGGTATAAATTTTATATTAAAAGAAACAGAAAGAGGGAAAGTAGAAAACTTAAAAACAGATATGTTATTAGTTCAAGGAAAAATAAAAGTAATTGAACAAGAAAACGAAATGAATAAAGAAGAGAACCCACTAAAAGGCTTAAAAGTTTCAGAAAATTTAGAAGATGAAAAGATAAAAAGCCTAATAGAAAATAAAGTAATAAATGCTGAAGACGAAAACTTTGATAAATATTACATAATAAATTCAGAAACACTAAATGAGCTAAAATTACAAGATAACCTAAAAGGAGAATACTACATAGTAAACTATAAAACTTATGAAATAATACACTCAAAAGGAATTGAAATAGAAAAAGAAATGCACTATAGTTTGACTGAAATTCTAGAACATACAGAGGAAAAATAGGGGGAAACATTAAAGAGGAAAGATGCCTTTAATGGAACGCTAGGGACGGTCTTTAATGTTCAGAAAAATATGGTTTATGTACAATACATAGATTAATCTTTGTTAAAAATATAATAAATGAAGGAAATATAATTATGATACTTTTATATACGATGTTTACAATACTATGCATATCAACCATATTAATAATAATTTCTTTGATATTAAAAAATAGAATTATAGGGGTAATACAGGAGATGAAAATATGAGTATTATAGAGATGGAGAAAGCTAAAGTGAAACCTAAGAAAATATCTGTGTCTGTAAAAAGGCAAATAATAATTCCTATAGAATATTATAATGCATTAAACATTGGAGACGAAGTAGAATGTATGATGGTAGACGATAGCATAATTATAAAACCTGTTAAAAATAATTCCTTAGATGAATATTCAGAATTTATATTAAAAGATATAATAGAAGAAGGATATAAAAAAGAAGAAATATTAGAAGAATTTAAAAAAAGAAGAAATGAACTAAAATATGCAGCAAAAGAAATGATGAAGGAAATGGATAAAGTAGCAGAAGAGTCAGAAAAATATGCAACAATGGAAGACATTTTTGGCGAGGAGAAATAATATGTATGAGGTTCATTTTTCTACAAAAGCCGAAAGATATTTAAAGAAAATAAAAGACAAAAGATTAAAGCAACAATTTAAAGAAGCAATTTTAAAATTATCAAAAAATTCATACATAGGACAAGCTGAAAAACAGAGATTTAACAGGAATATATGGATATGATATATATTATAATAAAACAAATTATGAAATTTCTTATGGAATTTATGAAAAGGAAAATAAAAAAATTATTGTTATAATGATAGGAACTAGAGAAAATTTTTACAGTGAATTAAAGAAATACATAAAAAGGTAGGAAAAAATAAACAGTAAAATAAGAAAAAAGAGGAAATAGAAAAATGAAAGAAAAAGAATTACAAAGATTGATCGAACTAAAACAAATAGAAGAAAACCTACACTCACAAGGAATAGAATACATATGTGGAATAGATGAAGCAGGTCGTGGACCTTTGGCAGGGCCAGTAGTAGTTGCAGCAGCAATAATGCCAAAAGATTCAATGATAGAGGGAGTAAATGACTCTAAAAAAGTTTCAGAGAAAAAAAGGGAATTGCTATATGAAAAAATAACAGAAGAAGCAATAGCATGGGGAGTAGGAATAATAGACCAAAAAGAAATAGATAGAATAAACATATTAAATGCAACAAAAGAAGCTCTAACAGAAGCAGTAAAAGAGTTAAATGTAAGACCAGATAGAATAATAGTAGATGCCCTAAATGGAATAGACATACTTCGGAATACCATACACCTCAATAATAAAAGGAGACGCAAAATGCTACTCAATAGCAGCAGCCTCAATAATAGCAAAAGTAACAAGGGACAGGATAATGCGTGAGTGGGACGAAATATACCCACAATATGGCTTCGAAAAACACAAAGGTTATGGAACAAAAGCTCACATAGAAGCAATAAAAGAGTATGGCTTATGCCCATTACATAGGCTAAGTTTTACTAAAAATATTCGCTAAAAGGGACGTCCTTTTTTCGAAAAAATTTACTAAAAGGGACACTCCTTCGTAGTTATAGAATTAGAAATAGAATAAATAATTTATGAACAGCTTAAAAATTCTTCTTATAAAAGAGGAATTTTTTAGTATTATATAAATGTAATAAAAAGTAAAATTATAAAAATAGTTTAAATGAAATATAAGTAGGAGATAAAATAAACATGAAGAGACTATTAAGAATTAGTTTCGACCTAGCAATTTTTTCATTAGTACCAATATTATCGTGGTTTATGCTTGGAATTATAGTAGATAAAAACTTAGTAAATGTTTTTACACTTACATATCCACTTCAATTTATTTGGGCACTAATAAAGTGTATTTTTGGAACAGGTGCTAATATAAATAAAGAAAAAGATAAAAATGAAAATGCAGTATTATCAGGAATGACATTAGGAATTATAATAGGATTTATTATATTTGGTATTTTTGCATGTAATGTTAAAAATTATATAGAATTTATGAATATGGATTATGAAATGCACAAAGAATTTGCAATATATTCTATATTTCAATTATATATACAGCTAGTATTTTCTTTTGTACTAGAAAAATTATATTATGAAGGGAAAGAAAAATTAGCGAATAAATATTGTATACAATTAAATTTATTGAATTTTATTGTACTTATTTTATCAACTATAATATTAAAAAACAAAGTTAGTATTGTAATAGTTACATTACTTTCTATATTTATATATACTTTAATTGTTACGATTAAACAATATAGAAAATTTAAATTTGAAATATGCATTTTAAAATATATACAATATGAATCTGTGAACATAGTAAATAATATATTATTCTTTTTAATATTTTTATTTGGACTTAGTAATGCATTAGAATTTGGAGAAAAATATATACTAGCATTAAATTTTGTGGCATTAATAACTGACACACAATGGGATTCTTTTGAAGCAATATCGACAGTTGCTAAAATTGATATAAGTAAGGGAACTTTTAATTATAAATACCATAAGAAAAATGCATACAAATTACTAGGAATATTATTATTTATAGTATTTGCAATGTTATTTATATCATATCAATTTTATAACTTAGATTTAGGAATAACATTAATATATTTAAGTTTTGAATTAATTAACTATAGCATATATCCAATATATACTATAAAAACATGTTATTTACAACTAGAAAAAGTTGCAAAAAAATTAACATTAAATAAGTCATTTGCTGGAATTTTAAGAATGATAGCCTCATTTTTAAAAACACCATATTGTACAGGGATAGGACAAGTCACTTCATCAATATATCAATTCATAACAGTAAATAAAATGTTTAATAGAAGATTTATAGTAAATAGTAATGGAAGTATTGAAAGTAGGAGAAAATAAATGTATTACATATATATGTTAAGATGTGAAGATAACTCAATTTATACAGGAATAGCAAAAAATTTAGAACATAGGCTAAACGAGCATTTTACTAAAGATGAAAAGTGTGCAAAATATACAAAATCTCATAAAGCTAAAAAGTTAGAAATAGCATGGAAAACCGAAAATAAGTCTTTAGCATCTAAATTGGAATATGCAATAAAGAAATTAGAAAAGAATAAAAAAGAAAACTTAATAAATGAACCTAATTTATTAGGAAAATTTTTTAAAGAGAAGATAGATGAAAAAATGTATAGTGTTATAAAATAGCATAAAAGTATTGAAACTTATATTAATGCATGTTATACTAAGCAATGAAAAAATGTATATATCCTTTTTGCATTAGAAACTGACAACAAAGTTAAATAAAATTATTTAAAGGAGGAAAAGTATATGAATTTATTTGAAAAAGTAGTAAAAGTAAAAAAAGTAAGAGAAAAGGCAAAGCAGCAGGAAAAGGAACTAAGAGAATCTTTATATAGTCAATTTGTAAATCTTCCATATCAATTAAAGGAAGTAGAAGCAGATTATGACAGCGAATATTATAGTCCGAGAGACAGTACTATAAAAGTATATTATCCAATTTTAAATACTCCAGAAGGTTTCAAGAAAGAGGATGAAAAATTCTATCGGGAATATGCAAATGGAATACGACATGAATATACTTTAATAGATCAAGAAGGAAGAAAAGTAACAATTTTAGAATATGTAGCTTTTAAAAATGACTTGTATAAAGATGAATCAGAAAATACACATATGAGATTAAATTTTTATATTACTTGTGAATTTATTGAGTATCATATTAGTATATTTGTAGAAGAATATACTCTTAAAAGGAGATTTAACCCAAAGCAGTTACTTAATGAAATTATTGGAAAAGAAAATATTGTAAGATATGAGGATCACTTGGGAAGAAAAGAGTATAGCCAGATTGAAGAAGAGTACCAAAAGTTCCTTAAAGACTTAGGTATAAAATATAATCCGCTTACTCTAAAAGTACTAGCTAATGGTGCTAGCGAAATAAAAATTAAAATAACAGAAGCAATTAGTGCTGTTATAAGTACAAAAATCGAGGAAGAGCATTATTATTGTATTTGGCTTAATAATCCTAAGTATAGCGTAAGGCTTGATGGTGTAAAATATTATAAAACGACAATAAAAGTAAAGCCATACTTTAATAACTCTATTGAGATGCAAGAAAGAGAATTCTGCTATGCAGAACTTGAAAATGAAGAAGAACTAAGAAAAGGCAAAACACTTGACGAAATAATTGAATTATTAGAGTCATTGCAAACTGAATAATAAAAAAGTCACGGAAAATTAATATTTTCCGTGGCTTTTTTACTTACTACTATTATTATTTATAAACCCTCTAATAGTATCATACAAATAAGGCTTAAATTCCTCAATACTTACAGGTTTCCTATACAAAATACAATGATAACAAGTAGAGCTTACAAGTTCAACAATCATAAATAAAGTTATTTCAGCATCTTTTAAACCATACTGTTTTGCACTTTTTAAAAATAATTGATAAAAACCATTTGGGTTATTTTCACTATCTTCACAAAGCTTATGAACAGTTTGATTATATATTCCCCAAGATAAATTCTTAGAAATAAACTTTAATAAAGTAGGAGTTTTATTTAGTTCATCTATTACATAATTTATAACAAAAATCACTTGGTCAGCGAAATTTTCGATATAACTTTTATTAAGCAATTCAACTGCTTCATTAAATAATTTGGTTGCCGTTCTAGAAATAAGAATATCTCTTATTTCATACTTATCCTTAAAATATAAATAAAAGGTACCTTTAGCAACATTAGCATTATCAACAATTTCTTGAATAGAAGTATCAGTTATACCCTTTTCATTAAATAGTTTAAAAGCAATATCTAATAATCTATTTTCTTTATCTTTTTCCATATCTTATTTCCCCCTATTCACATTATGACATATTTTGTACGATTGGTCAATATATTTGTTAAAGAAGTTTTGACGTTCACAACTGAAATATTTTATAACGTAGGGGCTTAATCGGTAAGGAATACTAAAGAGAATTTGCTGAATTACGCTATAATAATATTTAATAATTTAGAAATATTAAATTTAGGCAAAGGGCGTAATTCGGTATTCCTTACTGATTAAGCCCCTACGTATTATATAAATATAAAAAAAATTATAAAAGTATTGACTAACGGTCATAAAAGTAGTAAAATAGAATTCGAATTGACCAATAGTCATAAAGTGAAAGGAGAATAAATATGCATAAATTTGGAGAATTCGTATGTAAGTACAGAAAAGCAATTTTAATAATTGCATTACTACTATTAATTCCATCAGTAATAGGAATGAAAGCAACAAGAATAAACTACGACATATTAGTATATCTTCCAAGTGACATAGAAACAATAAAAGGCGAAAAAATACTATCGGAAGATTTTAACATGGGTGCATTTTCTATTATTATAGTGGATGATATGAACACAAAAGATATTATAAAATTAGAAAATAAAATAAAAGAAATAGAAACTGTACAAAAAGTAGCAAGTATAGCAGATATTTTAGGAACAAGAGTTCCAAATGAAATTCTACCAGATGAAATAAAAGATAAAATATATAAAGAAAATTCAACAATAATGCTAGTAACCTTTAAAGGAGGAATATCAGAAGATAGCACAGTAAAAGCAGTAGAAGAACTAAGAGATATAACAGACCAAAGATGCAAAATAAGTGGAATGACATCAACTGTTATAGACACAAGAGATCTATCAGACTCAGAGGTAGCAATATATGTAATAATAGCAGTATTACTTTGTCTGTTAGTACTAGAAATAGCACTAGATTCATATGCAGTGCCAATAATAATATTACTAAACATAGGAATAGCAATTTTATATAATATGGGAACAAATATAATGCTTGGAGAAATTTCATACATAACAAAAGCAATAAGTGCAGTTTTGCAACTAGGTGTAACAATGGATTTTGCAATATTCCTATATCATAGTTATATGCAAGAAAAAGAACAATGCGAAAATAAAGAAAAAGCAATGGCAAATGCAATATCAAAAACATTAATATCAGTAGTAGGAAGTTCACTTACAACAATAGCAGGATTTTTGGCATTATGCAGTATGAATTTAACACTAGGAAAAGATATTGGCTTAGTAATGGCAAAAGGAGTATTTTTAGGAGTAATAAGTGTAGTTACAGTATTACCAGCAATGATACTTGAATTAGATAATTTAATACAAAAAACAAAACATAAAGAAATATTGCCTAAATTTACAAAAGTAAAAGAATTAATAATAAAGCACTATAAAATAATAGCAATAATATTCATTATAATATTACCAATAGCATTTTACGGTTATAAAAATACTAAAGTTTATTACAACTTAGACAAATCATTGCCAAAAACTTTAGAAAGTGTAATAGCAAATAATGAGCTAAAAGAAAAATTCAATATGGTATCAACCGAACTACTATTAGTAGACAAAAACTTACCAAACTCTAAATTAGATGAAATGACAAACAAAATAGAAAAACTAGATGGAATAGAATGGACTTTAAGTTCTTCAAAATTACAAAATTTAAGAATACCAAAAGAAACAATACCAGAAGAAATAAAAGAAATATTTGAAAGTGAAAAACATCAGATAATTATAATAAATTCAAGTTATGAAATGGCAACAGATGAGCTAAATAGGCAAGTAGAAACCATAGATCATATAGTAAAACAATATGATGAAAATGCAATGTTAGCAGGAGAAGGCCCACTAATGAAAGATTTAGTACAAATAGCAGATCATGACTTTAACAGTGTAAACGTTGTTTCAATAGCAATAATATTTGCAATAATGATAATAGTATTAAAATCAATATCATTACCAGTAATACTAATAATAGTAATAGAATTTGCAATATTCATAAACATGGGAATTCCATACTACACAAACACAATAATACCATTTGTAGCTTCAATAGTAATAGGAACAATACAACTAGGAGCAACAATAGACTATGCAATACTAATAACAACAAAATATATAGGAGCAAGAAAAAAAGGAAAAGAGAAAAAAGAAGCAGTATCAGAAGCATTAGTAACATCAATTAATTCAATAGTAGTAAGTGGTATGTGTTTCTTCGGAGCAACCTTTGGAGTAGGGGTATACTCAAAAATAGAAATGATAGGTTCATTATGTACGTTAATGTCAAGAGGAGCAATAATAAGTATGATAACAGTAATATGTGCGTTACCAGCATTTTTGATAATATTTGATAAGTTAATATGCAAAACAACAATGAAGATGGAGAGCTAGTTCCCATTGGGGACGTTTCCTTTTGGGTTATTTGTCACTTTTGGGAATAATGTTTTTAAAATAATATTTAAAGAAAAACTTATTAAAGAATAAAATAAACTCTCATATATAATTAACAAAATAATTATAAAAAGTAAAGGCAAAATGTATATGAAACAACAATTGTGATTTAAGAATGATATTGATAATAAATTTATGCTGAATAAAATTTATAAAATAAAAAATATATGCTAAATGATCAAAATTGAACCATATTTTTGTATAAAATAAAATTCCCAAAAGGAAACGTCCCCAATGGGAAAATAGGAAGAAAGGAATGAAAAAATATGAATAAAAAACTAACAAAACTAACTAGCAGCCTACTATTAACCACAATGCTAGTATACACAACACCTATCTTAGCATTCACAAAGGAGGAAACAGTATACTCAAAAATAAATACAAAAGGTGAAAACTACAAAACAATAGTAAGTACACACTTAATAAATGAAAATAAAGAACAAATTTTAAATGATTTAACAGACTTAATAAATATAGAAAATACAAATGGTGATGAAGAATTTAAAATAGATGGAGAAAATATAATTTGGAATGCAAATGGTTCTGATATTTATTACCAAGGTGAAACTCGAAAAGAGTTGCCAATAGAATGCAAAATAAAATATGAATTAAACGGAGAAGAAATATCAGCTGACGAAATAGTAGGAAAAAGTGGAAATATAAAAATAACAATAGAATATCAAAATAATGATGCACAGATTGTTACAATAAATGGAAAAAGACAAACTATGTACACACCATTTACAACTATTGCAATGACATACTTTAACAATTCACAAAACAAAAATATAGAAGCCAAAAATGCTAAAATTATAAATGATGGAACAAAAACAATAATAGCAGGTATTGCTATGCCAGGAATGCAAGAAAGTTTAAATATTTCTAATAGCAAAATAGAAATACCAAACAAAGTAGAAATAACAATGGAAACTTCAAAATTTGAGCAAAATAATATAATAACATTTGTAACACCAAAAATATTAGATGAAAATATATCATTTAGCAAATTAAATGAATTATATAAAAAGGTAGATGAAATTGAAAAGGCTTCTAAACAAATAGAAGAAGGAGCAAATACATTAAAAGAAGGTACAACACAATTTGTAGAAAAATCACAAGAATTTAATAATGGAATAAAAGCACTTGAAGAGGGAACAAATAAGGCACATAGGAACTATAAAGAATTAAATAGTGGAATAAACCAAGTAACAGCAGGTACAAAAGAATTAAACACAGGAGCTAAAGAACTAAGCAATGGTCTAACAGCATTAGGTGAAGGCTTATCAAGTATACCAGAAAATATAAATAAACTATATAAGGGAAGTAGTGAAGTTGCAGAAGGTTTAAATGATAATAAACAAACAAAGGCACCAGGACTTGTAACAGGTGTAAATGAATTGGCAGGAACTTTAAATGAAACAATTTCAAGTTTAGAAAAAAGCTTAAATACAACAAGAAAAAGTTGTGAAGAAGGAATAACAAAGCTAACACAAAGTAATATAGCTCTAAATTCAGTAATTAGAACATTAAATGCTGAAACACAAACTACTCAAATTGTAACATTAAAGCAAATAGTAAAAGATAATGAAGAAGCTATAAAAGAATATAGCGAAAAAATACAATATATAGATGCTCAGTTAAAAGCACTAAATGCTAAAAAAACAGAAGGAGCAAAAGATATTCAAAAAATAACAGCAGGAATGAAAGAAGTTCAAACTGGTGTAAATCAAATAACAAGTGGATTAGGAATACTTAATAATGCTTCAAGTATGCTACCAGAAAGTGTAAATAAATTAGTGCAAGGCTCAAAAAAATTAACTACAGGAACAGAAAATTTAACTAAAGGAACAACAGCACTAAGTTCAGGTTCAAAACAAATGGAGCAAGGTTTAAATACACTAAAACAATCAACTACAATACTTGCAAATGGTTCAAATGCATTAACAGAAGGTGCAACAACAATAAATAAAGGAAGTATAGAACTAGCAGAAGGAATAACAACCTTCAACCAAGAAGCAGTAAACAAAATATGCGAATTTGTAAATTCCGACATAAAAAATATAGCCCTAAGAGCAGAAAAATTACAAGAATTATCAGAAGAATATACAAACTTTGCAAAAGCAAGTGAAAATACAGGAAAAGAAGTTAATTTTATATTGATAGCTGATAGTGTGAAGGAAAAAGAAGAAAAAAGCGAAAATAAATAGAAAAAGAAGAACTCATGTGAGTTCTTCTTCTTTTATACCTAACTTTTTCAATTCTCTAACCAGTTTATTATGCTTTATATGAACGAATGCATTACTACCATCTGAAACAATAATAAATGGATACTTGACTTGATAGGTAGTAGAACGTATTGCAAAAGTATTACTTCTTTTTTTATCAAGTTTAATTGAGAAATAACCATTGACTATGTCATGGGTATAAATAATATACTTATCAAGGTATAAAAGAAAAGTAATTATCAAAAAGCAAAATCCAATAACTATTAATGGTAGTGATGCCTCAAAAAAAGCAAAATAGAAAAATATCATAGAACTAATAAATGTAACAATACAATATAATGAATTACTTCGTACTACAATAGGTTTATTCCGTTTCATAAAGTTCCTCCTTTTATTAAAATAGAAAAAACATTTAAATAATTATCAATAATAGTTTACTACATATACATAATATTAGCAAGAGAATTAAGTGAAGTTTTACAATATAGAAAATAAAGAAATTTTGCAAAAGCTATAGATAGAGCAAAATTATCATATAAAAATAGTGGATTTGAAATAAATAACGATTTTGTTGACGTCAACAAAATGATAGAAACAGGAGCAACACAGAAAAGAATACTAGACTTAGAACTTTATTTTATGGGAAGTGAAGAATTGGCAGCAAATTTATTTAAAATAACACATACAGAAGCAAAATTAAAAAGAGAAAATATAAAAATAAAAGAGCAAGCCAATAAAACACATTACACAGTAGGCGCAACTGTAAGAAAAGCAATTGAAGATATTGGAGGAACAATTCCAGAGAATTACCAAAGCCAAAGAAGAGTATTAGTCAAATAGAAAGAGAGCAAATTATGAAACTTTAGAATTAGAAGTAGTACAAAAATGACAAAAGTATGTTATAATATGATTAACGAAAAATATAATTTAAGGAAGAAGATATGGAAAAATTTTATTATGAAATACCAAGTATAAAAAGAAAAAATGAAGCAATAGAATATATCAATGAGTTCTATGAATATAAATCTAATATAAATGGAACAGGAGGGCTACAAAGATTTTTAGATAATTATGAAGGATGGTTAGAAAAATTAGAAGAAGATTATAAAAGAATACCAAATGAAGAAAAAGTTCCAGCGAGAACATATTTTCTTATAAGAAGTAATGATGATAAAATAATAGGAATGATAAATATAAGATTGGCTCTAAATGAACATTTAAAGAAATTTGGAGGGAATATAGGATATAGCATAAGACCAACAGAAAGAGGAAAAGGATATAATAAAATTAATTTATATTTAGGTTTAAAAATATGTAAGGAATATGAAATTGAAAAAGTTCTAATGGATGCAGACAAAGAAAATCCTGCTTCATGGAGAACTATGGAAGCTTTGAATGGAGTAAATGTAAGAGAATATTATGATTACGAAAATGCTCATTGTATAGTAAAAGATTACGAGATAAATGTTAATGATAGTATAGAGAAAAATTATAAAATATATGAGCCAATGATTCAAAAAATTGCATTAAGAAAATATTCTGAAAAAGACTACCAATTTGTATACGAAGTTAAAAAAGATGCTTACAAGAAATATGTAGAAGAATGTTGGGGAAAATGGAATGAACAAGAACAACAAGCATATTTTAAAAATTTTATAAAACAAGTAAAAGAAAATGCATATATAATAAAATATGAAGATAGAAATGTAGGCTTTTATAATGGAGAATTATTAAAAGATGGAAATTACGAAATTGGTAACATATGTATTATGCCTGAATATCAACATAAAGGTATCGGAACAGAAATTTTAAATCATATTATAAAAAAATATTCAAATAGAGACATTGAAATACAATATTTTAAACAAAATCCTGTAGGAAGGTTATATAAAAAATTAGGATTCGAAGAAGTAGGAGAGACACAATACCATTATCAAATGATTAGACCAAAGATAGACAAAGCAAATACAAGGAGGTATTAATATGATATATCTAAAAACGTTTAAACTAAGTAATAGCAAAATGAAAAATTACAACATATATCCTTTCAACGTATTAAAAGATAAAGAACCAGACATATTTGTTTTTGATAATATAACTGTACTATATGGAAATAATGGTTCTGGAAAATCTACAATATTAAATATAATAGCAAACAAATTTAACCTAAAAGGAAAAGAAATAGATAATCCAGAAATAATAGGCAAATTAAACTATTTTGAAGAATTTGCATTAGAATGTCAATATCAATTAGGCGAGTTTGAAAATGGCAAAAAGGTATTAAAAATACCTGAAAAAAGTAGATATATAAAAAGTGAGGAAATATTATATGAAATAAGAAAAATAGAACAAGAGAATGTTTTAAAAGAAGGATATGTAGCAAATTTAGTAAGAAGCGGTATCGAAGTAGAAAAAGCAAAACAAAATGTAAATACAGAAAATCGGACAAGTTCAATTAGAAAGATTTAAATTTGCACAAGATAAATATTCAAATGGAGAAACAACATTGCAAATATTAGAAGACAATATAGAACCAGATAACTTATACTTACTAGACGAACCAGAAGTATCATTATCACCACAAAACCAAGTGAAACTTGCACAAAAAATAAACCAAATGGCAAGACCCCTAGGAATACAATTCATAATAGCGACACATTCACCATTTATGTTAGGAATTTTAAATGCAAAAATATATAACTTAGACACAAAAGAATATGAAGTACAAAAGTGGAGTGAACTTGAAAATGTAAAATATTTTTATAATTTTTTAAAAGATAGGGAAGAAGAATTTAAATAAAATGAATATATAAGAAAACATAAAAATCGCCTTTATTTTTTATAGCAAAATAAAGAAAAAATATATAAAATACTAATAACAAAACAATTTAAATTAAATATAAGATAAGGAGTCAAAAAATGGAACAACTAAAAATAGAATATGAATTTACTCTACAAGATTTTGAAAAAATAGAAAATATAGAACATTCATATTTCCCAAACGAAAATATAACAACATCACAAGAAGTACAAAACTGGTATATAAAAAATAAATTAACATGTATAGGAATAAGGAATTCTAATAATGAAGTAATAGCAAGTATAAATATATTGCCATTAAAAAAACAAGTATTTTATGATATATACAAAAATAAAATGAATGAAGCAGATATAAAACATGAGCAAATAGAAGAATATAAAGATAATAATTCATATTACATATATCTATCATCTATCTCAATTGACAAAGAATATAGAAATAATTATAAAGTAATAACAACTTTACTAAAATGTTCAATAAATTTATTTAATACATTACAAAAAAGAAATATAAAAATAGAAAAAATAATGGCAGATGCAAGTACAATTCATGGAGAAAAAATATGTAAGAAACTATTAAAAATGAATTTTATAATAAGCACAAGTCACAATTCCAAAATATATTGTGAAGATGGGAAAGATTTTATAAATCAAATAAAAAAGTTAGATTGTAAATATGGAGTAGAGAGAAAATAAAATATAGAAAATAAGAGCTAGTAGTTGTAAAATTGCTAGCCTTTTGGTAATATTATAAAAAAGTAAAGAGGTAACAAATGAATATTTTAGAAATAATAGAGAAAAAGAGAGATAATAAAAAATTAACTAAAAAAGAGATAGAATATTTTATAAAACAATATACAAAAGGCAAAATACCAGACTACCAAGTAGCAGCTCTAATAATGACAATATATATTAATGGAATGGATGAAGAAGAAACAGCAAATATGACGCTTGCAATGGCTTCTTCTGGAGAAGTACTAGATTTATCAGAATTAGGAATAGTGGTAGATAAACATTCAACAGGAGGAGTAGGAGATAAGATAACGCTAATATTAATGCCAATAATGGCAGCTTTAGGAGTAAATGTTGCAAAAATGTCAGGAAGAAGTTTAGGGTTTACAGGAGGAACAGCAGATAAATTAGAAGCAGTACCAGGATATAATATAAACTTATCAATAGATGAATTTAAAGAAAATGTGAAAAAAATAGGAATAAGTTTAATTACTCAGACAGGAAATTTAGCACCAGCAGATAAAAAAATATATGCTTTAAGAGACGCCATATCATGTACAAGCAGTATACCACTAATAGCTTCAAGTATAATGAGTAAAAAAATAGCAGCAGGAGCAAATAAGATAGTATTAGATGTAACATGTGGAAATGGGGCATTTATGAAAAATATAACTGATGCTAAAGAGCTAGCAATACAAATGAATAAAATAGGAAAGTTAGCAAACAAAGAAACAATATGCGTAATAACCAATATGAACGAACCTTTAGGGTATGCAGTAGGAAATAACCTAGAGATAATAGAAGCAGTAAATTCATTAAAAGGCCAGATGCCAAAAGATGTAGGAGAAGTAGTATTAGAATTAGGAGCTTATATGCTAAAACTAGCAGGTAAGGGAGAGAATATAGAAGAAAACAAAAATAAAATACAAGAAACAATAAAAAGCTTAAAAGCTTTCCACAAATTTGTAGAACTTGTGGAGAATCAAGGTGGAGATATAACATATATAGAAAATACAATTAAATTTCCAAAGGCAAAATATGAAATAGAAATACTTAGCAAAAAATCAGGATATATCAAAGAAATAAATGCAGAAGAAATAGGAAAGTTAGCTTCAAAGTTAGGAGCAGGAAGAATAAAAAAAGAAGACAAAATAGATTATACAGCAGGAGTAGTACTTAATAAAAAAGTAGGAGATATAGTAAAAGCAAAAGAAAAATTAGCAACATTATATACAAATAAAAAACAATATGAAAAGGCAAAAGAAGAGTTAGAAAGAATTATAAAGATATCAGATGAAGTAGTGGAAAAGGAAAAAACAATATTAGAAATAATAGAATAATATGAGATAATAAAACATGAAATGTAAAGGCTTAATCGGTTAGCGATACCTAAGAAAATTTAGCAAATTAAGCCCTAAAAATAGCAATAAAATAAATGTAGGGGCGATTAGTACTTCGAAGAAATAGCTTAAATAAATAATTTTAAGAAAGATTTATAATTGCTTATGTGTAAAATTAGCCACTTTTCATTTATATATTAAATAAAAATCTAGTTCTCTAAAACAAGAGATATTCCCACACATCAAAGGTCTGTTCAGATTGAATTTTGATTTTAATATTTATAAACAAATAAGGTTAGTCTACAAGCTATTATTTAGTACTTTTTTATTGTATAAAATAGACGAAAATAATTATAAAATGGCTAAAAACTCTTGATAGATAACTAAAAACATGATAGAATAACATAAAATTTATAAAACTCCTATTTTAGTACTATGAAGGAGAGTTATGAGAGTAACTAGAGGCTAAGTAAAATTAATATTTTAAGGAGGAAATTTAATATGAAAAAAGAAAAGAAGCGGGAGCTTACCATTAAGCAGTTAGAAAAGAGAAAGAATATTGCAAATAAAGTATTGGGTTGTTATGTAATTGTAGGATTATTGGTAATATTAGTATTATTAGCAATATCTATAATAACAGGAATAACAATTCCACAATATGTTGGACTGAAAATTATGTCATTAAGTGTAATTGTATATCTGGTGATATATGGAATTATTATAGAATTTCCTGTTAAATATGAAAAGGAAATAGTAAGTAAGAACAAGCAAAACCAAATAAGTAAAATAAAACAATGGATATGTAATGGAGATATAAAAGAAAAGGCCATTATTAAAGATGAAATGATAAAGAATGCTATTTTATCTAATAACATAGAGAAAGTAATATTTAGAGAAATAAAAGTTGGCGCAGTAATACCAAAAGATGCAGATTGCACAATAGAACTATATCTTAAAGATGGTTGTTTGTTACAAACATTCTTTTCTATGGAAGACTTTTTAAAATTAATAAATAGAGCAAGCAAAGCAAGAATGCTCAATCATTTAATTAAAAGTATCAAAATAGAAAATTCAGAAGTAACAATTGATGCTGAAAACTTTAACTGGAAAGAAAAAGTAACCGATCATGAGCTCATTGAAGTGTTTGAATTAAAAGAATAAAAAATAAGAACCTCTCACTTGTAATTCAAGTGAGAGGTTCTTATGTAAAAAGGAAAGAAAAATTGGCTCTTCGCTAAATCGAGTGGGTAACTAGTATTAAACACAAATATCTAGTTTCGAGAGTATAGAAAAAGTTGTGTAAATAAATCCTTCCGTGATAAAATATAAAGAT
>CAMXOP010000014.1 GCA_947245665.1 uncultured Clostridiaceae bacterium
ACTTCAAACAGTATAAATATCAATTTAGTGTGACATATGTTTGACAAACCTACAAGAAAAACATTTAATTGAATATAAATTATATTGAAAATAATATAAAGCTGTGATAAAATAAGAAAATAAAATTTAATAATCTCCTAGAAAAAATAAAGAAACTATTAACAATATTACTATAGGCAAATGCCAGGAGGTAAAATATGAATTTAATTGAAAGTGTAGAGAAATATAAAGACGAATTAAATAAACAAAGGGAAATTGCCAATAAAGTAAAGGAACACGAACGTAATATAATTGAATATTTAAGTGATTTAATATTAAGTCAAAAATATAGTTTCAAAGATATAACATATACAAATGGACTTCTTGGAACTGAAGGAAAATTGTATTATCCGATATTAGATGTTCCAAAAGGTTATACAATTTCTTCAGACAGGAAAACTTGTGATAGGCTGCTTGGTGAATATGAAGAGGATATTACTATTTTGAAATATAATTTAGTACAAAATGAAACACGAGAAGTTATATCTATAGAAGAACGGGGACATATTGATAACGTGAGAGAAGTTTGTAGTCAAATGGAATGTTTAGGAGTAAAAATTTCACTACCTGCAGAATATAGAAATAATGTAAATTGTATACAAGTTGTTACACAAGTAAATATTACCATTTCAATTAGAGAAGAAAAATTTAATTTACAAAAAAGTTATAATATTTCAAAAGAAATATATCAACAAGTATTTGGGAAAGTGACAATAAGTTATTCTGACTTATTCAAAAAATTTAATAAAGTGATAAGTCAGCTAGAAGCTTCTAATTCTGAAAGAACCAAAATCATGAAGGAATTGATAGAAAAATATAGTGAAGGTGATACAGAAATTTTTAACAAGGTATATAATAATGAATGTGGGCTATATGAATATAATAAAAAAGGTATCAATATATGTATACGAAAAAGGAAAAGAAAAACGACCCAAAGAATATTGTTATTATATGAATTAAAAGGGAATACAATAGAAGTCAATTTCGAAATTGAAGAAGTAGAATTTATTATAGCGACTAAAACTAATGGGGAATATGAAATAAAGGATAATATTCATATTGTAAAAGAAATAGAACAATCACTATTAGACAAAAAGATATTACCAATACTAAAAGAAATTATTAACGTAAAAATGTAAAAAGAAATTAAAGTCATAATATAATTTATGGCTTTAATTTTTTTTAAACAAATACTTGTAATATTACCAAAAAAAGGATATAATAAAACTCAAAGTTTACTTAAGAAACACAAGTTTTAAGAAAAATAGGAGATGAGAAAATATGAAAATAAGTAAAGAAGAAATTTTGCATATAGCAAAACTTGCAAACTTAAATTTAAAAGAAGAAGAAATAGATACATATTTACTACATTTACAAGATATTTTAAATTTTGCAAACATAGTAAATAATGCACCAGTAGAAGGCTTGCCAGAAACAATAGCAGCAAATAAAAATTATAATATATTTAGAAAAGATGAAATAATAAATTTTGAAGATAATGAAGCATTGCTTGTAAACGCGCCAGAAAAGGAAAGAAATATGTTCAAAATACCAAAAGTAATACAATAGAAAGTTAGAAGTTGGAAAATAAGGCAAATATTTTAGATAAAAAACTAAAATTCAATATCCAACTTCCAACCTTCAAATAAGGGAGGATACAAATGGAAATTACACAATTAACTGTTCACGAATTAAAAGAAAAATTATCAAACAAAGAACTAACAATAAGTGAAATAACAAAAGCATATATTGATAGAATAAATGAAAAAGAAAAAGACATTGGAGCTTTTGTAACAGTATTAGAAGAAAATTCTATGAAAAAGGCAAAAGATATTGAAAACAAAGTAAATAGTGGAGAAATAAAAGGAGACCTAGCAGGTATACCAATAGGAGTAAAAGACAATATTTGTACAAAAGGAGTACATACAACATGTAGTTCAAAAATGTTGGAAAACTTTGTTTCACCTTATGATGCAACAGTAATGGAAAAAGTAAATAATGAAAACATGATTAATTTAGGAAAACTAAACATGGACGAGTTTGCAATGGGAGGGTCAACAGAATATTCCGCATTTCATGTTACAAAAAACCCATGGAACATAAATAAAGTACCAGGGGGATCATCAGGTGGAGCAGCAGCAGCAGTTGCAGCTGGAATGGTGCCTTGGGCATTAGGGTCAGATACAGGAGGCTCAATACGTCAACCAGCAGCTTTTTGCGGAGTAGTAGGAATGAAACCAACATATGGCTTAGTTTCCCGTTATGGACTAGTAGCATTTGCCTCATCATTAGATCAAATAGGACCAATAACAAAAGATGTAGAAGATTGTGCAATGTTATTAAATGTAATAACAGGTCATGACAAAAAAGATTCAACATCAGAAAATAGAGAAAAAATAGATTATACATTAAGTTTAAAAAATAATATAAAAGGAATGAAAATAGGAATACCAAAAGAATTCTTTGGAGAAGGAATTTCAGAAGAAGTAAAACAAAAATTAGAAGAAGCAATAGAAAAATATAAAGAGCTAGGAGCAGAGGTAGAAGAATTTTCGTTAGACATTGCTAATTATTCGTTAGCAACATACTATATTATAGCATGTGCAGAAGCAAGTTCAAACTTAGGAAGATTTGATGGAATTCGCTATGGATATAGAACACCAAATTTTAATAACTTAAAAGATATATATATAAATTCTAGAAGTGAAGCATTTGGAAGTGAAGTAAAAAGAAGAATAATACTAGGAACTTATGTGTTATCATCAGGATACTATGATGCATACTACAAAAAAGCACAACAAGTACGTACATTAGTACAAGCAAAATTTGATGAAGCCTTCAGTAAATATGATGTAATATTAACACCAACAGCACCAACAACAGCATTCAATATAGGTGAAAAATCAACAAACCCATTAGAAATGTATTTGGCAGACATATGTACAGTATCAGTAAACATAGCAGGTCTTCCAGGAATATCAATTCCATGTGGAGTAGATAAACAAGGAATGCCAATAGGAATGCAATTAATAGGGCAAAAATTTAGTGAAGAAACATTACTAAATGTAGCATATACATTTGAACAAGCTGTAAAATTTAGTGAAAATTATAAACCAGAATTTAAGAAAGCATAAAAATACTTACAGTGCTGTATGGGCACATTTGGAAAGAACTTAGAATAGAAATAAAATGTAAGGGAGGGGGGCCTTGTGTCTACCCGCACATAGAAGAAAAGGCTTAAATGAATAGTTAAAAGTGAAGAGTGAAAATTAAATAGTATACACTTCATATAAAGGAGGAAACAATAGATGTCAAGAGAAGACTATGAAATAGTAATAGGACTTGAGGTACATGCAGAGCTTTCTACAAAAACAAAAATATTTTGTAGTTGCTCAAATGAATTTGGAGCAGAACCAAATACGCATGTTTGTCCAGTTTGTATGGGAATGCCAGGAGCCTTACCAGTACTTAATGAGAAAGTCGTAGAATATGCAGTAAAAGCAGGGCTTGCTACAAATTGTGAAATAGAGAGAAATAGTAAAAATGATAGAAAAAATTATTTTTACCCAGATACTCCAAAGTCATATCAAATATCTCAATTTGATAAGCCACTTTGTAAAAAAGGTTTTATAGAAATAGAAGATGAAGAAGGTAAAGAGAAAAAAATAGGAATAACTCGTATACATATAGAAGATGATGCGGCAAAACTAAATCATAATGAATTTGGAGGAGGAAGTTTAGTAGACTTAAATAGAGCAGGAGTGCCACTAATAGAAACTGTATCAGAACCAGATATACGTAGTAGTAAAGAAGCTGAAAACTATTTAAGAAAACTAAAATCTATATTTGAATATATAGAAGTATCAGACTGTAAAATGCAAGAAGGTTCATTTAGAGCAGATATAAATCTTTCTGTAAGAAAAAAAGGAGCACAAGAATTTGGAACGCGTACAGAAATGAAAAATATGAGTTCATTTAGAAGTATAGTAAGAGCGATAGAATATGAAGCAGATAGACAAATAGAGATAATAGAAGATGGTGGAAAAATAGCACAAGAAACAAGAAGATGGGACGATGTATCAGGGAAAACATTCTCAATGAGAGATAAAGAAGATGCACAAGATTACCGTTATTTTCCAGACCCAGATTTAGTAGCAATAAGACTATCAACTGAATATATAGAAAATATAAAAAATAACTTACCAGAGCTACCAGAAAGTAGAAAAGCAAGATATATAAATGAAATTGGTTTATCAGAAAAGGAAGCTAACTTACTTACAGCTTCAAAACATTTATCAAATATGTTTGAAGAAACAAGTAATATTTGTAAAAATCATAAACTAGCAGCAAACTGGTTATTATCAGATGTTTCAAGAATTTTAAATGAAAAAGAAATAGAAGCAGAAGAAATACCATTTACTTCAGAGCAACTAGCAAAAATGATTATGCTAATAGAGAAAGGAACAATTAGTAGCGCAATAGGAAAAAAAGTAATAGAAGAGTTATTTGAAGATCCAAAAGATCCAGAAGAAATAATAAAAGAAAAAGGCTGGATACAAATATCAGATGAAGGTGCAATAAAAGAAGTAGTACAGAAAATACTAGAAGCAAATCCACAATCAGTAGCAGACTATAAGGCAGGAAAAGATAGAGCACTAGGTTTCTTAGTAGGCCAAGCAATGAAAGAAACAAAAGGAAAAGCAAATCCACAAATGCTTAATAAAATGTTTATAGAAGAATTAAAGAAATAAAGAAAAAAGAAAGATTTGGTGTGTTTGAAGTGAACCCAAATTTTTCTTTTTTTTCGTATTTATTTAACTTATTTCCTTTTGAACTGTGTCAAACACAATTCCACAAATAAAAAAGGCCACTGCAAAACTTAAAGATGTTCTAAATAAAGAAATTCCTATGTAAAATAAAGTTGGTAGACTATAAAAGGCTTCATATGTAAGCAATATCATACTTGAAAGTATACAAACTATAAAAGAAAAAATAAAGCCAGCTTTCATTACTTTAACAACTTTTGAATCTAAATTTTTAATTTTATCTAATAAAATATTTATAAATTTCATAAATATACCTCACTTTTCTATATTCTTACGTTTTAATATCTTATAAATATATGTTAACATAAAATAAAATCAAAATCAAATGTAATTTATGGAAGATAAAGTCGTAATTTGAAGATATATTTTTCTAAATTATGTAAGAAAAATGCTATAATATATATGATTTTAATTCTCCAATATTTAAAAAGTCTTTTAAATATTTGCCAATAAATAAAAATATTTAAAAATGTATGAAAAAATAAAATGTTATAATACGAAAGGAGAAAATTTATGCCTACAAAAAGTATGTTTTATGGCATTGTAATAAGAATGCGTTATGACATTGTAATAAGAATGTGTTATGACGACAATAATCAACCACATTTTCATGCGTTCTTTGGCGAGTATGAAGTTATATTTAACTTTTGGAACTATTTCATGGAGTAATGACATTGATATGTGTGTAGATAGTTTATATGAAACAAGTGAGGAAGTAAAATAATAAAAAAGCAAACTTAGAAATAAAATTTCTAAATTTGCTTTTATCTTTATAAAAAACTGTGCACAATTTTTTATAAACTTAAGCTTTTATAGCATTTAATTTTTTAGCTAAATTTGATTTTTTTCTAGCAGCTGTGTTTTTTACTATAACACCTTTTGTACAAGCTTGGTCTATTTTTTTAGTAGCCTCAGCAAATAAAGTTGTAGCTTCTTCTACTTTACCAGCTTCTACTGCTTGTTCAAATTTTTTAACAGCTGTTCTATAACCTGATTTAATCATATTATTTTTTAAAGTTTTCTTTTCGATAACTCTTGTTCTTTTTATAGCTGATTTAATATTTGGCATTTTTTGCACCTCCTCAATAGTTATTTTTAAATATAGCAAATAAAATTCTACCATAAAAAGGCAAAATTTGCAATAGTTTATTAAAAAATGTATTAAAAAACTAAAAAAAATTATAGAAAATATTAAAAATAATAAAAAATGTTTGAAAAATTTTCCAAAACAAGTTATAATATAATTATAACAGAGTAATTTTAACAAAAGATCAAAATGAAGGGAGCGATTTTTATGAACATAAAAATAACAGGAAAAGAACTAAAGGCAACAGATTCTATAAAAGAATATGTTGAAAGAAAAATTGAAAGGTTAGAAAAATATTTTGGAGAAGACATTGAAGTAATAGCAACAATAAAAGCAGAAGGAAATGAGCAAGTTGCAGAATTACATGTAACAGCTGCTGGGGAAACATTCAGAGCAGTAACAGCACATAGAGACTTATATGCTTCAATAGATAAAGATATAGACATTTTAGAAGGACAAATAAGAAAAATGAAAACTAAAAAAGAAAAACAAAATATGTCAGATTCAATCAGATTAAAAGAAGCAATAAATAGTATAGAACCACAAAACGAAATAGAAAATGAAATAATAAAAACAATATATTACAGTATAAAACCAATGGCACCAGAAGATGCAAAATTAGAATTAGAAGGAAAACCAAAAAACAATTTCTTAGCATTTATAAATATAGAAACAGGGAAAGTAAATGTAATATATAAATTAAAAGATAGCAAAAACTTCGGTTTAGTAGAACCAGAAGCATAGAAAATAATAAACAAAATAAATAAAGTCTTGCATAGCAAGGCTTTATTTATTTCAATTTTAATATTCTTATTTCATTTGGCTTTCAGCTTGTTGTATTAATTTTCTAACCATGTTACCACCAATTCTTCCAGCGTCTCTTGAAGATAAGTGTCCGTTATAACCATCTTTTAAAGTTACACCAACTTCGCTAGCAACTTCATATTTGAATTTGTTAAGAGCTTCTTTAGCTTCTGGAACTACTTTATTGTTTGAATTTGTCATTTTTTTCACCTCCTGAAAAATTTAGATTTCATTATATATATTGCTCAAATAGGAAAAAAATAAACTGGAAATTTTTAGAAAATGTTGATTTTTTATGTAAAATATATTATAATAGAAAAGGAACATATTAAATTATTTCTTTTTTAATAAGGAGAAAAAAATGAAGACAAGGAAGATTGGAATTGTTTTAGAAAAAACAGATGGAAAACAGCTTGTAGGGCATTTGGCAAAGTTGCATATATCAATAGAAATTGATGAGTTCTGGCGGCCTGTAATAAAAACAGAAGTAGAAAAAGTCAATTTTGTATATATGACTGAAATGAAGAAAATTTGTATATTAACTGGTACCATTGATGATGCTCATGAAGTAGTAAAAGAAATTCAGAATATTGGATATAATCCATCAACATTTTTTTTCGAAGAAAAAGAATACACATGCGAGGCAAAATAGAAAGAAAGACAGGAACTTGTTTCCTGTCTTTCTTCTTATGTAGAAAGTCAAAAAATAAATTCCTGTTTTTCTAAAATTTTATTTTAAATTAAATATAACTATTTACCAGCCATTTGTCTTTCAGCAGTTTCGATTAATTTCTTAACCATGTTACCACCTATTCTACCAGCATCTCTTGAAGATAAATCACCATTGTAACCATCTTTTAGAGTTACACCAACTTCGCTAGCAACTTCATATTTGAATTTGTTTAAAGCTTCTCTAGCTTCTGGAACTACTTTACTATTTGAATTTGTCATTTTCTTTCACCTCCTAGAATGTGTATATACGTAAAAACAAAAATATAATGTTTTCACAATATATATAATGTTCAAAAAAAGTTAAAATAAACTGGAAAAATTTTGTATAAGAGGTATTTTTTTAGAAAAACAAAAAAACAATTTGTAAAATAAACACGAAAAAGAATACTTTATTAAATAAAAGAACAAAATAAAAATGAGGTGTTTATTATGAGTGAAGATAAAAAAAATTATAATGATATAGAAGACACAACAAAATATGGAGAATTTGTGTCATCATATTTTGCATGGATTACTATTGAAAAACAAAAACAAAATGCAAAAAAGATGGATAAAATTACAAAGAAAAGAGAGCCTTAAATTTTCAGGGCTCTCTTAAGGTTATTATCAAATAAAACATTGTTTTATTTGATAATAGGTCTTACCAGTTTTTTTTCATAGTAATCCCTCCTTATGTATTTTATAGTAAAACATAATATATATTATATTAAAAATATAAAAAAAGCCAATAAAAGTATTGACATAAATAAAAAAAAGTATATAATATATTTATAGGTCAAAGAAAGTCAAAATCAAATAAAGGAGCACTAATAAATGAGAATATCAGATATGATAGAAGAATTTATCAAAGATTTATTTACAGAAGATGAAGAATATATAGAAATACAAAGAAATGACTTAGCAGAGCAATTTAATTGTGTACCATCACAAATAAACTATGTAATATCAACGCGATTCAAACCATCACAAGGATATTATGTAGAAAGTAAAAGAGGAGGACGGAGGCCACATAAAAATAAAGAAAATAAATATAACAAAAAGTAATTATTTCATGCATATCATAAATAACATTGGAGAGACACTAACAGCACAAGAAGCAGATATATTCATAAGTAATTTCTTATCATATAATATGATAGAAGAAAGCCAAGCAAAACTTTTAAAAGTAGCAACCAGTAATAATGTACTAACAGTAACTCAACCAACAAAAGATATATTAAGGGCAAAAATATTTAAAAATATGTTATTAAATCTAATAGACTAAATTAGAAGTCAGAAAGCGAAAGTCAGAAAATACAAGATAAAATATAGACAAAAATGAAGAAATTCTTCATATAACTTTTGTAAAAATGTAACTTCTGACATTAACATATAAAACTAAAAAAGGAGTGATTTATATGAACTGTCAAAATTGTGGAGAAAATGAGGCCAATATAAGATATACCCAAATAATAAATGGAGTAAAAAAGCAAATGAACCTATGTGAAAAATGTTCACAAGAGCTAGGGATAGAAAAAATAAACTTAAATATGCCAATCAATTTTTCAAGTTTTTTAGGAGACATGTTAGATATATATGAGGAAAACATACCAAATATAATAAAACCAGAAACGCTAACATGTGCACAATGTAATATGACATATGAAGAATTCTTAGAAACAGCAAAATTTGGATGTGAAAACTGTTATGAGACATTCAAAACAAGACTAGATCCACTACTAAAAAACATACATGGAACAAATAGACATATAGGAAGAATTGGAAACTTTAGGGACGGGGCAAAAAATTTCCAAGTTGTGGATAACTCAGAACAAGAAAAGAAAAATAATACTAATATAGAAAAAGAAAAAAACAAAGAAGAGAAAATAGAAAAATTGCAAGAAAGGCTAAAAAAAGAAATACAAGAAGAACGCTACGAAGATGCTGCAAAAACAAGAGATGAGATAAAAAGAATAAAATAGAAGTCAGAATATATAGCAGTAGATAAAATTACATGTTATCTTTACTTAAAAGAAACTACTCTATATTTTGGAATTTTACATCCGAATTCTGATATCCTAATATAAGGAGGAAAACATGAATTGGTATTTAGATAGTGGAAAAGAATCTGATGTGGTAGTAAGCTCAAGAATACGATTAGCTAGGAATATAAAGGGGCTACCATTTAAACAGAAAATTTCGAAAGAAGACATAGAAAAATTAATAAATAAAATTAAAACTATTACACCAAGTATAGGTTATGGGTTAAAATTTTTAAGAATTAGAGATATGGATGATATAACAAAACTAACATTAGTAGAAAAACATATTATAAGTCCTAATATCATATCAAATAAAAATGAAGAAGAAAGCGGAATAATTATAAATGATGAAGAAAATATTTGTATAATGATAAATGAAGAAGATCATATAAGAATACAAATATTTAATAGCGGTTTAGAAATAAAAAACACAATGAATTTAGCCAAAGAAATAGATGAGAAATTAGATGAAGTATTACATTTTTCATCTAATAAGGAATATGGATATTTAACAGCATGTCCAACAAATGTAGGTACAGGATTAAGAGCATCTGTAATGGTACACTTGCCAGCACTAAAATTGACAGGCAATATTTCCAAAATACTTTATATAGTAAGTAATTTCGGAATGACAATAAGAGGAATATATGGAGAGGAAAGTCAAACTAAGGGAGACATGTACCAAATATCTAATAATCAAACCTTAGGAATAACAGAAGAAGAAATAATAAAAAATTTAGAAAATATAACAAAAAAGGTAATAGAGCAAGAAAGACTAGCAAGAAATAATTTAGCAAAAAATAAAGTAGAATTAGAAGATAGAGTATATAGGTCATATGGAATATTAACAAATGCAGTAAAATTAAATTCAGATGAATGTGTAGAGCTACTTTCCGATGTAAAATTAGGTACAGATTTAGGAATAATAAAAGAGCTAAACGATTTGAAAATAAAAAAACTAGAAATATATACAAAGCCTGCAAACTTACAGAAATATACAGGGAAATTATTAAATGCCTATGATAGAGATATAAAAAGGTGTGAAATAATAAAAGAAATTGTAAAATAAATCAACCAAAAGGGACGTCCTTTTTTCAGAAAAAATTACTAAAAGGGACACTCCTTAGTTATAAATACATATTACTAAAGTTAAAAGGAGTGTCACTTTTAGTGAAAATTTTCGAAAAAAGGACGTCCCTTTTGGTTGAATTTGTTGAAAGGAGATTTTTGATTTATGATATATAAATTTACTAAACGTGCAGAGAAGGCGTTGGAGGCTGCTAATAAAGTAGCTGTTGAACTTGGTCATAATTATATTGGGACAGAACATCTTTTATATGGATTGATAAAAGAAGGAGCTGGTATTGCAAGTAAGGTTTTGGAAAATCAAGGTATTACTCCAGAAAAGGTCATTCAGGAAATTGAAATTTTAATTGGAGTTAATAAAGATACTATAAATGGAATTGAAACAAGTGTAGGCTTTACTCCTAGAACTAAAAGAGTTATTGAAAATAGTTTTAGAGAGGCTAAAAAACAGGGAAATGATTATATAGGAACTGAACATCTATTGATTGGAATTATGCGTGAAGGAGATAGTGTTGCAGTTAGAATAATGCTAGATTTAAATGTAGAGCCACAAAAATTGTATAATGAAATTATGAAAGTTTTAAGTGATGAGGATGTCACTTTGGGAAGTAATAAGAATTCTAACCATAAAGCTTCAGGAAGCTACAATCAAACGAATACTTTAAATCAATTTGGAAGCGATTTAACAAAACAAGCTTTAGAAGGTAAGTTAGATCCTGTTATAGGAAGAAAAGAGGAAATAGAGAGAGTTATTCAAATTCTTTCAAGAAGAACAAAAAATAACCCTTGTTTAATTGGTGAACCAGGTGTTGGAAAAACAGCTGTTGTTGAAGGTTTGGCACAAAAAATAGTTGCTGAAGATGTACCTGAATTGTTAAAAGGAAAAAGAGTGGTAAGCCTTGATATTTCTAGTATGGTAGCTGGTGCAAAATATAGAGGAGATTTTGAAGAAAGAATTAAGAAGTGCTTAAATGAAGTGAAAAAAGCAGGAGATGTTATTTTATTTATAGATGAAATTCATACTATTGTTGGTGCAGGTTCAGCAGAAGGAGCAGTTGATGCTGCAAATATTCTAAAACCTTTATTAGCTAGAGGAGAGGTTAATGTTATAGGTGCTACTACTTTAAATGAATATAGAAAATACATAGAAAAGGATAGTGCATTAGAAAGAAGATTTAGCCCTGTTACTGTTGTAGAGCCTACAAGTGAAGATACTATAAAAATATTGGAAGGAATAAGAGATAAGTATGAGGCACATCATAATGTGAAAATTACAGAAGAAGCGATAAAGGCTGCAGTTGAACTTTCTGTAAGATATATTAATGATAGATTTTTACCAGATAAAGCAATAGATTTAATTGATGAAGCGGCTTCTAAAGTAAGAATAAAAGCATATACACAGCCAGATAATATAAAGGAAATAGAAGATAAATTAGAGAAAATTATAAAGGAAAAAGATGATGCTGTTCATACACAAGATTTTGAAAAAGCTGCTAAATTAAGAGATAATCAACATGAAATAGAACAGAAACTAGAAAAAGAGAAGAAAAAATGGGAGAATAAAAATAGTAAGTCAATTATAACTTTAAATGAGGAAGATATTGCAGAAGTTATAGCTAGTTGGACCAGAATACCAGCAAAGAAATTAACTCAAGATGAAAATGAAAAGCTTAAAAACTTAGAAAACTCTCTTCATAAAAGAGTAATTGGGCAAAATGAAGCAGTAGAAGCTGTAAGCAAGGCTATAAGAAGGGGAAGAGTAGGACTAAAAGATCCAAATCGTCCAATAGGTTCATTCTTATTTTTAGGACCAACAGGTGTAGGCAAAACAGAGCTTTCTAAAGCGTTAGCAGAAACCCTTTTTGGAAAAGAAGATTCTATGATAAGAGTTGATATGTCTGAATTTATGGAAGCACATAGTGTATCTAAGTTGATAGGGTCACCCCCAGGATATGTAGGATATGATGAAGGAGGCCAATTAACAGAAAAAATTAGAAGAAATCCATATTCAGTTATTTTATTTGACGAAATAGAAAAAGCCCACATAGATGTTATGAATATGTTACTTCAAATATTAGATGATGGAAGGTTAACAGACAGTAATGGTAGAACAGTTGACTTTAAAAACACAGTAATTATAATGACATCAAATATAGGCGCAAGATTAATTACAGATAAGAAATATTTAGGATTTGCAACTGTTCAAAATGCAAATGAAGAGACTAAAAAGGAATATGAAAATACTAAAAAGGATGTTATGCAAGAGCTAAAAAAAGAGTTTAGACCAGAATTTATAAATCGTATTGATGAAATAATAGTATTCCACAAATTGCAAAAAGAAGAAATAAAACAAATAATAGATATAATGCTAAAACAAGTACATGAACGCTTAGAAAAGCAAAATATAAAAATAAATATTAGTGAAAAAGTAAAGGACAAAATATTGGAAAATGGTATAGATACGAACTTTGGAGCACGTCCTTTGAAAAGAGCAATTCAAAATATGTTGGAAGATAAAATTGCAGAAGGTATTTTAGAAGGAAATATAAAACAAAATAAAATTGTTAGTATAGATATTGATGAAGAAGGAAATATAGTTATAAATTAAAAAAGTCTCCCTATAATATAGGGAGCTTTTTTAATCTGAATAGATATAAAACGTTTCAACTCTTGATGCTTTTTCACATCCATTAATACTATAGAAAAATTGAACAGAATTATAATCATCAAGATTGACAGGATACTCACCTAAGTCACATACTGTAGAGAAAAGACTATAGCGAACTCCATTTTTCATAACAACACGACCAGACCACTCCAAACTTATAGGATTGCTGTAATCATTGTTAAGAATTAAATAAACGTTATCTATCCATCCATATCTTTCGATAATTTGAATTCCAAATTCTTGAGGAATATATTGCCGAGTACCATTTAACATATTATCACTCCCTCTTTATGAAAGACATAATCAAATTACTATAATTAAATTATAAAACATTTTTAATAATAAGTCAAATTTTGTAGGAAAATGTTTAAATATTTAATTATTAGTCAGTTACAATAAGGAGAGCTTAAAATTAAAATGCAAAAAATTTGAAGTCCACTTATATAGAAAATAAGTACAAAATAGAGAATATTCTACTACTATAATGGTAAAATATTCTCTAATTGTTTCGAAATTAGGATATAAAATTTTTAAAGATTAATTGTAGGATAACCTATTTGTAAATAAAATTTTCAAACAATTTAATAGTAATTATTATATTGGATTAACATGTATAATAGTACTATAAATTTTATCTAAATTTGTAATATCATTTTCTAATTTGTCAGCTAATTCATGACTATCAAAAGTAGACATATTGCCATCAACATATATAGTTAAAACGACCATATATTGATAACCAACAGGAGTAGAATACAAATTAGTTACACTTTGAATATCATCATAATTTCTAATTATATTTAGGATTAAATCCTTAGTATCTTCATCTAACGATTTATCCATTAAAACATTGTAACTTTCTAAAAATATTTTAACACCAGTTATTACAATCCAAATAGAAATACCTATTCCAACAATACCATCTAGCCAATAAACTTTAAATAATGTAGCTAGAACAGATATTAAAGTAAAAGTAGTTACAATACAGTCATTTTTATGATCTTTACTATTTGCTTCTAAAAGAATATTATCATATTTTTTACAAAGTTTATTTGTATATAAAAATAAGAGAAATTTAATGATAATTGTAATAATACAAACTAACACTAGCACCCATGAAAATTCCATAAAGTTTTGATGTATAAGTGAATAAACTGAGTCAAATAATAATTTCGCAGCAACTACTATCATAGAAAGGCTAATAAATAATGAAAATATATATTCTGCTTTTCCATGTCCAAAGTTATGAGAATCATCTTTAGGTTCACTGGCTATTTTATTGCCAATAAAAGTCATAATTGATGCAAAAATGTCGCTTGCACTATTAGCACTATCAGCAATCATGGCTTGGCTGTTAGTTAAAAATCCAATTGTTCCCTTAATAATTAATAAAAAAATATTACCCAAAATACCAAGTAATCCGGGCTTTTCTTGTTTCTTCAAATCTATCCATATAAACACCTTCTATATAATTTATATTGCATAAATATAAGTATAGCACAAAATTTAATATAATAAAAGTTAAATATAGAAAGTTTTTGAAAAATCAGAAATTATAAAAACTAATAAATATTAATATATAAGTGAACATATAACTTTATATTATATATAGTTTAAAATAATACAAAAGTATTGAAAAATAATATGCATTATGATATAAACTAACTATACAGAAATAAAGAATTGAAAGTAAATTAATAAATAAAAAGGCAAAGTTATGAAGAATATAAAAGATTATAATATAGAAGAATTAAAAGAAGAATTAAAAAGCTTAGGGGAAAAGCCATTTCGAGCAGAACAAATCTTTAAATGGTTATATGTTGATAAAGTAAAAGAATTTGATGACATGACTAATTTATCTTTAGAGTTGAGAGAAAAACTAAAAGAAAATTATAGCATGTGTAATTATAATATAATAAAAAAACAAGAATCATCAGATGGAACAAAAAAGTATTTATTTGATGTATTAGATGGAAATGCAATTGAAACAGTATTAATGCAATATCATCATGGAAAAACTATATGTGTATCTTGCCAAATAGGCTGCAAAATGGGGTGTAAGTTTTGTGCTTCAACAGGAATAAAATTTGTAAGAAGTTTAACCAGTCGGTGAAATAGTAGAACAAATATTAGCTGTAGAGCAAGATATTGGAGATAAAATATCAAATATAGTATTTATGGGAATAGGAGAGCCATTAGATAATTATGATAATGTAATAAAAGCTATAAGAATTATAAATAGCCCCAAAGGCTTAAACATAGGAGCACGCCATATAAGTGTGTCAACAAGTGGGTTAGTTCCACGTATATACGACTTAGCAAAAGAAAATATACAATGTACATTATCAATTTCATTACATGCTACAAATGACGAAAAAAGAAGTACAATGATGCCAGTAAATAACAGATATAATATAGCAGAATTAATGAAAGCATGTAAAGACTATATAAAAATAACAAATAGAAGAATATCTTTTGAATATGCATTAGCAAAAGATAATAATGATAACCTAAGTGATGCAAAAGAGTTAGTAAAACTATTAAAAGGAATGTTATGCCATGTAAATTTAATACCAATAAATAAAATAGAGAATGGTAAATTTACCAAAAGCTCAAATGAAAATATAATAAAATTTAGAGACTATTTAAATGACCATGGAATAGTAGCTACAATAAGAAGAGAGCTAGGCTCAGACATAGATGCGGCATGTGGGCAATTAAGAAGGAAGAATTTATAAGATTGAAGCTAAAAGTTGGAAAATAGGGTAAATATTTTGAAAAAATACACTAATATCCAATTACAAACCCAAATCAAATATAGGAGGAACGAATGGAAGCTTTTGCAAAATCTGATATAGGGAAAGCAAGAGAAATGAATCAAGATTACTACTACATATCACCAAAAGATAGTAAAATAAATATATACATATTAGCAGATGGGATGGGTGGATATAAAGGAGGAGAAATAGCAAGTAGACTTGCTACAATTTCAGCCAAAAATTATATAGAAAGTAATTTTGAAACAACAATAAAAAATAAAGAAGAATTGCTAAAATTAATAAAAAGTGCTATGGAATATGCAAATATGGTAGTATATGAAAAATCTAAGGAAGACAAAGAATTAGAAAGTATGGGTACTACTTTAGAAGTTTGTTTATTATATAATAATAGAGCATATATAGGACATGTAGGAGATAGTAGAACTTATAGAATAAGAGGAGAAATTTTGAGAAAATTGACTACAGACCATAGTTATGTAGAAAAACTAGTAAAAGATGGAACAATAACAAAAGAAGAGGCAATAAATCATCCAAAGAAAAATATGCTAACAAAGGCATTAGGATGTACACTATTTGTAGAACCAGATGTAACAGTAAAAGGTTTTGTAAAAGATGATATAATACTTATATGTTCAGACGGTTTAACAAATATGGTAAAAGAAGAAAAAATATATGAAATAATAAAACAAGACTGTGAAAATGCACCAACAAAGTTAGTAGAAATAGCTAATGAAAATGGTGGATATGATAATATAACTGCAATTGTAATAAAATAAGTACTTATTTGAAGTACTGTAAAAACGCCAAAGGAGAGAATATTATGAATTTAATAGGTAAATTTATAGGAAGTAGATACGAAATAATTGAAAAAATAGGTAATGGAGGAATGGCAACAGTATATAAAGCAAAATGTCATGTACTAAACCGTTATGTAGCTGTAAAAGTATTAAAAGATGAATACACAACAGATACAGAATTTATTAGAAGATTTAATGCAGAAGCACAATCAGCAGCAGGACTAACACATGCAAATATAGTATCTGTATATGATGTAGGTCATGAAGACAATATATATTATATAGTAATGGAACTAATACAAGGGAAAACATTAAAACAAATAATAAATGAAGATGGGGCATTACCTTGGAAATGGTCTGTAAATATAGCAATACAAATTGCAGCAGCATTAGAAGCAGCACATAAAAACAATATAGTGCATAGAGATATAAAACCTCATAATATTATAATAACAGAAGATGGAATAGCAAAAGTTACAGACTTTGGAATAGCAAAAGCAGTATCAAATTCTACAATAACAGCTTTTGGAACAACAATTGGTTCTGTACACTATTTCTCACCAGAACATGCAAAGGGAGGATTTACAGATGCTAAATCTGATTTATATTCTTTAGGAATAGTAATGTATGAAATGCTTACAGGAAGAGTACCATTTGATGCAGATACACCTGTTTCAGTAGCATTAAAACATATGCAAGAAAAGCCAATAGAGCCAATAAAATTAAATCCAGGAATACCATTTGCAATAAATCAAATTATAATAAAGGCAATGCAAAAAGAACCAAGTTTAAGGTATGCATCAGCAACAGAAATGATAAAAGATTTAAGTGTAGCGCTAAAAAATCCAGAAGGGAATTTTGTTCAAGAAAATGAAGGATTTGAACGTACACAAGTAATAAATACAATACCAGAAGAGAAGTATGAAAAAAGTGAGAAAAAGAAAAAAGGAAAAATAAAACAATACTTTGAAAAACATCCCAAAGCAAAGATACCAGCAATGATATTAGCATGTATAATACTATTTGTACTAACAATATTTATTACAAAATTCTTAATGGATTTTGGAACAGTAAAAGATGTATTAATTCCAGAATTAACAGGAAAAACAGAACAAGAAATAAAAGACTTATTTAAAGATACAAAATTCACTTACGAAATAACTGGCGAAGAATATGACAATGAAATAGAAGAAGGAAAAGTAATATCACAAAATCCAAAATACAGAAAAAATTATACGATAAAAGAGAACACAAAATTTGAAATAGTTATAAGTAAAGGAACAAAGATAGTAGTAATGCCAAAAGTTGAAGGCGAAAAAATAGAAAATGCAAAGAAAATATTAGAAGACTTAGATGCATCGCTAGTTATAGAAACAGTAGAAGAAGAAAGTACAAAAGTAGAAGAAGGAATAGTATTAAAACAAAGCATAGAAAAAGATAAACAAGTAGAAGCAGGAACAACAATAACACTTACAGTAAGTAAGGCAAAAGCACAAGTATCAGTTCCTTATGTAATAGGAAAAACAGAAGAGCAAGCAAGAAAAGAATTAACAGATTCAAAATTAAAAGTAGAAGTAGTATATGAAGAAGACACTACAAAAAATGCAGGAACAGTACTAAAACAAAGTATAGATGTAGGAAAATCAGTAGACGAAGGGACAACAGTAACAATAACAGTAAATAAAATAGAAGAAATGAAACAAGGAACAGTAAATGTAAACGTAAAATCTATTTTAAATTATACACCAAAAAAAGATGAAGATGGAAATGAGATAATAGAAGATGCACAAATAAAAATAGTAGCAGGAAATGATACAATATATAATGAAAAGAAACCAAAAACAACAACAAACATAACAGCAAAATTTAGTAGCAAAGGAACAATAACAATAAAAGTATATATAGATGATGTACTAAAAGGAACAAAAGAAATAAATATGAATTCTACAACAACATGTACATTTGAATAAAAGCTAGAATTAAGTTCCCATTAGGGACGTTTCCAAATGAGGAATCTGTCACTTTTGGGAACTTAAATTATTTTATATTGACTTGTTTTTTTAGAAAAAATGTTATATAGTAAATAATATAAAAGATAAAAATTAAAGGAGAAATATGCAAGGTTTAATAGTAGGGAATATATCGAACTTATATAAAATACAGTGTGATAATGAAATATATGAAGCGGTTGCAAGGGGAAAGTTTAAAAAGGAAGATGAACTAAAGCCAGTTGTTGGGGATAGAGTAGAAATAGAGGTTACACAGGGAAAGAATGCGGTTATAAACAAAATATTAGAAAGAGAAACATATATAAAAAGGCCTAAAATAGCAAATATCTCTCAAATACTATTTGTAGTATCAACCAAACATCCAAAACCAGATTTACTAATGTTAGATAAACAAATATGCTATGCAGAAAGCTTAAACATAAAGCCAATTATAATTTTAAATAAAATAGATTTAGCTAACATATATATGGATATAGAAGAAGTATACCAAAAAGTTGGATATAAAGTAATATTAACAAATGCAATAGAAAAAAATGGAATAGACGAAATAAAAAAAGAGTTAAAAGGAAAAATAAGTGCATTTTCAGGAAACTCTGGTGTGCGGAAAATCTACAATAATAAATGCGATATTTGATAAAGAAGTAACAAAAGAAGGAGAAATAAGTACAAAAAATAAAAAGGGAAAAAATACTACAACAGATATTAAACTATATGAGATAGACGAAAACACATATGTTGCAGATACTCCAGGCTTTTCAAGTTTTGAAATTACAGAAATTGAAAGTAATAATTTAGACAAATATTTTATAGATTTAAAAAAATACACAAATGAATGTGAATTTGTAGGTTGTACACATATAAAGGAAGAAAATTGTGGTATAAAAAAGGCATTAGAACAAGGTAAAATATCTAAAGAAAGATATGAAAGGTTTTGCAAAATATATAATGAATTAAAAGATAAGGAGGCACATAGATGGTAGAAATAAGTACATCTTTATTAAATGCCAATGATGAAAATATTATAAAAACTATTTATGACTTAGAGGTCGCCAAAACAGACTATTTTCATATAGATGTAATGGATGGAAAATTTGTAAAAAATAATACTTCTGAAAGAATGAGAAGATACACAGAAAGTATAAAAAGTGTGAGTAACATACCATTAGATGTTCATTTAATGGTAAATAATGTTGAAGAATATGTAAAAGATTATATAGATATGGGGGGAAATTGTATAACTTTCCATATAGAAGCATGTAAAAGTGAAATGGAAGTATTAAAACAAATATCATATATAAAGCAAAATAATTGCAAAGTAGGAATAGCAATTAATCCAAAAACAGCTATAGAAAAAGTATATGAATACTTACCATACATTCATAAAGTATTAATAATGACAGTAGAACCAGGAAATGGTGGCCAAGAGTTATTAACAGAAACATTAAATAAAATAGCTGAGCTAAATAAATTTATTTATGAAAATGGATATGAAGTAGATATACAAGTAGATGGCGGGATAAATGAGAAAAATGCAAAACAAGTAATAGAAGCAGGAACCAATATTATAGTTGCAGGAAGCTATATAATAAATTCAGAAGATTTTGGAAAAGCAATAAAAAATGTAAAAAATAATTAATAGGAAAATAAAGAATTTAGATCTAATAGAATATACTTTATCAATAAGAAGCAATTATAAAATATGTTACTATAACTTTATATTTATTTAGCATCTAGAAAATAGATTTTTTGACGTATTTTTTTGTGGTATAATTTATAAAAACACATAATACAGATGAGGAATATATATGGATGGGTAATTATATAGATAATAAATTATAATTAAAATATAAAAATGAGAGTTTACTTTATCAATGTGAACTCTCATTTTTATATTTTGGTTATAATTTATATTATATTTTTTCTACAATTTGCTCTTCAACATTTTCTTTTCTATATATGGCATTTACAAATAAAATACCAATTCCGAAAAGAGCTACTAATAAACCGAATATTCCACCAATGTATGGTATTTGGCTAATAGCCCAAATTGCTAATGCAGAAATTAAACTTGCTAAAACAAATTTTATTTTTCCATCCCATTTTGCAAATTTTGTAAGAAGTGAACCAAAGTATATACTTGCAAAAGCTGTTCCAGACATACAAATTGCTATAAACAAGAAAGTAATTGCTAAAGCGATGTGTGTACATACAATACTTAATAGAAGAAGTAATAAAGTAAATATAGTAACTACTGGAATAACAATACCACTACCTAAGCAAACAAAAGCTTTTGTAGTATTCATATTTGTTACTCTATCTACAAATTTAGGTGCTAACCATAAAGCAAGTAAAATAACAACAAAAGTATAAACTAATGCATTAATAGCATCAAAAATATAAGAGAAAACTCTTGAAATCATAGATTCTTCTTTAATTTCTTCTTTATTATAAGTTACCTCACCATTAACTATACCATCAGCAATATCTAATTCAGAAGAAGCAGAATATTTTAAGTTACCACCAATAAGGGCACCATTTTCTTTATTAAAGTCATATTTAGCAGCAGTAAGGTAAGCATCTCTTCCAACTTTACCATTTAAGTTTAAAGTATTTGCAGAAACTTTTAAATCTCTATAAACAAACCCATCATTTGCTAAAATAAAATTACTTGAAACAGTATATGCATCGAAAACAATACCATTGATTACAATTTCATTTGCAGCTGCAAATAAAGAATTATATATGTATCCACCTTCAATATTTAACTTATTAGCAAAAACAAATAAGTTACCACCTATTTCACCTTTTACAACGACTTCATTTGCGAAAACAAAGGCATTGCCATCAACAACTTGATTAATTTCTACTTTATTACCTGAAAGATATAAATCAGAATTAATCCATTCAGAAGAAGGTTCACCTTCAGAAATATTTTCACCATTATTAATATTTTCTACATCAGTATTTTCCTCACTCTCAGAAATAGGCATAATACCATCATCGTCAGATGTTCTAGGTTCTATAGTTGCGAAACTTAATGTAGAAACTAAAGCAAAAATAGCAACTAATAGAAATAAAATTTTACATTTGTTTTTCAACATCTTAATCCTCCTTTATAATATTTATTCAATAAATATATATCTTTAGAATGTAAAAGTCAATAAGCAGTTAAAACATTTTATCAGTTAGCAGTTAAATAAAGAATTAATACTTTTTTGTGTTATTATATTCTTTACAATATTTATTAATTGAACATGTTTCACATTTAGGGTTTCGAGCGATGCAAGTATTCCTACCATGCCAAATAAGAATATGATTCATATCTTTATAATACTCTTTAGGAATAATTCTTAATAAATCTTTCTCAATTTTTTCAGGTTCCTTTTCATTAGAAAATCCAATTTTATTAGAAATACGTTTGCAGTGAGTATCAACAGCAATTCCCTGTGGCATATTAAAAGCTTCTAACATTACAACATTAGCAGTTTTCCTACCAACACCAGGAAGAGACATAAGTTCTTCCATAGTTTGGGGAACATTTCCATCATAATTATCTACAATAATTTTAGCAGTAGCTTTAATATTTTTAGCTTTATTCTTATAAAAACCGCAAGGATGAATTAAGTTTTCTAATTCTAAAATATCTATATCAACAAAATCTTTAGGAGTAGAACATTTAGAAAAGAGTGCAGGTGTTGTTTTATTAACTCTTTCATCAGTACATTGAGCAGATAAAATAACAGCAACTAACATTTCAAAAGGAGTTGTAAAATCTAAACTACATTTAGCATCTGGGTATGTATTTTTTAATATTTCTATAATTTTAATAATATCATTATTATTCATAAAAACCTCCTATTACAATAAATATTAAACCATAAAACATCAATAAATTCAAGTAAAAAAGAATATGGAAGTAACAAAAAAGAGAAAATAAAATATAATATAAATAAAGGAGGTAATATATTATGTTTAGATTACTAAAAAGAACAATAGGGGTATGCTTAATAGGGCTAGGACTAGGAGTTTTACTTGTATTATTACTTCCAGTAACAGGTTGGTTATTTTTAATAGGAATAGCCATACTTGCAGTAGGTTTAATGTGGCTATTTTGCTAAATACATAAAAAGGAGAGTGGTAAACAATGACAATTGTAGTAAAAAAAGTACCAAAGTTTTTAAGAGGATTCGTAAAATTAATATTCGGAATTAAAGACTAAAAGGGACGCCCGTTTTTCGAAAAAAATTATCAAAAGGGACACTCCTTTTGAAATAAAGACTAAAAAGGGCAGTTTGAAAATATAAAAAGGGATATAAAAATAAAATAGGTCAAATCAAATGGATATATTATCCACCTCATTTGACCTATTTTATTTTTACTATTTCTTAAGAAATCTAAAAATTTAAAAAGTAGTATGCATCCTACTTTAAGTATATATTTTAATTAAGCTCTATTTACTTTACCTGAACGTAAGCATTTTGAACATACATGTAATTTTTTTGTTTGTCCATTTACAATAGCTTTTACTGTTCTTAAATTTGGTTTAAAAGTTCTAGTAGCTCTTCTACTAACGTGTGAACGAGCAATACTAATTTGATTTCCATGAGATAGTGTTTTTTCGCAAATTTCACATTTTGCCATATTCTTTACACCTCCTATAAGTTTTGTAAAATTGACTATTTAATATAATAGCACATATTAACATTAAATTCAAGAGTTTTGACGTAATTTTTATTTTGAAATTAAAAAAAGTGTTACTGTTCATATATTTTAAGTAATTTTATATTGTTTTATGGACATAAGCTTAAAAAATATTTATAAGAATTTACCTAATTATGCCCTAATATTTATATAAAATTTATAAATTAATGAGTGTAATTTGATATTTATATTAGAATTTCTTACATATTACTCTACTTCATTATAAAAATATTTTTAATTGGAATGTAACTTTTAAATAATTATAAATAGGTGTTAATTTAACTATAATTGAAGTAAAAAATTAATAAAATATAGTTAGCTATAATAATCAAAATAAGATAATAAAAATAAAATAAAAAATATAAGAAATCTAAAAATTAGGTAAAATTTGCTTAAAAATTATATAAAATGAATTAAAATAAGAAAAATATAACTTGAAAAAATGGAAAAATGTGCTATAATACTAACTGATGGTGCATTATTCTAGTAGCATACATTTATTGTGAGGGTGGGGCTAAAAATCCACTAAAGGGCACATCGTTGAAGTTCCTTGTTTATGCGCGAAATGCCAGTTTTGTGTGTATCCAGGGAGTAAGAACTTAGGGTATTATATAATGGCATATATAAGATTTCCCTATTTTCGCGGAGGCTTAAGGAAAAAATCTAATGAACCTTTTAGAGAAAAAAGACTTAAGAGTAACCTATGCTGAATGCCAAGACATAAAATGCATAGCGTAGCCTGTCTCGAGTGGTAATACTGGGATTAGCTTATAAGAAAATTAGAATTTGGCCAAATTTTAATTTTTCAAGTTGTAAAACTTAAGAGTTATGAAACTATTACTGCAAAAAAGACTAGCAATAGATTTAGTATGCCTAAGGAAAACTTCTAGAATGTTTGCTTTAATTAAAAAGCATAGAAGTCTATGGATTAAGGTACGGATTTGAGTGGCGATCTAGTTTCTGTCTATTACTCATATACATAGTAGTAGGAGATATTTTCTTTAAACGGAAACGGCTAAATAGTAATGTTTAGTAGAAAATAGAGAAATTCTTCTAGACCTAAACCGTAAAATTTACTTAGACTTTTACCATCTAAAAATTTTTTTATGCCAAAAGGAGAAAATATAAATGGCAAAAAAGGAAAAGAATAAAAAGGATAACTCAGACCTGAAGTGGTTTATAACAGTATTTGTAACTACTTTTATTTTATCTATAGTTTTTTCATATATATCAACAAATGCAATTTCGGCATTAGAACTATTTCCAGCAATTTTAATATTAATTATTACTATTTTTGTTGGAATTATATTTGATATAATTGGTGTAGCTGTTACTGTTGCAAATGAAGAAGAACTACATGCGAAGGCAAGCAAAAAAATACAGGGAGCAAAAACATCTATAAAATTAATAAGAAATTCAGCAAAGGTAGCAAATATATGTGCAGATGTTATAGGTGATATATGTGGAGTACTAAGTGGTTCAATATCTGCATTAGTTACATTTAAAATAACAGAAAAATTTGGTTTAACATTTGATTTACAATTTATAATAAGTGCAATAGTTGCCTCACTTACAGTAGGAGGAAAGGCAATAGGTAAAGGTATAGCTCAACGAAATTCTACTAAAATTGTTCATATGGTAGGAATGGTTATTGGGAAAACAACTTTTCAAGAAAAATAAATATTGTAATTAACACTTGAAGGTGAAGTAGAGTATATTAAGGTAGATTGAATTATAAAAAGCATTGACAATATGCCAATGCTTTTTTATAATTGACAGAAAACAAAAATTTGGATAAATTTTGAATGTTCGCTTGTTTTTTATAAATATATGTTATATATTAAGTATCAAAGAAAAAGAGAATAAGCAGATGTAGTTTGCCTCAAACGAAGCAGTGAGGGTATGATAGAACAAAACTTATTAACAATTATATACATATTATTTTATTCTTTAATAGGAATTATTATTGTTGAGTTTGCCGTGATTACAGCTTTAGTTATGATTATTTACAAACAAAAATAAACCAATAAAAAACACATCTGTAACTTACCCAGTTTTGGTATATTTTTTAAATTTATTATGATAAACCACATTTGAGGTTCTCATTTTCTACATATATTACATAATTTTTATGAACAGATGTCAATAATTTTTTAAATAAATAAGGAGTAAATATAATGTTTGCATATATAAAAGGAAATTTAGAAGTAAAAACAAAAGGTTATGTTGTAATTGATGTAAATGGAGTTGGATATAAAATATTTATGTCAGAAACTGCTATAGAGAAAATAGGAGAAATAAGTGAAACTGTTAAAGTTCATACATACCTAAGGGTTAGAGAAGATGATATGAGCTTATATGGTTTTAATACAAACGAAGAACTTCGTATGTTCGAACTTTTATTACAAGTAAGTGGAATAGGAGCAAAATCAGCAATAACGATACTTTCAAATATAACTCCATCTAGTTTTGCATTAGCAGTTATAACTAATGATCTATCAAAAATAAAATCATTGCCAGGAATAGGCCCTAAAACTGCGCAAAGGATTATATTAGAGCTAAAAGATAAAATAGAAACTGAAGAAGCAGTTATAGAGGGGGAAAATGTAGAAAAAAATATATTAATAGAACAAAATGAAAATATAGCAGAAG
>CAMXOP010000015.1 GCA_947245665.1 uncultured Clostridiaceae bacterium
CTTTATATTTTATCACGGAAGGATTTATTTACACAACTTTTTCTATACTCTCAATAAATTCGTTTTGTGTTATTATTTTTAAGCTAAACTAATTATTTCCTCATAAATTTCAGATAATCTTGAATCTTCTTCACTTTCTTGTATTATTTGATTAGCTTCAGCATATAATTCATAAATTTCTTTTGCATTTTCTAAGTAACTAATTTCAAATCCAGAAGCTGGAGTTGTATTACAAAATTCCTCTATTACTTTTCTTATTTTCTCAAAATAGCTCATTTGAACTTTTCTCCTTTCTCAACAATTTCAATCTCTATTATCATACTTCATTTATGTCAAATTTAGTATTTGTTTAATTTTTTCTACTATTCTTTCAAATATATTTTTCTTTTTTATTATAACTAAACTTTCTGTTTCTATCTTATTTTGTTTTTTTCTATTAGAAAATAAAGTATCTGGATTATACATATTTCTTTTTTCTATTTCTATTTGTTCTAATTCATTTCTATCCATTTGTTTAATTTTAGTTCTTTCTTCTTCACTTGCCCAATACTGTATATATATGTTTGCTATTAAAATTCTTGTTAGTCTACTCATTTTTTGTTGTTCAAATTCTAGTTTACTATTATATTCATATTTATAGTTTTTATCTTTATTTTGATTATACATCTCCAAATCTTCTTTTGGTATTTTATTTAAACTACTATAAGAAATATGTTTTAATACTTCTAGTAGCTCAGTATATGCTTTTGCATAATCTTCTTTTGTATAAGTTACTACCATTATTATCCCCCTATAGCTCTATTATTTCCTTGTGTTCTATATCTATTTAAATTTCTTTGATTAACTTGTGACACTGTTGCTCTTTCAGCTGCTTTTGTCATTCTTACAGCTTCCCTTCCAATTTTTACTTCATGTGGAATTTGTCTTTTACTATATAATTTTATTACTTCTTTTAATTGTTTTTTAGAAAGACCTAATTTTATTGCTAAATAATATGCTTCTCTTTCATTTAATCCACTTTCTGGCATTTTTTGAATATCTTCTTTTGTTATTTCTTCTGGTAATTTAGTATCTATACCCATTTCATTCATTTTATTTTTAGCAGTAGCACCTATATATTCAATTGGAATTGCAGAAGTATATTCATACAAATTTCCTTCATATTTTGGTAAAATCCTACTTGTTATTAATTGTTCTCTTAATCTTTTTAATTCATTTTTACTTATTTGTCCTAATGCCCTTTTTCTCTCTATTATAGACATAGCTTTATTTTTTGCTTCCTCTATAATATTCATTTTTTCAGGTCCAAAATGCACACTTATTTGTCCCATATGAGGTAGGTCAATAATAAAGGTACTTCTATTATTCTCATCTCTACTTTCTCCATATGAAAATAAATCATTATACTCTTCTCCACCAGTTTGCTGCAATATATATAAACTTGCAATCAAATCTGAAGTAGCATTATGCTTCCACACTAATAAATCTCTTTCATTTTTTTGATATTTAACTTTTGTTGCTTCATCAAGTTGCTTATTCTTTTCTAATCTATTTTTATATTCTTTAGATAGCCTATTAGACATTAACATTAACAATGCTATATTTCTTATTTCATATGCTTGATCTTTTAGTTCTATTATTCCTAATTCCCCTTTATTATTGGGCTCATTAATATATTGATTTCTTATTACATCTATTATATTTTCCTCTGGAAGTTCTATTAACAAATTATTTAAACCTGTTTTATTTTCTCCTCTTTCACTTGTAATAAAATATTCAAAGTTTTTTGCTTCTTTATATTTTAAATATATTTTGGTAACTTTAGCTAATTTTTGATATATTTGTTGATATGTGGTAATATAATTTTTTCTTTTGCTTGGCTCCTCACTCATATTTCTTCCCCTATATTATATTTCTCTTTTTTATGTAATTTGATAATAACATATTCCTATTTTAGTTGCAATAGGAATTATTCTATTTTTATAATTTATTTTGCCAAATACTATATTTTTAATTCAATTGCTAATTTTTTATTTACAGCTCTATTATTATTCTGAAGAATTGTTATTATATTTTCTTAATATCTATAATCATTATTTGTTATTTTGATATTTATTTTCTTAATTATCTAATATTTAATTATAATCAATATAAAAACTGGAAGGATATTGTGTATCCTTCCAGTACCTGTGCCTATTCCAATTTCTAGTTTATATGAACTATCCTCCAAAATAAATTCATAGTAATCATAATCATCTATCATGTTTTCTTAAAATGTCATAGTTCCTTCTGATATTGAACCATCATATAGTACTTTTATTGCTTTTAATTAATATTGTATATTTTTATTTTACCTTGTATAATATAATAATCAATTATTATTTATATATTATCATACCTATTTTATATACTAATATTATTAATATAAATATAAATTTATATATTACTTTCTATGTTTTATATTTTTCCTTATACTTATAATAAAAGGGTTGTAAATATTTTTTATTTAATGCCATATACCGTAATTTTTTGGTATGCTGCTCACGAGTTATTTATTCGTTTATTAAGATTAAATTTTATTTTATCTCCTTTTTTTAAGTAATAATATATTGGTATATTTACTTGTGATGAAGCATTTGTATATTCATTTCCAAAATATACATCATTTATATATATATTCACATAAGCACCATTGAGTACTGATATAGTCCCTACTATTGCACAATCTTGCGTTGCTGTATATTCATAGTCACTTTCTCCAGTTCCAATATTTTCAATTATATTGCTTGTATCAATAAATATTTTTCTTGAATTTTCTTCTATTCTTTTATCTATATAATTATTTAATTGCTCCATTGTTAATGTTACTTTTGAATCTTCTGCTACAAGTATCTGTGAATACATTTCGTCTAATTCATTTTTTTCATTTTTCTCTTATTCTATATATCTATTCACTGCTGTTTTAGCATAATTTAGTAATCCATTTTCTCCTAAACTTAAATTAATTACTATTCCTGCTAATATCATTATTAATATTATTGTAATTACTAATGTTACTAGTGTTGTTCCATTATTTTTCATTTAGTTTTCCTCCTTAAATTGCTTTACAGTTTGTTCCTTTATTTTTATTATACTTTATAAATATTCGTAATTCAATTAGTTTGTATGATGTTATATATTTGTAAGATTATTGTAACTTTTTTGTTATATTCAGATGTGTACCCAATTAGCTTTTTTGATACTTTATATGATGAAAAAAGTATCACTGCTCATTACAATCCTGTTGCTGAAAAATTAATAAATGAATTAAAGGAAAAAGGATTTATATATAAAAGTGCTTTATATATGTGATTATTAATTCACATTAAAACGGAAGGATAAAATTTCCTTCCGTTTTCTATTTATATTTCTTATTTTTGTCATTCATTAAATTTTCTCTACTGCTATATTTAGTTTTTCTCCATTTATAGAAGTTTCTGTATATTTTTTTTCTTCTTGGTTGTATATAATATTATCTGCTAATGTATCTTTTTGTATCTGTTCACTATATTTTTTAATTACTGTTTCTAGCATTTCGTTTCCAGCTACATATAGGTTAATTCTATCTAATACTTCAAATCCGCTTTCTTTTCTCATGTTTTGTACTTTTGAAAGTATTTCACGTACATAACCTTCTTCTTTTAATTCTTCTGTAATAGTTGTATCTAATACAACTCCTATTTCACCTTCTCCTGCAAATGCATAACCTTCTTTTCCTTGCATTGTTACAAGTAAGTTTTCTTGGTTTAGCTCAATTTCTTGTCCTTCTATATTTATGGAAACACTTTCTCCATTTTGAACTTTTCTAGCTAATTCCATTTGATTTTGTTTTCCTATTTCTGACCTTATTTGTGGAATTAGTTTTCCATAAATTTTTCCTAATACTGGTAAGTTTGGTTTTATTTCAAAGTTTACATATTCTGCCATTTGTGCTCCTAGTTGTACTTCTTTAATGTTTAGCTCGTCTTTTACTATATCTCCATAGTATTCTGGAAGCTCATTTTCTGATATTAACATTTTTGATAGTGGCTGTCTGTTTTTAATATTTACACTATTACGTGCACTTCTTCCTAGTTTCACTATTATATATGCTAATCCCATTTCTTGTTCTAGTTTTTTATCAATTGCATTTTCATCTACTTCTGGCCATGTGCTTAGGTGTATGCTCTCAGGTGCGTTTTTATCTAAACCTACAACTAAGTTTTGATAAATCTCTTCTGTTACAAATGGAACAAATGGTGCTGCTACTTTTGCAAGTGTTGTTAATACTTTATATAATGTTACATATGCTCCTATTTTGTCATCTGTAAGTTCTGTTTTCCAGTATCTTTCTCTATTTCTACGTACATACCAGTTTGAAAGTTGGTCTGTAAATTCTTCTATTTCTAAAGCTGCTGATGTTATATCATAGTTATCTAATTTTTCTTCTATATCTTTTATTAATGTGTTTAATTTTGATATTATCCATTTATCCATTACATTTGTAACTTCAAAGTTTGCATATTCTACTGGATTGAATTTGTCTATTTCTGCATATAGAACATAAAATGAATATACATTCCATAGTGTAGATAAGAATTTTCTTTGTGTTTCTTCTACATCTTTTGTAGAGAATCTTGTTGGTAACCATGGTGCACTTGTTGTATAGAAGTGCCAACGTGTTGCATCTGCTCCTACTGAACCTAATACCTCAAATGGGTCTACTACATTTCCTAAGTGTTTAGACATTTTTAGTCCTTTACTATCTAATACATGACCTAGTACTATACAATTTTCAAATGGGTTAGTGTCAAATATACATGTTGATATTGCTAAAAGTGTATAGAACCATCCTCTTGTTTGGTCTACCGCTTCTGATATAAATTGTGCTGGGAAGTTTTTCTCAAATAATTCTTTATTTTCAAATGGGTAGTGCAATTGTGCAAATGGCATTGAACCTGAATCAAACCAACAATCTATAACTTCTTTTTCTCTTATCATGTCTTTTCCACAGTTTGGGCAAGTTATGTGGATAGGGTCTAAATATGGTTTGTGTAACTCTACATTTTCTGGTACATTTTTTCCTTTTTCTTTTAGTTCTTTTCTAGATCCTATACATTCCATATGTCCACAGTCATGGCATCTCCAAATTGGAAGTGGTGTTCCCCAATATCTATCTCTTGAAATACCCCAATCTATAACATTTTCTAAGAATTTTCCGAAACGTCCTGTACGTATTGTATCTGGCATCCAGTTTATTTTGTTATTATTTTCTAGTAACTTATCACGAACTGCTGTCATTTTTACAAACCAACTCTCTTTTGGGTAATATAGAAGTGGTGTATCACATCTCCAACAATGTGGATAACTGTGTGTATGTTTTGCTGAACTATATAGCTTATTTTCATGTGCAAGCCAAATACAAATATCTTTGTCGCAAGTTTTTACAAATCTTCCTGCCCATGGTGTAACTTCTGGAACAAAGTTTCCTGATTTGTCTACTAAGTTTACAAATGCTATTCCATTTTGTTTTGAAACAAAGCTATCATCTTCACCATAAGCTGGTGCTATATGAACTATACCTGTACCATCTGTTAAAGTTACATAGTCTCCATGTATTACTTCAAATGCTTTTCCTTCTACATTAGCAAATGGCATTAGTTGTTCATATTTCATTCCTAAAAGTTCTGTCCCTTTTACTTCTTTTAACATTTCATAAGGAATATCTTTTAATACTGTTTCTATTAAGTCTTTAGCTAAAATATATACTTCTTCAGTTCCTTCTTCTTGCATTTTGCCATCAATTACTGGTTTTTGTACTTTTACATATGCATATGTATATGCTTTATTTATACAAAGTGCTAAGTTTGAAGGTAAAGTCCAAGGTGTTGTTGTCCATGCTAAGAAATATACGTTTTCTTCACCAATGGCTTTAAATTTAGCAGTACATGTTAAGTCTTGAACATCTTTATAACCTTGCGCAACTTCATGTGAAGAAAGAGCTGTACCACATCTTGGACAATATGGCATAACTTTATGACCTTGATATAATAAACCTTTTTCCCACATTTGTTTTAAAGCCCACCACTCAGATTCAATGTAATCATCATGGTAAGTAACATATGGTTTTTCCATGTCTACCCAATAACCTATTTGGTTAGTCATATCTTCCCACATAGAAACATATTTAAATACACTTTGTTTACATTCATCTATAAACTTTTCAACACCATAACCTTCAATTTGTTCTTTACCTGAAATTCCTAATTTCTTTTCTACTTCAAGTTCAACAGGAAGACCATGTGTATCCCAACCAGCTTTACGAATTACGTCATAACCTTTCATTACTTTATACCTAGGAATAATATCTTTCATAACTCTAGTTAATATGTGACCTACATGTGGCTTACCATTAGCTGTAGGTGGTCCATCATAAAAAGTAAAATATCTTTTACCTTTATTCATATCAAAATTCTTTTTGATAACATCTTTTTCCTTCCATAAATTTGAAATTTCATGTTCCATTCCAACGAATCCATTTTCTTTAAGTTCTACTTTCTTATACATTTTTTTATTTTCTCCTTTCTACACACTAGGCCCCTTCAATGTGTCCAAATGACACTTGAGGAGACACCCCTTTATTTTTTATTTTCTAACCCTGTACCAAATTGTTCCTTTTTCTCAATTTTGGACTCTTCCTAATTAGGGCAATATTTATTTTTTGCTTTCTATATGTTGTAGTTCAAATCTATATTTTTGTTCTACATTTGGATATTTTTCATGGTCTACTTCACTTGCAAACATTTCTAGTGGTCTTATATATAATTCTTGATTTCCATATAATGCTCTATATATAACATGTTTTTCTCTTGTTTCACTATGTGTTGCAATATCTTCTACAAAATAGTAGTCTCCTTTAAAATGTTTATATATTCCTTTTACTTTTATTTCTTGCATTTTTGCCTCCTTTTATATTTCTCTATTTACTTATATTGGTAATCCCTTGGCATGTCGTGGGGCTTATAGCCAAAAAATCAAATTAGCACCACTTGCTTAGTTGGTAGAGCTGCTAATTCTTAGTCAGTTAGCCCTTAGTAGATTCATCGTTATCTTAAAGGGTTGTCACCTTTGGTAATTTTTTTTGAAAAAAGGGCGTCCCTTTTAGTTCAAAAAACTCTATTTCATCCTAATATAGGACGAAATAGAGTTTGTAATTCCGTGGTACCACCTAATTTGAAAATTAATAAATATTTTCTTAATTTTCTACTTATCTTTTCTTTAACGCAGAAGATACGGCTAAACTTACTTTTTTATTTTTCAGTTTAGTAACAACATAGGTGATAACAAATAAAATAGTTTCTACTAGAATTTCACCATTCATCTAGCTCTCTTAAGTCTTTTTTTATTTGTATTGTCCTTGTTAATGTTTTATATATTATATACTATATCTTAACATCTTTCTTTTAATTTTTCAATACTTATTCTTATTTTTTTGTAATAAGTTTATTTATTTTATAAAAAGCTAAATTACATTCATTTCATTAATGGATGTAATTTAGCTCTTACAATTTATAACAATATTCTAGGTATCTCCAACAAGGATGATACTTCTACTGTTGGTATAAATTCTGTTGTATTCTTTTTATAAGTTGGATTATACCAAATGGACTTAATGCCTGCATGGTTTGCAAATGCAATGTCACTGTTTAAAGAATCTCCTATTATTACATATTCTTCTTCTTTACCTGGCTCAATTATTCTTAAACTTGATTTTGGATTTCTCTTTATATAGTTATCATCACAAGTATATATTTCATCAATATATGGCAAAACACCATATTTTTCTAACAAAATTATTTGTGCATCCCAAATCCAGTCTGATAACGTAATATTTTTATTTCCTTTATATTTTAAATATTTTATTACTTCCAATGCATCTTCATTTAAGAAACTGGTTTCTATTGGAAACCATCTTTCTAAAAATTCATGTACATTTATTCCATTAATTGCTAATATCGGCATTGTTCTTTCTATAAGTTCTACAATTCTTTCATCTGTTACTTTTTGTTTTTTAAAAACTTCTTCAAACTGTTCAAGCATACATTTAAATTGCTTTTCAAACTTTTTAGTTGATTTTATTCCTAATGTTTTTGCTATTATAATTGCTTCATCTTTCCGGTGATGCCATATTGTATTATCCATATCCCATATAAATACTCTTGCGTTTTTGAATATCTGTTTATTTTTTCTCATTCTATTACCTCCATTAGTTGATAATATAGTTACTTAGTTAATTTGCCTATATATTACTACATTTTTATATTTATGTCAATTATCAAATTAACGAAATATATTTATTCTCTATTTTTATTTCTAAAAATCACATTTATAAATCTTTTCTATCATTTTGTCATCTTTTAAAAATTTACTTGCTACATTTATAAAATTTGTTTCCATATCTGTTAAATATATATCATATTTTCTATTCTGTACATTTTCATTTTCTATATTATTATTCTTTAATATTTGTGTTAATCTCTTACTAAGCATTTCTCCTGTATTTATTATTTCTTTATCTTTTCCTAATTCTTTTTGTATTATTTCTTTAAATAGTGGATAATGTGTACAACCTAATATTAAACATTCTACATTTTTTAAGCCTTCTAAATACTCTTTAATTGTTAATTTTGCTATTTCATTTTCTGTCCAACCTTCTTCTGCCATTGGTGCTAAAAGTGGGCATGCCTTGTAAAAAATACTCGCTTTTGGTATTATTTCATTAATTTTATTTTGCCACCCCTTGCTTCTTATTGTTCCTCTAGTGGCTATAATTCCTATATTTTTATAATCTTTTTCTTTTATGTATCTAACAGCTGAATTTATTATTCCAATAATAGGTATATCATAACATTTCTGAACTTCTTCTAGTGCTTGTGATGTTGCTGTTCCGCATGCTATTACTACTGCTTTTACATTTTTACTTATTAAAAACTCTATTCCCCTTTTTGTTAACTCTATTATTGTTTCTTTTGATTTACTTCCATAAGGGAAACGTTTTGTGTCTCCTAAATATATTATACTTTCATTTGGACATTGTGTCATTATTTCTTTTAGTACAGTTAAACCTCCTACCCCTGAATCAAACATTCCAATAGGTCTTGAATCCATATTTATCTTCTCCTTCTTGTATTACAATTATATATATTTAATTATATATATTTAATTATATATCATAATATTACAAAATAGTACACCTTTTTTTATTTTTTTCATAATATATATTAGTTATATGTTAACTATATAAATTTTAGAAAGGATGAGGTTTTATTATGGAATACGATAAGAATGTATGCCCAGTAGTTGATGTTGATGGAGTTATAGCTTCAGGTAAACAATTTGATTTAGAAATTAGACTTCCAGAAGATAACAGAAATGTTATATATGGTGTTGTAAAAGATTGTTACGGTGATCCTATAAAAGATGCAGTTGTTAAATTAATAGAAGTTGTTTGTGATTGTGGTAAAGATGAAAGAAGACCAGTTTCTCATACTTTTACTGATAAAGATGGAGAATTTGTTTTCGGACCTTTATGTGCTAATAAATTCTATGCAATTGAAATATGGGTTGATGAAGTAAAACATTGTAAAATATGTACAGAAACTAAACATGAAGGAAAATGCTTAAAAGGTGTAAAAATGGATTGTAAACATGATTTTAAATGTTGCAAACCTGAACACAAAGATGATTGTAAATGTGAAAAACCATGTTTAAGAACTGAAGTTTCTTCAGAAAGTTCAGAAGACTGCTAACGACTAAATTCCCAAAAGGGACACATTACCCAAAAGGGACAGATTCCCATTTGGAAACGTCCCCAATGGGAACTTTTTTTTTATAATATACCCATTTTTTTAGCAAATTGCTTTCCTTTTCTTACCATTTGTTTTTTACTTCTTCCTGACATTTCTTTATACATCATCATAGCTCCTGCTGTTGCAATTCCTCCTATTACTATTCCTTTTACAAATTTCATATTCATATTTACCTCCCTTTTTCTTTTTTTATTAGTATGTCTTTTTTCTTTCTATTATATACTCTTTATATATCTTATAAATTTCATGAATTGCAATTATTAATATAAATATTGCAAAATATTTTCGTAAATGTGGAGAACTAATATTTTCTGATATTATTGCTCCTATTATTGCTCCTATTATTCCAAATATTGATATTATTATTGCTAGTTTTAAATTAACATTTTTCTGTTTTATATTTATAATTATTGCAGCAAGAGAAGTTGGAATAAAAAATACTAAATTTGTAGCTTGTGCAATATGTTGGTCTAAATTCATAAATAATGATAAAAGTAAAATTAGTATAGTCCCTCCTCCCATTCCTAAGCCAGTAACTACCCCAGATATAACTCCAAAAATTACAGGTAACATTTTTGACCTCCTTATAAATCCAACTTCTAACCCTTAATTAACATTTTTATTGACACATATACTAAAAAACATGTAAAAAGTATTCTAATATATTTTGTAGGTATCTTTTTTAATAATTTTGCTCCAATTATTCCTCCAACTATTCCTCCTATTGCACACATAATTCCTATTTTCCAATCTATAAATTTATCTTTATAATAGAATATACTACTTGTTAATACCATAGGTAAAATACATAACACAGCTGTTCCTCTTGCCTTTTTATCTTCTATTCCTAATAAATACATAAAAGCAGGAACTAATATAAGGCCTCCTCCTGAAGCGAAAAGACCACATATTATACCTGCTATAATTCCTATAAATGCTTTTTTTAAATTTTCCACTTAAATAGCTTTCTCCTTTTCTCTTCTATTTAAGTATTATTTCCATTTTTAGTTATTTTATTCTTTACTAATAATTAGGCTTAAAACATAAGTATATTTTTTTGGACAATGGTTGTAGTTTTTGTTTTGAAAAATTGTCTTACTATTATCATTCATTACTTCTAATTTTCTTCTTTCCTTAATTCATAAACTATCTTACTTAAGTTTTCTACTAAATAATCTACATCTTCTTTATTATTTTCCATACCAAAAGTAACTCTTAATGCTCCTTTTGCCATTTTACTTTCTATTCCTAATGACATTAATACATGTGATGGACTTGGGTTCCCCGTACTACATGCACTCCCTCCTGAAGCACATATTCCTTTTTCATCTAACTTATATAATAATTCCTCTGATTGCACACCTTCAAAAGATATATTAGCATTTCCTGGAAGTCTATTTATTCTATCTCCATTTAATTTCACATTTGGTATTTTTTCTTCTACTTGAGTTATATAATAGTCTCTTAAGCTTATCAATTTTTTGTTATAAGTTTCAAAATCTTTGTATGCCAATTCTATAGCTTCTCCTAACCCTACTATACCAGCAATATTCTCTGTTCCTGCTCTTTTATCTCTCTCTTGATGTCCTCCATCTTGTATCTTTTCAAATTCCACGCCTTCTTTTACATATAAAGCTCCTACACCCTTTGGTCCATAAAACTTATGTGCTGACATTGATAGTAAATCTATATTCATTTCTTCTACATCCATTTTTATATTTCCTATCGCTTGAACACTATCTGTATGAAATAATATGTTGTGTTTTTTTGCAATTTTTCCTATTTCTTTTATAGGCTGTATAGTTCCTATTTCATTATTTGCTGTCATTATACTTATTAATATTGTATTTTGTTTAATTGCATTCTCTAATTCATATAATGAGATACAACCATTACTATTTACATTTAGATATGTTACTTCAAAACCTTGTCTTTCTAAAGTTTCACATGTGTGTAATACTCCTGGATGCTCTATTTTGCTAGTTATAATGTGATTTCCTTTTTCTTTATTTTTGTAGCATATTCCTTTTATAGCTAAATTATCACTTTCACTTCCGCAAGATGTAAAATATATTTCCTTTGCCTTACAATTAATTGCCTTTGCTACCTTCTCCCTTGCAAGATGTATCGCTTTTTTTGTTTCTCTTCCGTTTACTATACATTGAAGAAGCATTACCATATTCTATTGTAAAAAATGGTAACATCGCATTTAATACTTCTTCTCTTACGTATGTTGTCGCTGCATGGTCAAAATATCTTATTTTCATATTGTTTCCTTTCAAACTTCTTTCTTTTTTAATATTATATTATTTAAAATTTTTTTTATTCTTATCCACAGAATGGAAATTTTTTGCCCCGTCCCTAAAATTTCCAAAAATAAAAACACTAGATTACATCTAATGTTTTTATTTTTTATATTTTAGAATTTTTTATGTTATCATTTTTAATTTGACACCCATCTTAATATTTTGATGTCTTTATATGTATTTAATACATCTGTATATTTTTCGTATTCTTCTTCCCATATAATTTTTGGTACTTTGTCAAATGCATTAAATACCTTCTCTGCTTCCATTAGGAATATTATTTGTTCTTGTGCACTCATTTTTTCATATCTTTTTGAAAATGCATATAATTTGTCTAACATTTGGTTGGCTTGTATAAAGCTCCAAAAGTCTCTTACATTTAAGCCTGCTAATCTTAATTGCAATACTGAATATGCAATTAATGCAAATATTATAAATATTAGTATATATATTATCATCATTAGTTCCATTTTATTCACCTTCTCTTTTGAATATATTATTATTATATCACTTTCGAAATGTTTTTGCAATAGTTTCGTAATATTTTTGTAATATTATAATATTAGTGTCAAATTTCGGCTATCATAGAATTGATTATTGCTATTATATACTGTTTAAAGTATTATTTTAATAGTCTAAACTTTTGTTAATATAAATATAAATTAAAAATAGGTGCTTATCTAAAAGCACACTATTCCTCCAAATATCATAACTACAGCAAGTATAATGATAGAAGCCAGAAGAACTCCGAAAGCTTCTGTTTCTATATTACCTCTCTCTTTTGTGAACGCCTTTATAGCTGCAAGTGCTACTACTATTACCAAAATTATTATTATACCTATACATATAGCTTTTTTCATATTGTTTTTCTCCTTTTGCATTGGTCTGAAAATAATATTTTCGAGAATTGTAATAGTTTCTATGTTTCAATTATATTATATATTAACATAATTTTCAAGTGTTGTGATTACTTTTTTTTATAGTCTCTTTAGCTCTCTTAAACGTTGATTATATGCGTTTTTTATATCTTCTTCAAAAGCTATTTTTGCTTCTTGTATCCCCATCTTTTCTAGTACTTTCTTTGTAAATTCTGGATTTAATATTAGTATTGGTCCTATTACATAAGTTGCTAAAAAATTGTTTTTTTGCAACCCCTCTAGCATACTATCTGGGTTTATTCCTATTCCTTTTTCTACTTTTGCAAAATAGTTTTCTTCATTATTCCCATAACTTTGTGTAAATTGACTTTTGAAACCTACTATTTCTATCTCTTCATATTTTCCTATGAAGTTGCTATTATGCCTTTTCATCATGTTTCTTTTTGCATAAATGTTAAATATTCCTAATGCTTCTATTTTGCTTCCATTTTCTTTTTCTATATATTTTCCAAAAACTTCAAGGGCATTTCCTGTTATTAGAAATACTACGTTTTTTTCTATTAGTTCTTCTATTCTTTCTTTATATGGTTTTAGTTTTTCTATTACTTTTTCTTGCATTTTTTCTGTCATTGGTCCCATATATATTAAGTCTACATTATTTTTTACAAATGTAGGCTCCTCATTGAAAGTTGTTTCTATGAAGTTTGCTTCTGGAATACATTTTTGTAAGTATTTCATGTTGCTTATATCTCCATACAAATTACAGAATTCTGGAAATAATATCTCTATTGTTTTATTCATTATTTCTTCTCCTTTTTTATTTTAAAATTAGCTACTCCCAGGATATTATATTTTTATCTTTTTATTAAATTTACTGCCTTCTTAACTCAACTCAAGTAGAATATTCTGTTTGACTTCATATTTTACTTAGAGTAAGCGGTCCCAATCTCCTTAAAAAATACAATTCCCTTCATTTTACTCTACAAAATCTCTATTACTAATTATTTTCAAGTATTTTTTCTTCAACTTTTTTCTTTATTTGATTTTTTAAATCAATTGAGTATAAATCATGTAGAATGAATACTTTCTCTATTCCTTCCAAATTCAACTTATCTACTAAACTTATTTCATCACGTTGATATATTATTTTTTCTTTTGGTACATTTGCCATTTGAAGCCTTACATATGTGTCTAAGTATCTTGCTCCTGCTGTTAATATTTGTTTTATGCTTTGTGAATTTAAAAATTCATAATCTGTATCATAGTGCCATGCAATATTTTCTGAAGAATTTGCTGCTTCATGTAGATCATCTAGTAGTACAAATACTGCTTTGTTTCCTTCTTCTTTTCTTACATAGTCAAATGCTCTTGAACATGCTATTGGATTCATTCCTTTTGATAATTGTGTTATTATTTGTATATTTTTTACTTTTTCTTTACTATATCTTGTATCTACTATTTTTTGTTTTTTTAAAACTGGATTAATTTGATGTTTTGTTAATCCTATTTCTTTTAATACTGTTATTGTTGCTAGCATATTATATATGTTTATTATATTATTATTTATGATATCATAATTTTCTTGTTTTTCTTCATCTTTTATTGTCATTCTCATTTTTTCAAAATCTATATTTGTTACTTCATAGTTTATTTTTGGTGATGCAAAATCGCATTTTGGGCAATGTGCTCTTCCTACATGGTTATATCTTACAAAATTATATTCTAATTTTGTATCACATTTTGGGCAAACTATTATATCTCTTACTATGTTTTCACATTTTTCTGAATCTGTTTCTAATCTATCTATTCCAAAATATACCCTTTTATTCTTAGGAGCTAAGTTACTTACTATTAAGTCGTCTCCATTTAAAATAAGTTTAGTTTCTTTTGGAATATTGTTTGTTAAAATATTTGATATAAATTCTGTATGTGCATTTCTTTTAAGTGAATCTCTAAATAAGTTTGTACATACTAAATATGTTGGTGTTACATATGGATATATTTTTACTGCACTTCTTTCATCTATCTCAAATACTGCTAAATCTTTTTTTTGTTTTCCAAGCAAATTTGCTCCTTCTATTAAAGTAGAAGCTAATCCTGAGTTTATATTTGAGCCTAAGTGGTTGTCTATAAATTCATATCCATTTTCCTTTAAGCAGTCTTCTATCATATTACATACTGTAGTTTTTCCATTTGTTCCTGTAACCCCTATTATTGTTTTTGGTTTATCTATTCTTCCTAAAAAATCTGGACATAGTGTTACTGCAAGTTTCCCTGGAAAATATGTTGCATCTCTTCCTATTAGTTTTAAAGCTATTCTTGATAATTTTGCTAAATATAGCACTATATAAAATTTTAAATTTTTTCTCATAATTTTTACCTCTTTCTTTACTGTTACTATATTTTACATTTATTATTCATTTTTTTCAATAGAAAACGGACATTTTTGTAATGCCCGTTTTCTATCCTATATTTTCGAACTTATTTTAAATAGTAAGTCCTCTATGTTTGACATTCTTATTTCAAATACTTGGTTAGTCATGTCATCTATTTTATTATATTCTTGTATTTTCATTAGTTTACTCATAATAACAGAAAAATTCTTTTGTAAGTTTTCTGACAAATTGATTTGTTCATTTCTTATCTCATTTAAAAGTTCATTTATTTCTTCGATTTGGTAATTTGTCACTGGATTTTTATTATCCATAAAATCACCTCTTCTTTTAATTATTATAATGAAATAATATCATTATAGTGATGGCTTGTCAATAGTTTTATGAAATTTTGTTCGTTAATTATTTATCTAATATTAATTATAAAATATATAGTAGTATTACAGGTATTTAATTTATTTTAATATCAAAAGAGCACCTCTACAAATCACTTTTTTCTATTCATGAAAAAAATACATGGTACCCCGTGCCCCCTACAATGTAAAATTTAATTTTTTCTATTCAATAATAATAAGGGCAGAGTTCAAAAGCTTCTGCCCTTATTATTATTTATGTATTATTTTTATTTATTCTTCTATTAATTTAATATGCACATCCCTTAATTGTTCCTCTGTTACTTTGCTTGGTGCTCCCATAAGCACATCTCTTGCTTTCTTATTTTTTGGAAATGCTATTATTTCTCTTAAGTTGTCTTCATTTGTCATAAGCATTATCATTCTATCTACTCCTGGCGCTGCACCTGCATGTGGTGGTGTTCCATATTGGAATGCATTATATAGAGCTCCAAATCTTGTTTCTACTTCTTTTTCATTATATCCTGCTATTTCAAATGCTTTTACCATTAGCTCTGGATCGTGGTTTCTTACTGCTCCTGATGCCATTTCATAGCCATTACATACTACATCATATTGATATGCTAGTATATCTAATGGATTCATTTCTTTCAATGCTTCCATTCCTCCTTGTGGCATTGAAAATGGATTGTGATTAAAGTCTATTTTTTCTTCTTCTTCGTTATATTCATACATTGGAAAATCTACTATAAAACAGAAACGATATGCTTCTTTTTCTATTAAGTCTAATCGTTTTCCTAACTCTATACGTACTAAACCTGCTATTTTTTGTGCTGTTTTTAATTCATCTGCTACAAAGAATAAGCTATCTCCTATTTTTGCTCCTAATTTTTCTTCTAGTTCCTTTTTAACTTCTTCTGTTACAAACTTAGCTATTCCTCCTACTGGTCCTTCTTCAGTTAGTTTTACCCATGCTAAACCTTTTGCTCCAGCTTCCTCTACTGCAAATTCTGTCATGTTATCAAAGAATTTTCTTCCTTCATTTGCTCCATTTGGAACTACTATAACTTTTACTGTTTTATTTTTAAAACTATTAAATTCTGTTCCTTCAAAAATATTTGTAGCGTCTTGTATTATAAGTGGGTTTCTTAGGTCTGGTTTATCTATTCCGTATTTTTCCATTGCTTCTTTATATGGAATTCTTAAAAATGGTGCTTCATCTACTTTCCAGTTCGTAAAGTGTTTGAATGCACTTGTAAATATTTCTTCTAATACTTCAAAAACTTCCTCTTGTGTCGCAAAACTCATTTCAAAGTCCAATTGATAAAATTCACCTGGTGCTCTATCTGCACGTGGGTCTTCATCTCTGAAACATGGTGCTAGTTGAAAATATTTATTAAAGCCTGATACCATTAGTAATTGTTTAAATTGTTGTGGTGCCTGTGGCAGTGCATAAAATTCTCCTGCATGTATTCTACTTGGCACTAGAAAATCCCTTGCTCCTTCTGGTGATGAATTTGCTAGTATTGGTGTTTGAATTTCTGGAAATCCCATTTCGTCCATTTTGTCTCTTAAAAATTTTAGGACTTTTGAACGAAGTAAAATATTTTTATGTATTTTATCATTTCTTAAGTCTAAAAATCTGTATTGAAGCCTTAAATCTTCTTTTACCTGTGAAATATCTGCTTTTTCAGAGTTTATTTCAAATGGAAGTACATTTTTACATTTTCCAAGTATTTCTATTTTGTTTGCTTTTATCTCTATTTCTCCTGTTGGAATTTTTGCATTTTTATTTGAACGCTCTAAAACTTCACCTGTAACTCCAATAACACATTCTGTTACTAATTCATCAGCATTTACTTCTGATTCTTCATTTATAACTATTTGAGTAATGCCGTGCTTCATCTCTTAAATCTATAAATTTCATAGCTCCTAGGTTTCTTATTCTTTGAACCCAACCTGCAAGCTTTACTTCTTCTCCTACGTTTTTAATGTTTAATTCTCCACATGTGTGGTTTCTGTATTTATTTCCCATTTAAAGTTCCCCCTTTAAAGTATTTATTTTTTGTGATAAATTTCTAATATCATATTATAATAATATTACAAATTAAAGAACCACAAAATGTGGCTGCCACTTTTATGTATAAAAAGCACATTCCTGTTGGCTTGCAGAATGTGTTTTATTTTGTTATTTGCTCAAAACTAAAGCTAATGCAATAATTAAGGCAAATGTGATAAAAAAATTTTTACATTCTGCTCTCCTTAGAATCTTATTAAATTATACCTTCTTATACTTTAAAAGTCAATGAAACCTTAATAACTTTTGTATTTTTTCACAGTTAGAAACACTTTTTATTTTTTTCTCTTGTTTTATCATGTTTATTGTTGTATAATTCTTTTAAATTGCAAAATACTTATATTAATAGTAGAAAGGAAAGTAATTTATTATGGAAAATGTATTAGTAAAAGATTTATATAGAAATACTGAAAAGTATTCTGAAAAAGAAATTAAAGTTTCTGGTTGGGTTAGAACTGTTAGAGATTCTAAAACTTTTGGATTTATTGAGTTAAATGATGGCTCATTTTTTAAAAATGTTCAAATTGTTTTTGATAATAACTTAAACAATTTTGATGATATTTGCAAATTAAGTATTAGCTCTTCAATTATTGTAACTGGCACACTTGTACTTACTGAAAATGCTAAACAACCTTTTGAAATAAAAGCAAGTACTATTGAAGTTTTTGATGTAGCAGATAGTGATTATCCACTTCAAAAGAAAAGACATACCTTTGAATATTTAAGAACTATTTCATACTTACGACCTAGAACAAATACTTTTAATGCAGTATTTAGAGTTCGTAGTGTACTTTCATATGCTATACACAAGTTCTTCCAAGAAAGAGGATTTGTATATGTTCATACACCTCTTATCACTTCTAGTGATTGTGAAGGTGCTGGTGAAATGTTTACAGTTTCAACTTTAGATTTAGAAAATGTTCCTAAAAACGAAGATGGAAGTGTTGATTATTCTAAAGATTTCTTTGGTAAAAATTCTCACCTTACAGTAAGTGGCCAATTAGATGTTGAAAATTATGCTTTTGCTTTTAGAAATGTATATACTTTTGGTCCAACTTTTAGAGCTGAAAATTCAAATACTGTAAAACATGCTGCTGAATTTTGGATGATTGAACCTGAAATATGTTTTGCTAACCTAGAAGATGATATGGACTTAGCTGAAGATATGATTAAATATATTATTTCATATGTTTTAGAAAATGCACCTGAAGAAATGGAATTTTTCGATAAGTTTGTAGCTCCTGGTTTGTTAGAAAGATTAAATAATGTTATTAATTCTGAATTTGGAAGAATAAGCTATACAGATGCTATAAAAGAACTTGAAAAAAATAATGATAAGTTTGAATACAAAGTAACTTGGGGTACAGATATACAAACAGAACATGAAAGATATTTAAGTGAAGTTGTATTTGGAAAGCCTGTATTTGTTACAGATTATCCAAAAGACATAAAAGCTTTTTATATGAAACAAAACCCAGATGGAAAGACAGTTGCTGCAACAGACCTTTTAGTTCCTGGCATTGGTGAATTAATTGGCGGTAGTCAAAGAGAAGATGACATAGAAAAATTAAAAGCGAGAATAAGAGAACTTGGTTTAAACGAAGAAGATTATTGGTGGTACTTAGACTTACGTAGATTTGGTAGTGCAGAACATGCTGGTTTTGGTTTAGGATTTGAAAGAATGATGATGTATTTAACTGGAATGCAAAACATACGTGATGTTATACCATTTCCTAGAACCCCTAAAAATTGTGAATTCTAAAAATAATTATCCCCCAGTTATACTTGGGGATAATTATAAATTAAAGAAAAGCGGACCCTCTATTGGTATCCGCCTTTCTCTTTTTTTAATCTCCGGTTATCTTCACCTCACCTGGTGATTTTCCGCCCCAGTTTACGTCCCGGGGAAACAATTTCCCGCGCATATTGCGCTAAATTTAAAAGTGAGTCTTCATCAAATTTAATTACCGTGGTATGGAAGATGTATAGACTCTCAAATTTCGCATCTTCTTGCATTTTTAAATTAAAAATGCACCACTCCAGTTAAACAAAACCACTTGGAAACAGCCGATTATGATATTTCTTCATTTGCTTTTTCCTCCCACCTTGGGTGTTGGCCATCTTCTTGGCCAGATCGCAATCAGTTATGTACCGGTTTTTGGGATACTCCCAACATCGTTTCCGCCTGTGCTTCACACTTAATATTCAGGCGACCGCAATCAAAATCATTTACATTGTTGGTAATTTTGTTAGTCGGTCCTCTTATCATGTTGTCACGCCTCCTACGCTAATACAATACTACGATCTATAAAGGTTTGGCTTCGCCATACTCAACACTAATTTGTGTTGAGGGCAGTTACATGTATAGTGTCTCTTGAACACTTACAAACTTATTTTAGCACACTTATTTACATAAATCAATGCTTTTTTGAAAATTTTTCTATTTTTTGTGGATTTTTTTGTATTTTAATCTATTTTTCTTCTTACATATTCATATAAAATAATTCCTGTAGCTACTGCCGCATTTAGGCTTTCGGTTTTTCCTAACATTGGTATTTTTATTTTCTCATTTGCTATTTCTAGTACTTCTTTTGAAACACCATTTGCTTCATTTCCTATTATTATTGCTTTTTTATTATAGTCTAATGTATATATATTTTCTTCTGTTTCTAATGATGTTGCTACTATTTTGTATTTATTTTTCTTTATATCTTTTAAGGTTTCTATTATATTTTTACTTTCTATAATATTTAACCTAAATATTGCTCCCATGCTAGAACGTACTACTTTTGGATTATATGGATCTGCACACTTTGGCGATAATATAATTTGTTTTAAATTTACACTATCTACTGTTCTTAATATAGTTCCTAAGTTTCCTGGATCTTGCACTCCATCTAACACTACTAATATGTCTTCATTATATGATATTTTTTCTTCTAATTGATATTTTTCTATTACTGCTAATATTCCTTGTGGCGTATTTACATCTGAGATTGACTCAAATATTTTTTTAGATACATATATACAGTTATATTTCGCTATTTCATACATTAAGTCTTTTGGAATACTTCCATCAGTTTCACAATCTTCACAAACTACTATTTTGCTTATTTTTACATTTTCAATAATTGCTTCTTCTACTAGTTTTATTCCTTCTATTATATATTCTCCTGTTTGATCTCTATATTTCTTTTCTTTTAATTTTTTTATATTTTTTATAATTTCATTATCTTTACTAGTTATAACTTGCATACTTTGTTTTTTCCTTTCTGGATTTTTTTAACTTAGTATTTACATTTTTGTTTTTGTGTTATACTATAATTAATTAGAAAAAATAAGTTACCACTTTGAAATTGTGGTTGCCATTTCAGTATGAAAAAAATCACACCTATTGGGCTTTTTAGAGGGTGTGATTTGTTGTTTATTATTTACTTAAAAATAGCTTTATAGCTATAATTAAGGCGATTGTAATTGGGATTATCGCTATTATTTCAAAACGTAAAATATGTACAAGTATCATAAACAATATATCCATACAGACCACCTCTAATCTATGTGAGACTAAAAATGGCAACCACACTTTTCTCTGTATTACCTTATTTCGTTTTTATTATAATACATTTGTTTGTATTAATCAATATATTTTCCTTTATTTATCTAACTTTTCGTCTACAAAATTCGACTCTAAATATTCTTCAATATCTTCTAAAATTTGTTTATCTGATGTTTTATTTATTTCTAAAGTAGCATATCCTGGTGAAAATTTTAATCTGTTCCCATATTGTTTTACAAGTTTATCTATTATTTCTACATTAAATTTTTGACTATTGTATATAAATACAATTCCATCTTTCTTTTCTGATATTTTTGTTACTCCTACTTTTCGTGCTAAATTCTTTATTCTCGCTACTTCTATTAAGTTTTCTACTTCTTTTGGAATAGTTCCAAATCTATCTATTATTTCGTCTATAACATTTTGTATATCTTCTTCTGTTCTGCATAATGCTATATTTTGGTATATTTCTATTTTTTGTGTACTATTTTCTATAAATTCATCTGGTATATAGCTTGAAACTGCTATATCTATTTGTACATCTTCTTCCTCTATTACTTCTATACCTTGCATTTCTTTTACTACTTCGTCTAAAAGCTTACAATATGTGTCATATCCTACTTGTTCCATATGTCCTGCTTGAATTTCTCCGTAACATACTTCCTGCTCCTCTTATTTCTAAATCTCTCATTGCTATTTTGAAACCTGAGCCAAACTCTGTAAATTCTTTTATTGCTTTTAAACGCTTATCTGCTACTTCTGATAATAGTTTGTCTCTTTTATAAGTAACATATGCATATGCTTGCTTATCACTTCTTCCTACTCTACCTCTTATTTGATATAGTTGTGCTAAACCTAATCGATCTGCATTTTCTACTATTATTGTGTTCGCATTTGGAATATCTATTCCAGATTCTAAAATTGTTGTACATACTAAAACATTTGATTCTCCATTTATAAAGTCTATCATTATTTCTTCTAATTCTTTTCCACTCATTTTTCCATGTGCAAAAGAAGTTTTAGCTTCTGGAACTATATTTTGAATATGCATTGCTTTATTTTCTATTCCTTCTACATTATTATATAGGTAGAATACTTGACCATTTCTTTCTAGCTCTTTTGTTATTGCCTCTCTTATTATTTCTTCATCATATTCAAGCACATATGTTTGAACTGGTCTTCTATTTTGTGGTGGCTCATATATAACACTCATATCTCGTACACCTACAATTGACATGTGTAGTGTTCTTGGTATTGGGGTTGCTGTCATTGTTAGAACATCTATAGATGTTTTGTATTGTTTTATTTTTTCTTTATCTTTTACTCCAAAACGATGTTCTTCATCTATTATTAGAAGTCCTAAATCTTTAAATTCTACATCTTTACTTAATAGTCTATGTGTTCCTACTACTACATCTATTTCACCTAGTTTTAGTTTTCTTATTACTTCATCTTGTTGTTTCTTTGTTCTAAACCTATTTAATAATTCAACTTTTATTGCAAAGTTCTCCATTCTTGCTTTAAAACTTTCATATTGTTGATTTGCTAAAACTGTTGTTGGTACTAAATATGCAACTTGCTTTTGATCCATTACTGCTTTAAATGCTGCTCGTATTGCTACTTCTGTTTTTCCATAACCTACATCTCCACACAAAAGCCTATCCATTGGCTTTGGCTGTTCCATATCTTTTTTTGTTTCTTCTATTGAGCGAAGTTGGTCATCTGTTTCAGTATATGGGAAACTGTCTTCAAATTCTTTCTGCCATGGTGTATCTTTTGAGAATGAAAATCCTTTTACTTTTTGCCTTTTTGCATATAATTCTATTAATTCTTTTGCTATTTCTTGTAAGTTTTTCTTTACTTTAGCTTTAGTATTCTCCCATTCTTTACTTCCTAATTTATTAATTTTAGGAATAGCTTCACCTTCTCCTATATACTTTCTTACACTATCTAAGTCATTCGTTGGAATGTATAGCATATCATCATTTTTATACCTTATTTTTATATAATCTTTTGTTACACCTTCTGTTTTTATTGTATTTACTCCTATGAACTGCCCTATACCATGTGATTTATGAACTACATAGTCACCTACTTTTAGATCTGAAAATACTACTTTTTCACCTTGTTTAAAGGTTTTGCTTGGCTTTCTTTTTTTCTTGCTATTTGAATTAAATAATTCCTCGCCTGAAATTACAATTAGCTTTTCATCATAGCTTTCAAAACCACCTGATAGCTTACCTTGCATTACTAATACTGTATTTTTACTCTGTATTGTATTTATATAATCAGATTTTGGAGACATTTGTGTGAATACTGCTTTTGAAATGATACCACTATCCTCCTTTTCCCTTATTTGCATATTTTCTGCTAATACTTTATCTGGTATATCTTGCTCCATAGTGGCACGAGGTATTGTTCCCTTTAGACCTATTTGCATACTTGCTGTTAATACTTTATTAGGTATATCTTGCTCTGTAAGAACTGCACCAAACTTATTTGTCTCTTCTTCATTTCCTGCAAGTACTATTATTTTTTTATCATTAATATCCTTTTTTATATCATCAAATAATAATTCTATTTCACTTTTATAATAGTTTACATCTCTATAGTCAAATGTAAATTTTATTGGACTTGTTTTAGATAAAACAATATCTTGTTTTTCTAAGTATACAATTTGTTTTTCTTCTAAGTTATAATCATAATTACTAATATTTTGTATAGCCTGAGGTACAAACCTTTCTTTTTCCATTAATGATTTAATTAAGTTATTATTTTCAATTATTATATTTTCTTGCCTTTGTTTTGCTTTTGAATATTCATCAAAAATAATTAGGAATTCATCTTTTAAATAATCTAAAAATGTATTTTGTGAATAATAAAAGTCATTAAAATATTTATCTACTTTATTTAAGTAATCTCCTGATTTTATCAATTCTGCATCTTCATTTTTTATTTGACTAATTTTATTTTGATATTCCTTATCTTTGAAATTTTCTTTTCTTTCTATTATTCTTTTTTGTATGTTTTCTAGTGGTGCTTCTAATAATAGTTCATGTGCTGGATAAATATTTGCTTCCTCTAGCATAATATCTGAACGTTGAGAAGATATATTAAACTCACGTATTGAATCTACATCATCTCCCCAAAATTCAATTCTTATACCTTTCTTTTCTGTATACGCTATATCAACAATTCCACCTCTTATACTAAATTGTGACTTTGTTTCTACCAAGTCATTTCTTTCATACCCTAAGCAGATAAGTTTCTCCTTTATTTTCTCTAAACTATAAGTATCTCCAACCTTTAAATTAATTATGTCTTTATATAATTCTTTTTTACTAATCATTTTTTGCATAAGAGTTTCAGCTGTTGTTACAATAATTTTTACTTTTCCCTGCTCTAGTTTATTAAGTAAGTCTATTCTTTCATATGGTAAGTCCTTACTTTCTGCGATAAAATCATAAGGTACAATTTCTCTTTTAGGAAAGTAATAAATGTCTCTTTCAAAAAATGACAAGTTTTTAATTAGGTTTTTAGCCTGTATTTCATTATAAGTTACAATACATATAGGCTTTTTTGTACTTTCAAAAGTTCCTGCTATAAATTGTACTTTTCCAACGTCAGACAAGCCCGATATTGTTATCGGACTAATTTTTTCTTGTATTTTTTTGCTATATTCCTGAAACTTTGAAAGCTTTATAAGTTCATCTATAATAATGTTCATTTGCTTTCTCCTTTATTTTTCTTTAGCTATTATACAACAATTATTTAAATAAAAAAAGAGTTTTTTTATTTTTTACTAAAATTTGTAATAACTATAGGTTTACAATAGATATGTCACACCTAATAAGAAAAATAAAATATTGAAGGA
>CAMXOP010000016.1 GCA_947245665.1 uncultured Clostridiaceae bacterium
AAGTTATCCACAGTTTGGAAATTTTTTGCCCCGTCCCTTTTGTTTCCATTTTTTGCCCCGTCCTTCCCGTCCCTTTTGTTTCCATTTTTTTGCCTAGGCTCTTTTGTTTGCATCTTATCTTATTAAGAGTCCTACTGTACTTAGGAGTGAGAAAATTGCGAAAAATATTGTTGAATATTTTAATTTTTTACATTTCTCTTCTAGTTTTATTTTGTCTTTATTTACTTTAAATTCTTTTTTCTCTATTTTTGAAATATATTCTGATACTATATTTTCTGCTTCTTTTATTACATAGTCTTTATTATTATTTTTTACTTTTTCTTTACTTCCCACTTGTTTATTCCCTGCTAATTCCTCTTTATGTACTTTTACATTATCTTTTAGTACTACAAATGCTTCTTCTATTAAATTTGAAGGTAAGTTTTTTAATATTACCATGTTTTTCATATTTTCTATATCCATATAAATTCCTCCTATGTTTATGAACTATTTATATAGATTTTTTCCACTTTTTCTCTTGTTTATACTTACATTTTTCTTATTGTGTCAAATATCCCTTCTGATACAATATTTGCTAATGTCATTACTCCATTTAATGATATATTTTGTAATGCTTTAAAGTTGCATTTAGCTATCTTATAATCTTTAGCTACTACTGATTTTATACTTATATCTCCTATTTCTATTTTATTTTTTTCTAGACCTTTTCCTAATATTGTTTTACTATTAGATACAAATATTTTGCCTATGTTTTCTTCTTTTGAAAGTGCTGCATCTATTACTATTGTTATTGTTTTTTTATTTATTTTTTCTATTATTTTATTTATATTTTTATAACTTAAATTTTCTTTTAAACTACCATATACATTTATATTTGAATAGTTGTAATCTTTTAATTGCTCTATTAGTCTACTCCCTACTAATGGTCCAAAACAATCTCCTGTAATTCTATCTGTCCCTACACATAGAAATGTTATTTCTGAATATTCCTTTTGATTTCTTAGTTTATTAAATATATAATTGAAATCATTTATAAATTTTTCCTTTATGTTTATGTCTTCTATTTTTTCATAATTTAACACTATTTTCTCACCTTTGCATTTTATATTTGTATATTAATATGCTATTCTTTTATTTTTATACTCCTCTTCGTGGACTTATAATTATATTTATATCTTTATTATTTTGATATTTTTTTATAATGTCTTCTGAAAAACCTGCTACTTCATTTGAAAGTACTATTGTTTTATAATTGTGTTTTACTAGTTCTTGCATTTTATTATCCACTTCTTCTGGACTTTCTATCCTATATACATCCATTCCTAATCTTTCAGCAATTCTGAAATCTTTATTATCTTTTTCATATTTAATCCAAGATATCTTCATATTTTATCACCCATTTTTAGTCTCTCTTAATTTTTTGTTTTTATGCAGTCAGATGCTAAAAATCACCTTAAAATTTTCTATCAAATGTAAATTTAATAGAATTCTAAGGTTTAAATAATTATATAATATTAAAAAAGAAGCAATTTATATTATTGCTTCTTTAGAATTTTAGTTTTAATTTGCGTTATGCATTCTAATTTTTCTACTTTCTTTTCTAGTTCTTCTATTGATCTAATATTTCTATAATTTGCATTTAGGAAAGATACTGTATTTTCATAAATTAAATCAATTTTTTTACTATGTGTAAGTTCTATTTTTGCTACTGTCCTATTTATTCTATTTACTTTTTCATTTATATTTATAAAATTAGTATCTAATTCATCCAGTTTGATATCTATTTGCCTAAATTTATCTGTAAATTCCTCCTTCATTTTCTTCATGTCGTCTTTCATTATTTTTATTTCATTCTGCATTGTTTTCATGTCTACTTGCATTACTTTCATTTCGCTCTGCATTGTTTTTACGTCTCCTTGCATTACTTTCATTTCGCTCTGTATTGTTTTTACGTCTTCTTGCATTACTTTCATTTCGCTCTGTATTGTTTTTACGTCTTCTTGCATTACTTTCATTTCGCTCTGCATTGTTTTTACATCTTCTTGCATTACTTTCATTTCGCTCTGCATTGTTTTTACGTCTTCTTGCATTACTTTCATTTCATTCTGCATTGTTTTCATGTCTACTTGCATATCTTTTACATTACCTTGTATTTCTTTTATATCTTCTTTTATTCCTCTTGTAGTTTGTAAAAGTTCATTTAATATTTCTTCACTTGTCACGTTATTCTCCTTTCAGTTATGTATTATTTTCTCCTACTACTTTTATAACTACTTATTATTTAATATTTATTTGTACATATTTTTTATTCTTTTGTATCTCTCATATATTACCACTCTCTATAATATTAAAACATGTTATTTGTACTATGTCAACAAAAAAATTTTGACAAATTCTTTCATTTTTTATATTTTTTCTATCTCTTTCTTAGTTAAATATCTCCATTCTCCAACTTTCAAATCTTTAACATCTAAAAAACCTATTTTTGCTCTATGTAGTGCTAATACTTTTTTCCCTACTGCTTCACACATCTTTCTTACTTGCCTATTTTTCCCTTCGTGTATTGTTATTTGAATTCTTGAAATATTTTTTTCGTTATCTATTTTTAATATTTTTACAAATGCTGGTTTAGTTATATAATCATCTATTTTTACACCTTTTTCTAATTCTTGTACCTCACAATTTTGTATTATACCTTTTAAAGTTACATTATATGTTTTTTCTATTTCGTGTTTTGGATGTGTTACTTTATATATAAAATCACCATCATTTGTTAATATTAATGCTCCTGAAGTATACATATCAAGCCTTCCTACTGGGAGTAATTTTACTTTTACTCCTTTTATTAGGTCTGTAACTATTTCTCTATTAAATTGGTCTTTTACTGTTGTTACATAACCTATTGGTTTGTTTAGTAAAACATATACTTTTTCTTCTTCATTCTTTACAAGCTTACCTTCATATTCTACTTTATTAATATTAGGATTTACTTTAGTCCCAAGCTCTGTAACTACTTTTCCATCTATACTTACTTTTCCTTGTAATATTGCTTCTTCCGCTTTTCTTCTTGATAATATTCCATTATTTGCAAGATATTTTTGCAATCTTATTTCGTCTTCCATATTCTTCATCCTTGTATTTATATTTAGGCTTTTAATGTTGGTTTTGCCTATAAACCTTTTTTATCAAAGTTAGAAGTTGGATTTTTAGGAAATTTTTTCTAAGTATTCACCCTAATTCTCTAACTTCTAACTTCTTTCTAATTATTATTCATATTCTCTAATATTCCCATAATTTCTTTAAAATACTTTGGTAATGGTGCTTCAATGTTCATTTCTTTTCCAGTTGTTGGGTGTTTAAATTGTAGTTTTTTTGCATGCAAGCATTGGCCTTCTACTTTGAATTCATTTTTACCATTTGAGTATACAGTATCTCCTATTACTGGGTAACCTATTTCGGCCATATGTACTCTTATTTGATGCGTTCTTCCTGTATCTATTTTTATTTCTAATAGAGTGTATGATCCGTTATTCGTAGTATATCTTCCTAAAACCTTAAAGTGAGTTATTGCTTCTTTTCCGTTTTTGGTAACTGCCATTTTCTTTCTGTCTTTTGTACTTCTCCCTATTGGCATTTTTATTGTTGCTTCATTTTCTGGAACTAAACCTCTTACTAGTGCAATATATGTTTTCTTTACTTGCCTATTTTTAATCTGATCACTCATTTTTATATGTGATACATCATTTTTAGCAACTATTAATAAGCCTGAAGTATCTTTATCTAATCTGTGAACTATTCCTGGTCTTATTTCTCCACCTATTCCTGAAAGGCTATCTTTACAAATTGCCATTATTGCATTTACTAATGTTCCATCTGGATTTCCATTTGCTGGGTGTACCACTAGACCCTTTGGTTTATTTACTACTATAATATCATTATCTTCATATATTATATCTATTGGTATTTCTTGTGCTTTTAATTCTATTTCTTTTGGTGCTTCTATTTCTATTTCGATTTTATCATTTTTTGAAGGTCTGTAAGATGCCTTTTGAATTTTTCCATTTACTAAAATTTTACCTTCTTCTAGTAATCTTTTTACAGTCATTCTAGATATTTCTGTTAAATTAGCTACTATATATGCATCCAAACGCATAGTTTCACTTTTTTCTACAATTAGTGTTTTTCTCATTTTTTTGCCTTTCTTTTATTTTATTAATTTTTCTCATTTTATATTAATATTTACTAAAATAGTTAATTTTATTGACAATATTAATATTGTAATAAATACCTCTTTTGCCTATAGGACTACTTAAAATAGTTAATATTGCAAATACAACTACTTCTATAAAGCATAACTCGTTTATCCAACTACTGATATAAGTTTACTATTCTCTTTTGACTCTTTTATGCTATTTGTATTGAAGTTTGACTTAATGTTTCATATTAAAATTTCTTTTATCATATTATACTTAGTAGTATTTACAATATATAAAGTATTCTGAAGGAAATTTGATTTATTTTTTTAATTGCATTTTCCATTAATGTGGTGTGGACCGCTTAGATTAAGTAAAATAGTGGTGTAATGAAATGTAACTCAATATTTATACTTACTCTTTGTGGTAAACTAGTAAACCAATTTTTTAAAATAAATTGAACCTCCTGGAAGCAACCCTTTTAACACTTTATTTCTTATTTACTTCTTTCATAAATAACAAAGTTATCATCTGAATACAATTCTTTATAATTGGAATTTCTTGACAAGAACATATTTAATTTCGCTTTCTTTACTACTATTACATGTGTAATATCATATTCTTCAAATTTTGTTTCATAGTATGTCCCTATTGATGATATATTAATATAATCAGAAAAAATATCTCTTCCTTCATATTTTCCTTCTTCATTTTTAGTTCCATTAAATTCTGGTGCATATAAATCTGCTCTTGAATCTATAAATACTGGTATTCCTCTAAATAGTAAATAACTTCCATAGTTGTATTCATTGTATAATCTCATATTTTCTACATCTAAATTTTCTAATATCCATGTTGAAGCTTTTACTGGGTAACTTGATGAATTTATATATCTATTATTCATTTTTGGTTTATACATTACAAATGCTATTAATATAACTATTGCTATTGTACATATTCTTCCTATTATTGTAGTCATAAATGTGGTGAATTTTTTACATCCCTCTTTATCATATTTTTCTACTAAATGAGTTAATAATTTTGAGAATATAAATCCTCCTATTAATATTAGTAATGAAATTTGCCTTCTTGACATGAATGATAAATATATTAACCCTGTTATCATAAATAAATCTCTTAGTTTTATTTTTGTATCTGTAAATATCATTATAAATAAGAATAATGCTAATACTATCATTGTCTTATTATCATTATATAAGGTTAGTGGCAAGTGTTCACTAATACTTGCTGTTGTATTCCCTTTCATTGTTTTTACTAAATATGTGTATGGGGTATCTCCTAATGGTGTTAATAGCCCTGTAAATACGCATATTACCATAACCAATACAAGCCATAAAACTGCATTTTCTTTTCTTACCTTTATTTTATATGGGTTTTTACGTAATTTTTCTGATTTTTCTTTTATATTCTCAAGCTTTTGTTGCTCTAATATTAGGCGTTCTTTTGCCTCTTCTAATTTTTGTTTTAAGACTTCTTGTTTTACTTCATCTGTTTGTTTTGCCAATTTCTTTTCTAAACTTTTTATTATATCTTTCTTATTAAATACTTTAAATCTTTGTATTAAATTCTTCTCTGCAACCCAAGCAATTATATATTCTGCTATATATGGCAAAAATAGTACAAAGAAAAATGGCCATACTGCTACATGAATATTTGCTATTGATATTGAAATTAGTATCATTCCTATCAAGTACCATTTTTTCTTACTTTCCAAGAAATTCTCTATAAAAAGAATTGTTAGCGCAAACAGTATAAAAGTTACTAATTGGGCTCTTGCTGCTATGAAATCTTTTAGTAAATATATAGCAAACATTGTTATAAAAAATGATATTAGTTTATTTTTAGTTAGTTTATTATTTATACAGTAAATTAATATTCCCAGTATACTAGCAAGTATTATTGTAGATATATATATAAATAGCATTCCTCCATCTGTAATACCTGTTAATTCTCCTAAATGATATATTAGATATATTCCTGTATCATATGCCCAGTGTGGATATGTGTATGGCAAATTTTCATGCCAAGAAAAATGATCCCCGCATGTCTATTCCATTATTTAATATTAGTTCTCCTATTCTTATTGTATAAAATGTATCATTTTGCAGTGTTTTTGGGCACAGTGCAAAGCAAAATATAATTATTGCAATAATTGCTAGCACATTGAATTTAATATTAATTTTCTTTTTTTCTGAATTCATATTTTTTACCTCTTTAATTTTTTATTATGTTTGTATTATATAATAAACATCTTGTTTAAAGCAAGGTGTTTACTGTAATTTTAATACCAATATGAAAGTTTTAAAAATAATTTTACTAATTTTATTTGTTCTTCTAATTCTTCTACTTTTAATATATTATATTTCTTCTTTTTTTATTTATCTATATTAGTTATTAATTCTAATAGCTCTGCTATTTTTAGTCTGTAACTATCTTCATTAAAAATTTAATAAAATTTTCTATATATTATACTTCTCCCTAAATATTTCTAGTTTTCTTATAAACTCTGACTTTTTATTTTCAAATAAGTCTTCCTATTTATTACATCATTTATTATATTATTTAATTTCAATATGGGGTATAAATAAATAGATATAATTACAGACATGACTAATATGAATAATAGAAAAATTGTTAATAATGATATTATTTTCTCCCTAAAATAGCCATTTTTAAGGTTATGTAATAAATTATAGTATATAATTTATTATATCTTATTAGAAAGAGTAATATTTTTTGTAATTCTCCGAAAAATAAGTCGCCGAAGATGGCGACCCCTATACATATATAGTCTATTATTTCAGTATTCTCACACTATTTAATACTGTTATTAAACTTACTCCTGTATCTGCTACTATTGCTAGCCATATTGGTGCTATGCCGAATAACTCCTATTGTTAGAACAATAGCCTTTACTATTAATGAAAATGCTATGTTGAATTTTATTATTCTCATACTTTTCTTTGCTATTTTTATTATATTTGGTAAGCTTCCTATATTGTTTGATATTAGTAGTGCATCTGCACTACTTTCTGCTATTTCTGAGGCATTTCCCATGGCTATTCCGAAATCTGATTCTGCAAGTACTGGACTATCATTTATTCCATCTCCTATAAATATTACTTTTCCATTTTCTTTTAGCTCTCTTACTTTCTCTAATTTTTGTTTCGGAAGTAAACCTGCAAATATTTTCTTTATTCCTACTTTGTTTCCTATTTTATTAGCACTTTCTTCGTTATCTCCCGTAAGTATTACTGTTTCATTTATACCTACTTTATTTAATTTCTCTGATATTCCGAAACTACTTTCTCTTACTTCTTCTTTAAAAGTTATAACTGATTCTATTTTTCCATTTACTATTAAATAACTTGCATTTTTACTTATTTCTTGTTTAATATTACTTTTTTCTAGCAATTTTGCATTTCCAAATAATACTTCTTTTCCTTCTATTTTTCCTTTAACACCATATCCTGCAATTTCTTCATATTCATCTACAATTATTTCTGCTTCTATACCTTCGCTTTCCACTTTTTGTTTAATGGCTGTGGATATTGGGTGATTTGAATTTTTTTCAATAGCATACATATATTGTAGTACTTCTTCTTCTTTCATATTTCCACTTAAATTTAATTTATCTATTTTCATTTTTCCTGTTGTTATTGTACCTGTTTTGTCAAATGCTATATACCTTGCTTTTGATAAATTTTCAATATGTTTACTACCTTTTATTATCATTCCTTTTTTCGAAACTTTTCCTATACATGAAAAAAATGCTAAAGGTACTGATATTACTATACTGCATGGGCATGAAGCAACCAAAAATACTAGTGACCTCATTATCCAAATTTTAAATTCTTGGTTTAATATTAGTGGCATACATACTGCCATAATAATTGCTAAAATAATTACAATTGGTGTATATATTTTTGAAAATTTTGTTATAAAGTTTTCAGTTTTTCCTTTATTATTTGTTGCTTCATATACTAAGTCCACTATTTGTGATGCTGCTGAATTTTTATAGTCTTTTTGTACCTCACATTTTAAACTTCCGGTTTAAATTTATGCTTCCTGATAGTATATTTTCATTTTCTTTTACTGTCACTGGAATACTTTCACCTGTCAAACTTGACATATCAAGGTTTGCTGTTCCTTTTAAAATTTTACAATCAAGTGGAACCATTTCTCCTGGTTTTATTATTATTTTTTCGCCTACTTCTACTTCTTCTACATTTACAACTTTTATATTGTCTTTTTCATCTATTCTATTGGCTGTTTTTGGTTTTATTTCCACTATACTTTTTATATTTTTATTTGAGTTTTCTACTGCTTTTTCTTCTAAAAATTCACCTAATTTAAATAATAATACAACCATACAGCTTTCTGGAAATTCTCCTAAGCAAAATGCTGCAATTACTGCAATTGTCATTAGGGTATCTTCTTCAAAATTCAATTTAAATATGTTTTTTATTCCTTCTATTATTAGTTCATAACCTGATAATATTACAACTGCTAAATATCCCACAATTTTATATTTTTTTGATATTGGTAGAAATGTTAATATAAATATTATAATTGAAATGATGTATAAAATTATATCTTTTTTATTTAATTTTTCTTCTGTTTCACTCCCATGTGTATGGCAGTGGTTACAATGATTACAAGTGTGATTGCTCATTTTTGCCTCCTTTTGTTATTTTCTGTCCACTCATGTCCCTATGGTACAAAATTTTTATTTTTTCTATTCAATAAGAAATAGGACGGTGCTGTCATGTATAATATGTATTTCTCAAATGTTGACCCTACGTTTTTTATATTAGTTTTTTTCTTCTCTTATGTGTTCAAGTACCATTGTTATTATTTTTTCTATATGCTTATCTTGTAGGCTGTAATATACTTGTTTTCCTTCTTTTCTATATTTTACTAATTTTGATGTTCTAAGTAATTGTAATTGGTGTGATACATTTGATTGTGTAAGCCCTAAAAGTTCGCACAAATCACATACACATAGCTCATTATTTAATATACTGCATATTATTTTTAACCTAGAACTATCTGCAAATAGTTTAAATATATCTGCCATTTCTATTATTTCATCAAAAGAAGGCTCCTTACTCTTTACTTCTTTTATTTTACTATAATGTGGACATTTTTCGTTACATACTAAATCTTTTTCTTCCACTTTCTTGCTCCTCCTTATTAATCACATATGAATACATGAATATTTATTCATATATTAACACTAAAAAAATTTGTTGTCAATATTTTTTATAAAATTTAATTAGTAATTTTTGTTATATATTGTTTTCTCATTCTTTGATATATGTTTTTTCTGCCCTTTACTTAGCTCATAATATAATACCTATTACCTCTTAACAAAGAAAGTTTCTTATGTGAAGGGACCCTTTAATTGAAAAATTTCTTTAAGATGATACCACTATTATTAATATATTTAATAATTTAATATTTTGACTGAAAACATAGTACATACAAAAAATGAAAAACCACGAATCTCCACTCGTAGTTTCCCCCCTATAATCGAAAATTATTTTTAAACTTTTTATAAATATATATTATTCTAACTCAATAAAAAATTTTAATACTTTTTACAAATACTTCCTTCATTGTTATTTTATATTTATTTTTGAAATCTTATAAATTCAAATTGTTTTAGATAGTTAATTACTTTCATTTCATATTCTATTTCATCTTTTGCCTCTTCTTTAATTTCTTGTATTGTTATTAATGCTTTTTTCCAAATTTCATTATTTTCTTGTATATCTGTATTCATAAAACATAGTTGATTATTCCAATTTTCAAATTGTAAGTTTAGTATATATTCCTCTATTTTTGCTTCTCCTTATCTCTAATTCAATTATACTATTATTTTAACTTTTTTCAACTATTTTATTAATATTGAACTTTTTTATTTATTATTAGTTTTTATTCCTTCTAAAGAAATTCCAGATAGTATATTACTTTCAATTGAATATATTAACTCATTTTCAGCTCGATACCTTTTTAGTGATATTTCAATAAGCATATCTAGTAATTGGGTATATTCTACTCCTATTTCTCTCCATAAATGAAATGCTAGTGAACCTGGTATTGTATTTACTTCATTTATATATATCTTATTAGAATTTTGTTCTATTATAAAGTCTATACGTATTACCCCTGAACACCCTAAAATTTCAAATGTTCTTTTACTTAACTCTTCAATTTCATTTTTTACATTTATATCTATATCTGCTGGTAGTTTCAAGCCTACTGCATTCATTATTTTATTATTTGCAATTTTACTATTACCTTTTTTACCTGATATGTATTTATCTTTATAACTTAGAATATCATCTGTTTTCATTGGCTCTTCACATTCAGAAACTCTAGTTTCTTCTATATCTCCAATTACTGAACAATTTATTTCTCTCATATTTACTATTTGTTTTTCTATTATAATCTTTTGTGAATATGTGAATGCAGTACTTATCTTTTCCTTTAATTCCTCCTGATTTTTAGCAGTACCAATTCCAACACTTGATCCTAAATTAGCTGGCTTTACAATAACAGGATACTTAATTTGTTCTTCTACTTGACTAATAATATAATTTAATCTCTCATTATAATCTTTTATAGTATAACATATACAATCTATTACTGGCAGTTTGCTTTCTTTTAGTATACATTTACAAACATACTTATCCATTCCACATGCTGATGAAATCACATCACTTCCTACATATGGTATATTAAACATTTTTAGATACCCTTGTATTGTACCATCTTCTACATTTGTTCCGTGGACTATTGGAAAAGCAACATCTATATAATTAAGTACTTGTTTTTCATATATTTTTTTATTGCAGTTTATTAAGGCTACTTTATTTCCTTTTTGTGCAATTGTTATTTGTTTACTTATTTTTAATAAGTTTTCTATATTTTTATATTGTTTAATATCTCCTACATATTTACCTGTATACATTTTATTTTCTTTTGATATATATATTGGAATAACATCATATTTATCTTTATCTATATTCTCCATAGCTTGAATTGCTGTTATAATAGATACTTCATGTTCTACACTTTTTCCGCCAAAAAATATTCCTAATTTTATTTTCATTTATATTCGTCCTTTCTTTATAAATTATAATTATCTGGTAAATCATTTTCTAATAATATTGCAACTTTGTCTTTTATATTTAATTTCTTTATTTCTTGCATTGCTTCTTCTGGGCTATCTACTACAAAAGTTCTATCTTTATTATTTTCTTTAGAGTTTATACCTTCTAATATCGGTTTTGAATTTTTTTGTCCTACTAAATATATATAATCACATACATTAGTAATATATTGTCCAAATTCAAAATTATATTTTCTTTGCTTATCTCCTAGTTCTACTAATCCTGGAGTTATTATAATTTTTGTGCCTTCAAATTCTGATAATGTGTCTAATGCTGACTTTGAACTTATAGGGTTAGAATTATATGCGTCATCAATAATTGTAACTTCTCCTTTTGAAACTAATTGTAACCTATGTTCTACATTTTTTATTTTTTTTATACGTGTTTTACTTTCACTAAGGGATATTCCTAATATATCAGCAATACCTATAGCCCCTGTTAAATTAATTACATTATGCTTTCCTATAAGCTCTGTTTCAAAATTTACTTCTTCTTTACTTTTATCATCTGACATCGTAAACTTTAATCCTTCACATGAAGATTTAATTTGATATGAATTATAATCTAACTCATTATTATTAATTCCATAGTAAAATATGTTTTTTTTCTTTTCCGTCTGTGATAAATATTGATTATTATAGTTTAAAAATACTTGTCCATCACTTTTTTTTACTGAATCATATAGCTCAAATTTTGTATGTATTACATTATCAATTGTTTTAAATGTTTCTAAGTGTTGTGGACCTATTGCAGTTATTATTCCAATTTTTGGTTTTACTATGTTACATATAGCTTCAATATCGCCTTTTTTTGTTGCTCCCATTTCACATATAAAAATTTGGTGTGTTGGTTTCAAATTTTCACGTATCGTTTTTACTACTCCCATTGTTGTATTATAATTTTTAGGAGTAACCAAAACTTCATATTTTTTTGATAACAATGTATTTAAAAAGTTTTTAACACTAGTTTTTCCATAACTTCCTGTTACACCAATTACAATTAAATTTGGCATATCGTTTATAATTTTTTTTGCTTGATTGATATATTTTCTCTTTAATAAATATTCTATTGGTGTATTTATTAAATTTGATATCATACATAATGTAAAGGATAATAAATTCAGTATTTGTAATTTTATTATAATATAATTTTTAATACCTCCTATTGTACTAAAAATAAGTATTAATAATATTTGTGTTATAAACATTCTTTTTACTCTATTGGTAATGTCAAGTGGTATTTTTTGCTTCTTTTTTGGCAAATTATATATAATTGAAATTACTAGTATTAAAATACAAATTAAATTCAAAATATTATTTTTTAAAAATATTAGTATTGTACAAAGTACTATAAAAAAACATTTTATTAATATTACTTTTAAATTATTTTTTATCCAATTAATATTTTTTATATATTTATAAGAATTTAATTGAAACATATGCATGTAAAATATTAATAAAAAAATCAAGTTTAATATATATTCTAAACAAATTATTGATTTCATTCTATTCTCCTTCTATAAATACATTTATAATCTTACTTATATAATTCCATCTTTCCAAAAACACATAATGAGTACAATCCTTAATACTTACTAATCCAGCATCTGGTATTAATTTTTCCATTAACTTTGCATCTTCTATAGGAGTTTGAGTATCATTTTCTCCCCATATTAAAAGTGTAGGAACTTTTATATTTTTTAAGAGTTCTGTTAAATCTTCATTTATTATTTTAACCATTGTTTCCTTCATAACTGGTGTTGCATTTCTGTAGTCTGCAGAACCAAATTTATTTTTATATTTTTCTAACATATTTGGAAATATTTTTTTAATAGGTTTTAATTTCAAAAATAATTTTCCTAACTTAAATAGTCTTATCTTTACAATTTGGGATATTTTCTTTTTATGTACAATTCCTGCACTTCCAAATAAGATTATATGATTTACTTTAAATCTATTTTTACAATTCATAAGTTTAATAATAATTCTTCCGCCATTAGAATGTCCTATTAGATCTAATTCTTTTATTCCTTGTGTTTCTATAAATTCACTAATAAATTTAATAAAATCATTAACATTCCAGCTTTGTTTTGGTTCTTCTGACTCTCCAAAACCTGGCATATCTAAACAATATACTGTTCTATATTGTGAAATAGTATTAATTATTGCCATATATGTATCTATCGTGGTTCCCCAACCTGGTATTATTAATATAGTTTTTCCTTTTCCCTTTTTTATATAGTTTATTTCTAATCCGTTTATTATTGTTTTTATATTTCATTCCTCCTATCTTTTTTATTATTTTATAGTTTATTTTTTCTCATTTCAAATCATCCTAATTCACGTTTTATTTTTATTTTCATGTGCAATTCACGTTTTTTTTATTGACTGCTTATTCTTTTTTTATTATAATAATATTGTGGAGGTATTTTATGAATAGTAAAAATTTTATACGTCTAAATACTAGTGATAATTACCTTTCTTTAGGCAATTTATTTAGAATTATTAAGGAAGAGGCTCATAATACTCATGTTTTTTGGCAATCTGAATTATTCTCTATTATTTTTAATACTGATGATATAGGCGACAGTACAATTAATAATTATTGTACAGGTTATAGAGCAATTAATCCTAAATACAAAAATTATTTAAAAAGTATTAAAGAAAATTTTGTCAGAAACAAAGATATCTTAATTATACCAATTGCAAAAATTTTACAATTGGCTGAAAATTCAAATATTAATATTGATTATATTTCTATTTCAGATATAAATTCAAATTTAACAATGAAGAATATATGCACTAGACTATATAGTATAAGTAAAAACGATTCTGAAGTTGATATAAATATGTCTAACAATCTTCATTTGCTTTTAGAAAATAATGACTTATATACATTTTTTATTACTATCCTATTTTATGTAGTATTAGATAAAAAGCAGCCTATATATATTGAAAAGGAATTAACTAGTGCTATTGAGAAAAGCATTTATGATACTAATATTTCTTTAAATGATATTGAGGCATTTATTAATATTCACTTAAATTCTGGTATCTGGTCAATTCGTGGTATAATGCAACTTGCTAAGAAAAATAATCCTTTTGCCTGTTTTGAAATGGCTTCTATGGAATTTTATGGGATAATTTCTGGCAAACCTAGATATGACATCGCTTATAAATATTACAAAATAGCTGCACAAAATAACCATCCTGTAGCCACTTGGGCTATCGGCTTTTTATATTATAAAGGATATATTGGTAATCTATCAAAATATGATTTATATTTGGCTTTTAAATATTTTAATAGAGCAAGAAAATTGAAATGTTCTAATGCTTTTAATAGTATTGGACTAATACTTCTAAATGGAAATATTCCTCATATAAATAAATCTGAACAAAAAGCAATTAAAATGTTTGAAACAGCAATTTCTATGGGTAATATATATGCCTATAATAATTTAGGTAAAATATATGAGAATTCTAGAGACTATAAAAAGGCTTTTAGTTATTATCTAGTTGCTGCTAATTTGGGAGAAAGTTGGGCTGCAAATAAAGTTGGAGACTTTTATAGATGTAGTATTGGAGTTACTAAGGATTTAGAAAAGGCATTTAATTACTATACTATTGCAAGTGAATGTTCTAACTTTACTTTATGTAAGTGGTCTAGGTTCAATTTAGCTAAATATTTTTATGAATATGGTGTTTTAGAACTTGATATAGAAAAAAATTTGAATAAGGCTATTGAATTATTAGATAGTATTTGTGATGATTTTTTACCAGCATTAAAAGAGCTTATATATATATACTTCAATTTATATTTGAATAATAAAAATAACTCTGAATATTTGAATAAAGTACATTATTATAAATTGAAGTGTGAGCTTTGTGACAATTATAATAATGAAATTAAATATGAAATAGAAAAAACATTAAATGAGATAGATTTATCTGTTTCTCCTATAAATCTACCATAAGTATTTTATTGTAGTACATGTGTTAACAGGTTTTTCTACGCTGACCAACTATAATTTTAACTTAAATTATCGTATTTCCCTGTTATACAAAAATGAAAACCACGATTAGTCGCTCGTGGTTTTCCTATATTATTTAATTTCTATTGAAACTTTTATGAATATATAATTTTATTAATAAAAAAAGAATAAAATTTTCCAAGTGGCAAAACCACATAAGAAAATTTAATTCTTAAATAACCATCTTCTTAGAGAACTAATCACTACTATGAATGACTTTCCTAAGAAAATAGAAAATATCCATACTTCTTACAAATATTTCTTTTTTATATTATCCATTTATTTGTTTTGCAACTTCTTCAGCAAAGTTTTCTTCTTTTTTCTCTAACCCTTCACCTTTTTCAAGTCTTGCAAATCTTACTATTTTAGCACCTTTTCCTTCTACCATTTTTCCTACTTTTTCATCTGGATTTTTTACGAATGCTTGCTCTATTAAGCATATTTCTCCGTAGAATTTTCCTATTCTTCCTTGTACCATTTTTTCTGCTATTTCTGCTGGTTTTCCTTCATTCATAGCTTGTGCTTTTAGAATCTCCATTTCTTTTTCAACTCTTTCTTGTGGTACAGCTTCTCTATTTAGGTATTCTGGTTTAGCTGCTGCTATTTGCATGCATATATCTTTTGCTAATTCTTCTGTGCTATTTTCCATTTCTACTAAAACAGCTATTTTTCCATCTCCATGGATATATTTTGCAACTGTTCCATTTGCTGATTCAAATCTTTCAAATCTTCTTATTGACATATTTTCACCAATTGTTGCTATTTTGTTTGTTAATACTTCATTTACTGTTTTTCCTGCTTCTGTAATTGATTCTTGTGCTAATAATTCTTCTACAGTTGCTGGATTTTTTTCAGCTACTTGTTTTGCTACGTCTGCTACAAAACTTCTGAATTCCTCATTTTTTGCTACGAAATCTGTTTCAGCATTTACTTCTACTACTGAACCTACTTTTCCATCTTCTGAAACATATGCTGCTGCTAGTCCTTCTGCTGCTATTCTTCCTGATTTTTTAGCTGCTTTTGAAAGTCCTCTTTCACGTAGTAATTCTATTGCTTTTTCTGAATCTCCATTAGTTTCTGTCAAAACTTTTTTGCAGTCCATCATTCCTGCACCTGTTCTTTCTCTTAGCTCTTTTACTTGATTTGCTGTAATCATTTTTTATTCCTCCATTCCTTGATAAAGAGATGTATATTCCCTTACATCTTTATTTTTATTTTAAATTTGGAAAATGGCATAATTCGGTATTCCTAATAGGTATTATTCACCGATTAAGCCCTACAATTCTTCTTTATTTCAATTTCTAAAAAAGAATAGAGCAGATAAAGGCTCTACCCTTTTTGTTTTTTATTTCTATTATTCAGCTTCGTTTGCTGCTACTTCTTCCATGCTTTCTGGTTCTTCTGTAGCTATTGTTTCTTCTTCAGTAACCATTTCCATTGATTCACCTTGTCTACCTTCAATGATAGCATTTGCCATTGCGTCAGATATTAGTTTTACTGCACGAATTGCATCATCATTTCCTGGTATTACATAATCTAAATCTTCTGGATTACAGTTTGTATCTATTAAACCAACAACTGGAATTCCTAGTTTTTTAGCTTCTAATATTGCTATTCTTTCTTTTTTAGGATCTACTACAAACATAACTCCTGGAATTTCAGTCATATCTTTAATTCCACCTAAGTTCTTTTCTAGTTTTTCCATTTCTTTTTTTAATAATATTACTTCTTTTTTAGGTAATACTTCAAAAGTTCCATCTTCTTGCATTCTTTCTAATTCTTTTAGTCTTTCAACTCTGTTTCTTATTGTACCAAAGTTTGTTAGCATTCCTCCTAACCATCTTTGGTTTACGTAGTACATACCACTTTTTTCAGCGGCTTCTTTCATGCACTCTTGTGCTTGTTTTTTTGTTCCTACGAAAAGAAATGTCTTTCCTTCTTCTGCTTGTTCTCTCATAAAGCTATATGCTTCGTCTAATTTTTTAGATGTTTTTTGTAGATCTATAATGTGAATACCATTTCTTGCTTGGAATATGTATTCTGCCATTTTAGGATCCCATCTTCTTGTTTGATGTCCAAAGTGAACACCTGCTTCTAGTAATTGTTTCATTGCAACTACTGCCATTTTCTATTCCTCCTTTTTGTTTTACCTCCACTTTAACTTCTAACATTTAAAAAGACTTAAAGCTTACTTAGCTTAAGCACACTTTTTAAACTTATTAAAGTGTGTGTATTTTTTAACGCTTTTTATAATAACATAAAAAGCTTACAAATGCAAGCCTTTTTATAAATTCTTTTCCATTTTTTTGATGTTTTAACTCTTTCTACTATTTGTCACTTATGTTATATTTTTCTTATTTCGTTATTCTGTCTTTATTTTCCTTAATATATTTTACTATTGTCTTTTGTATAAAGTCGAAAACATATTCTTCCTCTATGAACTTTAGGATCAGTTAAACCAACATTTCTGTCATACACATAAAAGGTGGGGATTAATTACTCCCCACCTTTTTCATTTCTTGTTGTCTGGCTTACATAACGTTTATCCTTTTAACGCCCAATTTGCGAAGCCAGGAGGTGCTTACCCATTCCCTCAAATGCCATATATTGGCACCACAGAAGAGTCTGATCTTTTCAGTTGGAACTTCCATAGTAATGTAGTCTGACCACTCTCTTCCTGCGATTTCGCAAAGGTTAAAGATCGCATAGTATCCGGTTTCTTTGTTCGCATTGTTTCTAACCGGTACAACTTTAATATCTTTGTTACTTATCAGCCTGGCCATCTCTTCTGACAGATCAGGAAAATATTCGCCTACCGCCTGCTTACCATAAACTATTTCTTTCACTTTGTTGTACCACTGTTCTCTCTGCCGATCTGTTTCTGTTTTTTCCACTGCCAACTTTACTTCTTCAGGAATATTGATGTTTGTTGTCATTATGATTTCCTCCAATTTTCTCCATGTTGATTTCAATAAGCTACTATCTATAGTATATCATATTATGTTAATTTTTTCAATAGTTTAGCAAATAAAATTATTATTTTTTTATTTTATCCATAAAAATATTGTATTAAAAATCTTAAGAACTAATAATAAAATTCCTATTATTAGCTACAACCGCTAATGCAATTGGTATAATAACTGTTCTCGAGTTAAAAGATATCTTTTACTAAATCCTTTTAATTTTTCATATATATTGATTTCTCCCTGCTAATTAAATTTCTGAATTTTTATAGTTACTTATATATTAAAGTATACTTATTATAATATACGTTTTTCAATGTGTTAACTTACAGCCTCTCTCTATAAAATTCTTTTATATTATAGATATCATTTAATACTAATATATGATAATTTTTTATATTATTTCATATATAACTTTTTCACTATTTTCTTTATGAAATATTACTAACATTGCCATTTTGTACCCATATTCGTATTTAAATGCTTTTAATTTTTCTCTATCCTTTTCTAATACTTGTTTATTCTTATTATTCCATTTCTTAAACTCTATTACTATTGTGTTATTATAATATGTTCCTCTTTCATGAACTATTAAGTCTGGATAAGATGTTCTCTGACTTTTTATAGACTTCATTCTTCCGCAATTTCTATTATATTCTAAGTCAATATATAAATTTTTATATGGTGTTTCTTTTAGTATTCTCTCCAAATGTCGAGCAAAATTATATACCAAACACCTTTCTGAAATATTATCATTTAATAAAATTCTATCTTTATTATACAAGTGTTCCATTGCCTGTTTTACATATTCTTCCATTTTTTCTATTTCTTCTAATTCTCTGTTCATTTCCTTTTCTCCTATTCTTGTGTTCAAAAAATAAATTTAGTTTTAAGTTACCTTTTATATTTTAACTTATTTTACATTTATTGTTCATTTAAAAATATTTTAAAACCTTTAATCATTAGTCATTCTTATTTTCTCTTATTCGTATTTTTATTATATTATAATTTTTTTTAAAATACAATCATCTTACTTTAAAAACAAGACTTAAAACTTAGTTTCACTTCAGTTTTAAGTCTTGTTATATATATTTAATATAATGTAAAAGTATCACTATATATACTTTTATTAGTATTCATATTATTCACTGCTTATTTAAATTTTAAGGAGTGTCCCCTCCGTTCCGAATTCGGAACGGAAAGGACCGTCCCTAGCGTTCGGTTAAAAGTATCTTTTTAATAATCCTTCAAATCCTCTTCCATGTCTTGCTTCGTCTTTGCACATTTCATGTACTGTGTCGTGTATTGCGTCATATCCTAATTCTTTTGCTCTTGTTGCTAGTTCTTTTTTACCCATACATGCTCCACATTCTGCCTCTGCTCTTAGCATTACATTTTTCTTTGTATCTGGATATACTACTTCTCCTAATAATTCTGCAAATTTTGCTGCGTGCTCTGCTTCTTCAAATGCATATCTTTTGAAAGCTTCTGCTATTTCTGGATATCCTTCTCTATCTGCTTGACGGCTCATTGCTAAGTACATTCCTACTTCTGTACATTCTCCCATAAAATTGTCTTTTAATCCTTTTACTACTTCTTCATCTAAACCTTGTGCTACTCCTATTACATGTTCATCTACGTAATTATTTCCTTGTGTTTCTTCTTTTAATACAAATTTTTCTTTTGGTGCTCCACATTGTGGACATTTTTCAGGTAACTCCTCTCCAAAATGAATATAACCACATATTTTACATACATATGCTTTCATAATTTTACCTCCTATATTTTATTTTTTTATTTTTCAATAATATGATTTTTATTTTTAATCATTTATTGCTTTTTACATTTTTCACATAAACCTGATAACATTATCTCTTGCTTATCAAATTCTGCATTAATTGTGTTTGCTAAATTTTGTAATTCTTTTTTTATCTTTTTGCTTTCTTCCTCTTCTAGCTCTATATCAAAAATTTTATGACAGTTATTGCATTCAAAATGTATATGATTTTCTTTATTTCCATCATATCTATATATTCCATCTTCACACTTTATTTTTCTTATTTGTCCACAAGCACATAGTTCTGATACATTCCTATATATTGTTGCAATTCCTATGTTTGGCATTTGTAATTTTAGGTCTTCATATAACATGTCTACTGTTGGATGATCTCTTCTCATTTTTAAAGATTCTAAAATTACTTCTCTTTGTTTACTATATTTTTTCATAACTATCACCCTTATTTTTGATAATGATTATCATTATTATATTCTTTTTTTATAAATTGTCAAGTACTTTTTAGTTTATTTTTGTTATTTATTAAAATTTTCTATGATTAAAAGATATTTATAATATAGGATTTATAGTAAAAAATAAATTCCCATTAGTGACAGATCTCCCAATTGGAAACGTCCCTAATTGGAATGGGAACAAAAAACTACTTGCTCTTTTCTATTCTATATGATAGAATAAAGTCGAAATATAAATGATATTCTATTTTCAAGGAGGATATAGTTATGGAATTAAATAAATGTAGCCGTTGTGGTGCTTTTTATACTACTTCAAGCAATGTGTGCCCTAATTGCGTGCCTAAGGATACTTGTGACCAATTAAACTTAAAAAACTTTTTAGTTGAAAATGAAATGCCTGCATCAATAGAGGCTTTATCTGCTGATACTGGAATTTCTATGAAAAATCTAAATCGTTTTTTAGATAATGATGATTTTAATGTTTATTTATAAAAGGTGAATTAAACATGTAGGTCACTCAAAGTGTGACTACTAAAAATGTTTTTTCTGTTTAACAAAAGGTGGTTTCATTTGAAACCACCTTTTATTGTTAATGTTCCATAAAATCTTTATATATCTGTTCTGCAATTGTAGTTACTTTTGGCACATTTATCTTTTCTACTGTAACTGTTCTTCCTAAATAATACCTTTCATCATCAAATGTTAAATATGGGTATGTTAGCATTGTCCCCCTATAAAAAGTAATGTGATTGCATCTATATTTTCTTTTTAAGTCAATACTGAAATATCCCTCGGGACATTTAAAACTCTCTATATGACTTGATAAGGTTAATTCATAATCTTGCTCTTCAACTCCTATTTTTTTAATTATAATTGGTAAATCTTGTAACCTCAAGTCAAACCATTCTCTTAATACTCTTTTTAAAACTTTACGAAATACTAAATCAGTTGTTGCACTTTTAGGTTCTAACGTTCTATTGATCACTTTCATATTTACTCTCCTTTCAAATTTAAAACCTACTATAGTTACTATATTAAATTTATTTGTAATTCTAAATAAGAGTTTTAAGTTATTATAATGCTATTATTAAAACCATTCTTTATATGGATATTTCTCTACTGATTCTATATTCACTTTCTCTATAATTGTTTTGTTACCTTTGTTATCAATTAGAACTGCCCTAAGAGTTCTTTTTTCTTTGTTAACCGAAATTTTATTTTTCTGTACCTTTCATAAACTAAATTTACCTTACCTTCTTCTGTTTGCGTTGTCACCCTTAAAGTATAAAATTTCTTTTTCCACATAAGTTGTATCCTTCTTTAGTTTAATAATAATTAAATCTAATTTTATATATTACTTTTATCTCATTTATATTAACATAATTTATGATGAAAATCAAGTATATTCTTTTATTTCTCTAATTTCCTGTACTCCTATACCTATTTAATCCCCAGTTCCAAATTTTCACTGCTATTATTAAAAATATAATTGCTACTATTGGTGATAAGTACATTAGCCCTCCATTTCCCATTTCTAAGTAGTTCAATGTTGGGTAGTATGTTGCAAATACAAATGGGAATATGAAGGTTATTAGTATTCGTATAAATTTGTTGTATATTTCGACTGGGTATTGTGCAAATGTATATATTCTAAATACTGACCATATTATTTCGTTTGATTTGTATGTGTAAAATGATGTTACACTAAATGCTATCATTATTGCTCCTATTATAATTGCTCCTGAAAATGCAAATATCATAATTTTAGTTATTAGTATGAAGGTTATATTTATGTGTAGTTTTATTAGCATACTTATTATTAATATTAAACTTATTGCCATATATCCAAATGCTGTAAAAGTTTTTGTATCGCCTATTACTGATATTAATGGGTGTATTGGCCTTAATAGAAGTTTGTCAAAGTCTCCATCTTTTATGTATTTTGGTCCTATGTCATATATACTATCAAATAGAAAATCTACTATGGCTATTGTTAGCATTGTTATTCCATATAGCAATAGTAATTTGTCAAATGTCCAGCCTGCTAAGCTCTCAGTATTTTGAAATACTATCCATATAAAAATTAGTTCTACTACTTGGGTTAATAATTGTGATATTATTCCAACAATAAAGTCTACCCTATATTCCATCATACTTTTTATTGAGCATACTAGCATTGAAAGATATATGCTTATATTATCTTTTATTTTTGTCATTTTATCCTCCGTTTATTGTTATTTTCTTTACTGCTTTGTTAAAAAACACCTTTGCCAATACATACATAATTAATACCCATATTAGCTGTTTTACTATTATCAATAGAATTTCTACTCCTTGTATTTTTCCTAAATATATATTTATTGGTGTATAGAAAAATTCTTTAAATGGTAATATATTAGCTATTTTTTGAAAAGTTACTGGGAACATTGTAAGTGGTGCTATTAACCCTGAAAATATTGATATTATTGATTTTCTTAATATTTGCATTCCCCATGTAGCATTTGTATAAAAACCACAAGTTCCTACTATCATTTGTAAGAAATATGATATTGGTATGTTTAATAATAATATACATATAAAACCTATAAATGCCCATATGTTTACTGGCATTAGTACTGTCCAAAATATGTTGCATACTATAAATGTACATATCGCTGTTAATAAACCAAATCCCATTTCTCCTAAATTTTTCCCAAAATAATATGTAAAATATGATATTGGATTTAATAATTCCCTCGATATATAACCTTTTCTAATTGAATAAGCTATATCTTCATTTATTCCCCATAATGACATTGGTACTAGTGTAACTACTAATATGTAATATGTTGCTATTTCGTTTATTGCAAAGCCTTCTATTTGGCCTGTTTGATTATATATTGCATACCATACAAATATATATACTACTACTTCTACAATTCTGTTAAGTGTAAATAGGAATAGTACAGATTTATATTGCAGATATTCTTTTATTCCCATTTTTCCTATTTTTAATAATGTGCCTAACATACTACTTCTCCTCTATAAATTTCTTTTAATATTTCTTCTAACCCTTGTTCTTGTACATGCATATCTACTATTTCGCAAAAGTTTGAAATTCTATTTACTACATTCATTATTGTTGTTTTATCATGATTAAATTTTATTTTTAAGAAGTCAGTTGTTTCTTCTATTACTTCAAATTCGTCTTCTATTGTTTCATTTGTTATTAATGTATTTTTGTTTTTTATTGATATTTGCGCTAATACTTGTTTTCCATATGTATCTTTAAATGTTTGCTTTTCGCCATCATATATGATGCTTCCTTTGTCTATTAATATTATTCTGTCACATACTTCTTCTATATCCTTTAAGTCATGTGTTGTTAGTATTACTGTTGTATTTTTTTCTTTGTTTATATCTTTTATAAATTTTCTTATTCTTTCTTTTACTAATACATCTAGGCCTATTGTTGGCTCATCTAAGTATACTATTTTAGGGTTATGTAAGAAGGTTGCTGCTATTTCACATCTCATTTTTTGACCTAAACTTAGGTTTTTTACTGGTTTATTTAGTAGTTCATCTAGCTCTAATAATGTTGAAAACTTTTTTAAATTTTTTCTATATTCACTTTCTGGTATTTTATACATTTTTTTTATTAGTCTAAATGATTCTATTACTGGTAAGTCCCACCATAGCTGTGTTTTTTGTCCAAATACTGCTCCTATTTGTTTGTTGTTTTCTATTCTATTTTCATATGGAACTTTTCCATTTATTATAATTTTACCTGAAGTTGGAGTTAAAAGACCTGTTAACATTTTTATTGTTGTAGATTTTCCAGCACCATTTTCTCCAATATATCCTACAAGTTCTCCTTCTTCTATATTAATGCTTACATTTTTTACTGCTTTAAATTCTTTATATTTTGGATGTAACAAGTGTTTTACATAGCCTATTATTCCACTTTCTTTATCACTTGTTTTATATACTTTTTCTAAATCTTTTACTTCAATAATTGACATTTTTCTTCTTCCTTTGCTTTATTTTTTTATATTTTATCATAAGATCTTTCAAAATGGAACTAATTTTTCGGCTCTTCGCTAAATCGAGTGGGTAAGTGTCAATCATTTTTGAAAATGTCCCAAAAATTTTTAAACATTAGCACTAATTAA
>CAMXOP010000017.1 GCA_947245665.1 uncultured Clostridiaceae bacterium
CTTTATATTTTATCACGGAAGGATTTATTTACACAACTTTTTCTATACTCTCAATTTTAATTATTATAAATTTTATCTAATTCTACTTTTACTTTTTCTAAAAATTCAAAAGATTCTTTAAAACTGATATTATTCATATCTATTTTCATAATAGACTGAATAATATCTTTTACTTTGCTATTATTTAAATAATCAGAATAATTATCTACTTTTGAGTAATTTAAATCTATTATTTCAAAGGGAACATTTAAAGAATTCAATTTATCAATATAAAATTCTAATCTTTTTTGTGGAAAACCACATTTTATAACAGATTGATTCAAATTTGTTATTTTAAACTCAAATAATTTAGATAATTTCTTAGCATCATCTTCTAATGCAATATAAAAAATACCACTCTTAAAAAGGTATAATTTATCAGTGTTTTTACTTTTTAATTTTAAATATTCTACATATAATTTGCTCATATACTACCTCCACTTAAAATAAATATATCATTTTGAATTTATAACAATAATATACTTTATAAGCAATGTCGTATGCAGTCGAACTTTGACGTAAAAATGACAAAATACGAAAATAAAGTACTTAAATTGTATAAACTATAAAATATAAAAAAACGAACAAAAATTTTGAAAAAATATATTGACAAAACAAAAGTTCATATATATAATACAAATATGCAAACAATATTTTGTAAAAAAAGAATATTTAAATAGAATAATTCTTAAAAATATAACAAGACAGTTTAAATAGGTAAGCAAATATAGATGGTAAAAAAATAAGGAGGTATTTATATGATATCAACAATAAATATAAAAAATATAGGAATAATAGATAACTTAAGTATAGATTTAAATCAAGGATTTAATGTATTAACAGGTGAAACAGGAGCAGGAAAAACATTAATAATAGATTCACTTCGGGATAATCTCAGGAGGAAGGTTCTCAAAAGAAATGATTAGAAAAGGAGAAAATCATTCATATATAGAAGCATGTATATATATGCCAGAAAATAAAGTAGCAATAGATGGAAATATAATAGTTTCAAGAGAAATATATTCAAATGGTAGAAATTCTTGTAAAATAAATGGAAGGCTAGTTACAGTAAATGAGTTGAAAGAATTTATGAAAAATATAATAGATATACATGGACAAAACGACAATCAAACTATATTAGATAAATCATCACATATAATGTATTTAGACAGTTTTATAGGAAAAAGAATAGAAAACATAAAAGAAGAATATAAAAATATATACAATAAATATAACCAAATAAAACAAGAATTAAAAAACAACTATGGAGACGAAAAAGAAAAACAAAGAAAATTAGACTTATTAAAATATCAATATGAGGAGATAGAAATAGCAAATCTAAAAATAGGAGAAGACCAAAAATTAGAAGAGCAAAGAAAAATAATACTAAATTCAGAAAAAATAACAGAAAATTTAAAAATAGCAGATGAAGTATTAAGTAATAAAGCGATAGATAATATAAACATAGCAATAAAATCATTAGAAAAGATAGAAAATATAGACAAAATATATAATAACAAACTATCAGAATTAAAAAGTATATATTATGATATACAAGAGCTTTCAAGAGATATAACAACTCTAAATGAAGAAGTATATTTTAATGACGAAGAAAGAAATGAAATAGAAACAAGATTAGACTTAATATTTTCATTAAAAAGAAAATATGGAAATACGATACAAGAAATATTAAAATATAAAGAAAAATTAGAACAAGAAATTTATGGAATAGAAAATGTAGATGAATTAAATAATAAACTAAAAAAAGAACTTAATAAAATAGAAAATCAAATGAAAAATCTATCAATAAAGATGAATGAAATAAGAATAGAAGAAGCAAAAATATTATCAGAAAAAATAAATCAAGAACTAAAAGACTTAGAAATGCCAAATGCTAAATTTAATTGTTTAGTAACACTTAACGAAAAAAACGAATTTAATAAAAATGGATTAAATAATGTAGAATTTTTAATATCTACAAATATAGGAGATGAAGAAAAACCACTAATAAAAATAGCATCAGGAGGAGAAATGTCAAGAATAATGTTAGCAATAAAATCAGTACTTGCGAATGTAGATAAGGTACCTATATTAATATTTGATGAAATAGATACAGGAATTAGTGGAAAAGCAGCAAAGGCAGTAAGTGAAAAAATGAGAAAAATATCTAACAGTCACCAAATATTAGTAATAACACATCTAGCAGGTATAGCAGCAAAGGCAGACTATAATTATTATATATCAAAAGTAGTAGAAAATGGGAAAACAAAAACAACAGTAAAAGAATTAAATGAAAAAGAAACCATAAATGAAATAGCAAGAATATCAAATGGAGAAATAACTTCAATAGCAATAGAACACGCCAAAGAATTAAGAAATTGGAAATATCAAAAAGTTTCATAATTAAAAAATACAATAATTTTACATAAAACGTAAAATGTGTTATAATATAACTAGATGAGGTATAAAGAAGTATCGCAAAAATTTAGATATTTAAAAGGAGAAAAGATATGAGAACAAAATCAAAAAGGCGGCCTAATACATTAAAACATATTGCTATATTAATGGTATCCATGGTTCTAATAGTAATGGTAAATTTAATATATGAGATTACAACTGACAATAGGGAAGACATCCAGGTCATACAAATACAAACACCAGAATATAAGAACCCAATGATGAGGGAAAAAAAGCCCGAAAAAGAGCCAATAACAGTTGAAGAGTTTTGTGCCATACTAAATGAGATAGAAGGAAAGGAAATATACTATGTTGATTATGGTACAAAAGAAGATACAGAACAGACAAATAAAATGTTAAATGTAGAAAGGCTTCAAGAAAAAGGAGAGGGTTCATACAAAAACTATACGAAAGAAGATATAACACTTCTTGCAAATATCATGTATATAGAAGTAGAACAATATATAAATGATAAAAAATCAGAATATGTATATAAATTGGTAGGAAGTGTGATATTAAATAGAGTAGAGGATCCAGAATTTGCAAATACTTTAGAAGGAGTAATATTTGATAATACAGAGTATGCGCAAACCACATTAGATAAAGTGTATACAAAGCAAATACCTGATAAAGTATATAAATGGGCTGAAGAACTATTAAGAAATGGAGCAATAGGGCCAAAAGATTTAGTATATCAAAGTGAAATCAAACAAGGAACTGAAATATATTATCAATATGGAAACCAGTATTTTTGTTTAAAGTAAAAAGCAAGGAGAAAGCTAGAATAGCATTTCCTTGCTTTCTCCAATGTATGTATAATGTTTTTGGTAAAAATAGTATATTTTTAGTTTACATTTATAATATTTTAATATATAATATAATGGTATAATTTCAATAGAAGTAAGGAGAGAAAAGAAATGGAAAATAATCAAGAACAAGAAGTAGATTTGAACCAATTATTACAAATAAGAAGAGATAAATTAGCAAAACTAAAAGCAGAAGGAAAAGATCCTTTTGAAATAACAAAATTTAATAGAACACACACAAGTAAACAAATTGTGGAAAACTATGATGAACTAGAAGGAAAGGATGTAACAATTGCTGGAAGAATAATGGCAAAAAGAATAATGGGGAAGGCATCATTTTGCCATATTCAAGATGGTGAAGGAAAAATACAAAGTTATGTAAGTATAAATGAATTAGGAGAAGAAAGTTACAAGCAATTCAAAGAAGACGATATAGGAGATATCATAGGAATAACAGGCTTCGTATTCAAAACAAGAACAGGAGAAGTATCAATACATGCTAAAAGTGTGACATTACTTTCAAAATCATTAAGACCATTACCAGAAAAATATCATGGTCTAAAAGATACAGACTTAAGGTATCGCCAAAGATATGTAGATTTAATAGTAAATCCAGAAGTAAAAGACACATTCCTAAAAAGGATACAAATTCTTAGGGAAGTAAAAAATATATTAAATGAAAAAGGATATCTAGAAGTAGAAACACCAATATTAAACACAATAGCTGGTGGAGCAGCAGCACGCCCATTCATAACACACCATAATACATTAGATATGGACATGTACCTAAGAATAGCGAACGAACTATATCTAAAAAGACTAATAGTAGGTGGCTTCGACAAAGTATATGAAATGGGAAGAATGTTCAGAAATGAAGGAATGGATATAAAACACAATCCAGAATTTACAAACATAGAATTATATTCAGCATATGAAGACTATAATGATATGATGGATATAACAGAAGAAATAATATCAAAAGTAGCCCAAAGAGTATTAGGAACAACAAAAATAACATATCAAGGAACAGAAATAGACCTAACACCATCATGGAAAAGAATATCAATGATAGATTCCATAAAAGAAGTAACAGGAATAGACTTTAATAAAATAGATACAGATGAACAAGCTCTAGCAGCAGCAAAAGAATTAAATGTAGAAATAGATGAATTAAAACTAACAAGAGGAGAAATAATAAACCAAATATTTGAAGCAAAAGTAGAAGAAACACTAATTGAACCAACATTTATATATGACTACCCAGTAGAAGTATCACCACTAACAAAAAGAAAACCATCAGATCCACGCTTAACAGAACGTTTTGAAGTATTCATAGGAGCAAGAGAATATGGAAATGCATACTCAGAGCTAAATGACCCAATAGATCAATATGAAAGGTTTAAGAAACAAATGGAAGCAAGAGAAGCAGGAGATGAAGAAGCAAATATGATGGACGAAGACTTTATAAATGCCTTAGAATATGGAATGCCACCAACAGGAGGTTTAGGAATAGGAATAGATAGATTAGTAATGTTATTAACAGACTCATCATCAATAAGAGACGTATTATTATTCCCAACAATGAAACCACTTAATAACGCTTAATTAGTTTTAATAGCGATTAATAAAAAATTAAAAGTAAAGAAGTGTTTGGAAATATACTAAGAAGTAATAATGTCAAAGTATAAAAAATGGGGAAGCTTATAAATATATCTACTAATGTCATGCAAAAATTATCTAAAATAAAAAAATCAACATATTATGCATAAAAATAGAATATTTATATCATTCAAATCGAAGAAAAATTACAAAATTATATGCCAACAATAGAATAACTATCTAAGGAGTTGACTATATTTTTATTAGAAAAGGAGATTTAAATGTTTTCATTTGGATATGATAAAAGAATATTATATATAATACTAGCAATATTCATAATAATGAATATTGGAAGTTACCTTACAAGCCAGGATAAATTATTAAATTTAGTACTAACTCTGCCAGCAGTACTAATAGCAATAACATTCCACGAATTTGCACATGCATATGCAGCAGATAAATTAGGAGATGACACACCAAGAAGACAAGGAAGACTAAACTTAAATCCATTATCACACTTAGACCCAATAGGTTCTATAATGTTAGTATTTGCAGGTTTTGGATGGGGAAAACCAGTAGAAATAAATCCAAGAAACTTTAATAGAGATAAAAGTATGTCAGCAAGTGAAGCAATAGTATCATTTGCAGGACCTGCCATGAACTTTGTATTAGCAATAGTATTTTCTATAATAATAGGAATAACTCTAATTGCAACAAATAGCTATATAAATATGACATCATACACAATGCAAATAATAACATCAAAGCAAATAACGGCAGTAATAATACAAATGTTAATGATATGTGTATCTGTGAACCTAGGTTTAGGAATATTCAACTTAATACCACTACCACCATTAGATGGATCAAAAATAATAAGAAACTTCCTACCATATAATGCAAAAGAATGGATGGATAGGAACTATCAAATATTATATATAATATTTATAGTAATATGGATAACACCAATAGCAGGAATGATAATATCACCTATAATATCAGGAGCATATGAAGGAATATTAAAATTTATACTAAATCTATTTGGAAGAATAATATAGTTTAAAAATTAACCACCTTATGAATATATATAAACACATAAGGCCACTCTACGAATTTAAATTATTATTATAAAAATAAAACTAGAATATAAATTATAATAAAAAAAGAAAGAAATGAAAGAAAATGAAAGATATATTAATATTAGGAATAGAATCAAGTTGTGATGAAACAGCAGCAGCCGTAGTAAAAAATGGAAGAGAAGTGTTATCAAATGTAATAAGTTCACAAATAGAAATTCACGAAAAATTTGGTGGAGTAGTACCAGAAATAGCTTCAAGAAATCATGTAGAAGCTATTTCAAATGTTGTAAAAAAAGCATTAAAAGAAGCAAATGTAACATTACAAGATATAGATGGCATAGCGTGTACTTATGGACCAGGGCTAGTAGGAGCACTACTAGTAGGAGTTTCATATGCAAAAGCACTTTCATATGCAGCAGATAAACCATTAATAGGAACAAATCATATAGAAGGTCATATAGCGGCAAACTATATAACACATAAAGAATTAAAACCACCATTTTTAGCATTTGTAATATCAGGAGGACACACACATTTAGTACATGTAAAAAACTATAAAGAATTTGAAATAATAGGAAAAACAAGAGATGATGCAATAGGAGAAGCGTTTGATAAAGTAGCAAGAGTAATAGGGTTAGGATATCCAGGAGGGCCAAAAATAGATAAACTAGCGAAAGAAGGAGAACCACATATACAGTTACCAAAAACACACTTTGAAAACTTAGACTTCAGCTTTAGTGGAATAAAAACAGCAGTAATAAACCTAAATCATAAAACACCAGACCTAAACAAAGCAGACTTAGCAGCAAGTTTCCAAAAAGCAGTAACAGATGTACTAATAGAAAACTCATTAAAAGCATGTGAAAAATTAAAACTAAAAAAGATAGTACTAGCAGGAGGAGTATCAGCAAGTAGTTATATACGAAAAAGATTTTTAGAACTAGAACAAACAAACGACATAAAGGCATACTACCCAGAACCAATACTATGTACCGATAATGCAGCAATGATAGCCTCAGCAGGGTACTACAACTATATAAACAAAATAACCTCAAACCTAGACCTAAATGCAATCCCAAACTTAAAAATAAACTAAAAGGGACGTCCTTTTTTAGAAAAAAAATTGTAGTAACACATTAATCAAGTGAAATTCAAATTTCTCAAAAACAAAGAAAATTTGAATGGGAAGAACGAATAAAAGTAGAAGGATTGCCAATTTTGACAAGGCAAGAAGTAGATAACGAATTAGAAAGAACAATTGAAAGACAAAAAGAACAGGAAATATATATAAAAACTATAAAATGAAAATCAAAGCAAATTTTATAGTTAAGAGAGAGGAGTCCCTTTTGGTAATTTTTTGCGAAAAAGGGACGTCCCTTTTGATACTTTTGATAAAAAAAGGAGAGAATATGGCTATATATGTGATAGGGGATTTGCACTTGCCTTTTGGGGTAGATAAACCAATGGATATATTTGGAATCCAATGGGAAGGATATACCGATAAACTAAGAGAAGACTGGAAAGAAAAAATAAAACCAGAAGATACAGTAATTATCGCTGGTGATTTTTCATGGGCAACATATTTGCAAGATACATATAAAGATTTTAAATATTTAGATAACCTTTCAGGAAGAAAAATAATATTAAAAGGAAATCATGACTACTGGTGGACAACGTTAAAAAATATGAGAGAGTATTTAAAAATAAATGAATTTAAAAATATAGACTTTTTATATAATAATAGTTTTGAAATTGAAAATAAAATAATAGTAGGAACAAGAGGTTGGGCTCTTTTAGATTCAGAAAATAGTGAAAAAATGCTAAAAAGAGAATCAAATAGATTAGAACTTTCAATAAAAGATGGGATAGAAAAGTATGGAAAAGAAAAAGAGATAATATGTATAATGCACTATCCACCAATTACAAAAAATAAAATGAAAAATGAATATACATATGAATCAGCATTTTTAGAAGTTATGAAAAAATATAATGTAAAGAAATGTTATTATGGACATTTACATTCAAATTCCCATAAAGAAGCCATAGAAGGAAATATAGAAGGAATAGAATTTTATTTAATTAGTGCAGATTATTTAGGTTTTAAATTAAAAATAATTGACAAGTAAGGAAGAATATGTTAAAATATTAATCTGTAAGCCGCCTGAGTCGGGCCTAAAAAGCTAAATAATATTTAGCTGCCTAGTATTTTATGCTTAGCGAGTATACATATAAAGGGAGGTGTACGTTAATGTACGCAATAATTGAAAGCTGTGGAAAGCAATACAAAGTATCAGAAGGAGATGTAGTATTCTTTGAAAAATTAGGTACAGAAGAAGGAAAAAAGGTTACTTTTAAAGAAGTAGTATTAGTATCTGATGATAAAAAAGTAGAAGTAGGAGCTCCTTACGTTAAAGGTGCAAAAGTAGAAGGTAAAGTAGTTGAACATGGTAAAGGTAAAAAAATAATAGTTTACAAATACAAAGCTAAAAAGAACTATAGAAGAACTTATGGACATAGACAACCATATACAAAAGTTCAAATTACAAAAATAGCACTAGCTGCAGAAAAAGCTGCAAAATCAGAAGAAGTAGCAGAAAAACCAGCAACAACTAAAAAAGCTACTACAAAAAAAACAACAGCAGAAGCTTAGACAATTAGTAAATAATAAGAGATATAAAAAACAAAACCAAGAAGGGAGTGAGAAAACATGGCTCATAAGAAAGGTCAAGGTAGTGTTAAGAACGGTAGAGACAGTGAGTCAAAACGTCTTGGACTAAAAAGAGCAGACGGACAATTTGTTCTAGCAGGAAATATCCTAGTAAGACAAAGAGGAACAAAATTCCATCCAGGAACAAATGTAGGAATTGGAAGCGATGATACATTATTTGCATTAAAAGATGGAACAGTTAAATTTGAAAGATTAGGAAAAGATAAAAAGAAAGTAAGTGTTTATCCAGTAGAGGAAGCACAAGCATAAATATAAAAGGAAACTCTTAAATCTAAGGGTTTCTTTTTGTACTTAGTAGTATATTTTAGAAATAATTAATAATATTCAACATTATATCAAATTTGCATTAAATTTATATATAATGTAAGTAATTTTTGGATAAATAAAATTATTATAAGATAGTTATTTAAAATATAAATAGGAATTTTTAAAAGAAGAAATAACTATAAATGGCAATAATAAACCAGAAATTTATTATTGTCATTTATAGTTAGAAATTAATTACATAAAACTGTTGCATATTATGAAAACTTGTGTTATAATATAAATGTAATTGATAATATTAATTTCAAATAAACTCTAAGGAGGGTTTTGATTATGACAGTAGAAAACAATGCTAATGAAATGAACCTGGCACAGGAAATCGGCGCAGTACGGAGATTGCTTGAAAAAGTAAAGTCACGTGTGGCAGAAGGAAGATGTAAGGTAAGCGACTATGAAAAACAGATTGATGAGATCGATATCGATCTGACGAGTTCAGGTGAGAACTTGAAAAATATCAAAAAGTCTTTCTCAGTCGGAAACCTTATTAAAGCCAAAATGAGAAGAGGGATCAGTGCGGAAGAGGCACGTAGCACAGCATCTGCCTTTGGCTATTATGCAGATACCGTAATCCATATTGCCAGTGAAGAGCAGAGGCTGGTAGAAGTACAGGAAAACTTGTCAAAAGCTATAGACACCGTAACAAAGCGGGAATTCGTTCAGGAAAGAATTGAAGAACTGCTGGATGCCGTCGGAGACATGGACTGATATCAGATCACTCTCCATATGAGTAATACAAAAATAGAGCTAAATTTGGCTCTATTTTTGTGTTTATAAGTTTTATAAATACACTTGTAAAAAAAGCAATAATTAGTTATAATATAATAAAAAGAAAAACTTGAACAAATATTATTAAATGGAGGAAACTAAATGTCAGAGAAAAAAAGAATATTAACAGGTGACAGACCAACAGGAAAATTACACATAGGTCATTATTTTGGTTCATTAAAAAAAAGAGTAGAAATGCAAAATTCAGATGAATATGACCCATATATATTAATAGCAGATGTGCAAGCATTAACAGATAACTTTAACAATCCAGAAAAAGTACATAAAAATGTAAGGGAAGTAGCCATGGACTATTTATCATGTGGAATCGATCCTAGAAAAACAACAATATATATACAATCTATGATACCAGAAGTTGCAGAGCTTACAGTATTTTATTCAAACTTAGTAACAATAGCAAGGCTTCAAAGAAACCCAACAGTAAAAACTGAAATATCTCAAAAGAAAGAACTATTTGGAGAAAGTGTAACATATGGCTTTTTAGGATACCCAGTAAGCCAAGCAGCAGATATAACATGTTTTGAAGGAGCATTAATACCAGTAGGAGAAGACCAACTGCCACTTATAGAACAATGTAGAGAAATAGTAAGAAAATTTAATAGTATATATGGAGAAGTTTTAGTAGAGCCAGAGCCAGTATTATCAAGTGGAAAAAGAATAAAAGGACTAGACGGAAACGAAAAAATGGGAAAATCTTTAGGAAATGCAATATACTTATCAGATAGTGAAGAAGAAATAACAAAAAAAGTAATGAGTGCAGTAACAGACCCAGGAAGAATAAGAAAAGATGATAAAGGAAACCCAGATATATGTATGGTATCATACTACCACAAATTATTTAGTACAGAAAACGAAGTAAAAACAGTATGTGAAGAATGCAGAGCTGGGCTAAGGGGCTGTGTGGCATGTAAAAAACAACTTGCAAAAAACATATCAGAAACGCTAAAACCAATAAGAGAAAAAAGAGCATACTATGAAGAACACCCAGAAGAAGTAGATAAAATTCTAATGGAAGGAACAAAAAAAGCACAGCAAGTAGCAAAACAAACAATGAAAAAAGTAAAGGGAGCAATGAAATTAAGTTATTTTGAATAAGAAGACTGAAGTTAGAGGTCAGAATTTTAGCAACTTATTCGAAATAATAACTAAAATTTGATTTGTAAAATTTAGCCTAAAAAGATGTAGTGGCGATTAATAAACGACCGCACTCCAATGTAATTACATAAATAAAATATAAAGTAAAGTAAAATCAAAGAAAATATAACAAGACATGGCCAAATTATGAGTAATGTATTAAAAAAGCATACAAATCCATTTGAAGACTTGACAGAACTAGGAATAGCTCAAGCAGAAGAATTAAAAGATAAAATTAAAAATATGAAATTTGATATTATTATTTCATCTCCACTAACGAGAGCAAAACATACAGCAGATATATTAAATATAAATAACAATAAAATTATTTATGATGATATGATAAGAGAACGAAATTGTGGAGATTTAAGTGGAAAGCCATTAGAAGTAACAAACAGAGAGGAATATTGGAATTATTATACAACTATACAATATAGTACATCTGAAAATATAAAATTGTTTTTTGGACGAGTATATAAATTTTTAGATAAACTAAAACAAGAAAATTATAAAAGTGTACTCATAGTAGCACATAGTGGGATATCAAAAGCATTCTATGGATATTTTAATGGAATACCAGAAGATGGAAGATTTCTAAACTTAGGATTAAAAAATTGTGAAATAAAAGAATATACTTTATAGAAATGGAGAATAAAATGTTTACAGATTACGTAAAAATATTAGTAAAATCTGGTGACGGAGGGAATGGTGCTGTTTCATTTAGAAGAGAAAAATATGTAGCAGCTGGACGGACCAGATGGTGGAGATGGTGGAAAAGGTGGAGATGTATATTTCTATGTAGATCAAGACTTAAATACACTAATAGATTTCAGATTTAAAAAGAAATTTATAGCCGAAAATGGTAAAAATGGAGAAGGAAACCACAGATATGGTAAGTCGGCAGACGACTTATATATAGGAGTTCCAATAGGAACAATAATAAAAGATGCTGAGACGAATGAAGTTTTAGCAGATTTGTCGGGAAAAGATCAAAAAGAGCTAATTTTTCCAGGTGGAAGAGGAGGAAAAGGAAATTCGCACTTTGCAACATCTACAAGGCAAGCACCTCGATTTTCACAAGGTGGAGAAAAAGGAATAGAAAAAGAACTAATACTAGAACTAAAACTTATAGCAGATGTAGGATTGTTAGGTTTCCCAAATGTAGGAAAATCAACATTCTTATCAAGAACAACATCAGCTAACCCTAAAATTGCAAATTATCATTTTACAACCTTAGAGCCAAACCTAGGAGTTGTAAAATCAGAATATGGAGATAGTTTCGTAATAGCAGATATACCAGGAATTATAGAAGGAGCAAGCCAAGGAGTAGGCTTAGGAATTCAATTTTTAAGGCACATTGAAAGAACAAGACTATTATTACATGTAATAGATGTATCAGGAGTAGAAGGAAGAAATCCAGTAGAAGACTTTAATATAATAAATGAAGAATTAAAACAATATAGTGAAAAATTAGCAAATAGGAAGCAAATAATAGTAGCAAATAAAATAGATAGTATGCAAGATGAAACATTATACAAAGAATTAGAAAAAATGGCAAAAGAAAAAAATATAGAAATATTCAAAATATCGGCAGTAACAGGAGAAGGATTAAAAGAATTACTTACTAGGGTAACACAAGTTATAAAAACACTTCCAAAAGAGGAAATTACAGAGATAAAACAAAGAAAACTTTATACTTTAGAAGAAAAAGAAGAATTTACTATAACAAAAAAAGAAAAAGCATTTGTTGTAGATGGACCAGGAGTTCAAAGGATAATGAGAAGAGTAAATTTAGAAGACAATGAATCAATGCACTATTTCCAGAAATGTTTAGAGGAATTAGGAGTAAATAAAGCCCTAAAAGAAGCGGGAGTGCAAGGAGGTGATACAGTAGTAGTAGTCGATTGGGAATTAGAATGGTATGATTAAAAAATAAAAGGAGGAAAAGAAAATGAAAAAGAAAATGATTGTAATAGGAGCAATATTAGTATTAATTGTATTAGGAGTAGTAGGTTACTTTGCTAGTTTAGATTTAAAACAAGGAGTTATTTTAAGAAAAGAAGTAGACACAATAGGAAAATTAGATATAACTAAAGATGAAATAGATATGACAATAAAAACAAAAGGAGATTATGCAGTAGTAGAAAAAACAATAAAAGAATATTTAAATACATATTCTATTAATATTAAAGAAACAATGAATATAATGCAAGATAAAAAAATGGCAGAAATCTTAACAGCAGATAATTATAAAAACGATGGACCAGAATTTATAAATTCAAAAGAATATATTAGTAAAACCAAAACAGATTTTAATCAAAAAATGGAATTGCTAATAAATATGACAAGTGAAGAAAAAATGATGCAAGAAATAGAAAGTAAAAATTTAGATAGTAATTTTGTAGAACTATATAGAGAGCTAATGCTAGGCGAAAAAATGGAAGAAGATTTAAAACAAATGGTAAAAAGTTTAGAAGAAGCTAGTGTAACTATAAATAATATATTAGATACTCAACAAAAAGTTATAGAATTATTAATAAATAATAAAGGAAATTGGGAAGTAAAAGGTAATCAAATACAATTTAGTACACAAAAATTAGTAAATGAATATAACAATTTAATAGGTAATTTATAAAAGATGAAAAATGTCAAACAAATTTAAAACTTTTGTTTGACATTCTTTTGTTTGTATGATATGATATAAAAAAATAAAAATTAGGAGTGATAAAAATGAGAACCAAAAAAGACCCTATGGAATTAAATAAAAGAGAAAAAGCAATATTAAAATTTATACAAAAAAATGTTGAAACAAAAGGATATCCACCATCAGTAAGAGAAATAGGAAAAGCAGTAGGTTTAAGCTCAACAGCAACTGTACATAGCTATTTAGCAAAATTAACTGAAAAAGGATACATTAAAAAGGAAAACCAAAAAGGAAGAACTTTAAGACTATTAAAAGGACTAGATAATAAGGAAATAGCTAAAGAACCAAAAAGCTACTACACTGGAAGAGAAATGGTAGAAGTACCTGTAATAGGTAAGATTACAGCAGGAGAGCCAATCTTAGCAGTAGAGAATGTAACAGATACATTCCCAATTCCAATAGATTTTGTAGGAAATAGTGAAAGTTTCATGCTTACAGTAAGAGGAGAAAGTATGATAGAAGCAGGAATATTAAATGGAGACTACATATTAGTAAAAAAGCAAAATACAGCCAATAATGGAGAGATAGTAGTAGCATTAATAGAAGATGAAGCAACAGTAAAAACATTCTATAAAGAAAAAGATCATATAAGATTACAACCAGAAAATAGTACAATGGATCCAATAATAGTACCAAATTGTGAAATACTAGGAAAAGTAGCAGGGGTATTTAGAAAAATGTAATTAAATAAGAATGGGGAATTAATATGGCAAGGTTAAAAACATTTTTTATGTATGGCGTTTTAGTATTAGCATTTTTCATATTTTCACAAGTCATGATATATATAGCAATAAATACAACATATAAATATAAAAATATTGAAGTAAAAACACCAATTATTACAGAAGCAGAAATTCAAGCAACATCAATAAACGGTTTTTGTAAATGTAAAATACTAAATAATACCAAAACTGATATAGAAAACAAGTATATAAAAATAGATTGCTATTCAAAAAATGATATTCTAATGGGAACAAAATACATAAAAATAGATAAAATAGGAACAAATGAAGAAAAAGAATATGAAGTTAGGTTTAATTATAGTAAAGTAGAAAAAGTTGAAATAGAAATAGTAAATGAAATGCCAGAAGATGTTAAAGAAGAGCAAATAATATCAGATCCAGAGATGACATTAGCAATGATTATTTCTGCATTGGTATTATTAATACACTTTGGATAAAAAAGCAGAAGATAACAATAAAAAGTTATCTTCTGCAAATAAAAATAAAAAAAATAAAAAAAATTTAAAATAAGTATTGACTTTTATAAATAAATAATGTATACTTAAACTCGTCGAAAGAAATACGGTCGCTTAGCTCAGCTGGGAGAGCATCTGCCTTACAAGCAGGGGGTCATAGGTTCGAGCCCTATAGCGACCACCATTTATTTACGGCCTGGTAGTTCAGTTGGTTAGAACGCTAGCCTGTCACGCTAGAGGTCGACGGTTCGAGCCCGTTCCAGGTCGCCATTTTTTTATTTAAAAATATAATTGCCTCGATAGCTCAGTTGGTAGAGCAAGGGACTGAAAATCCCTGTGTCAGTGGTTCGATTCCACTTCGAGGCACCAATGAAAAACCGTTATATAAACAAGTATAACGGTTTTTATATTTTTAATTTTATTGTCTATATTGTCTCATTTGTCTCTATACAAAAAGTTGTCACAAAAGTTGTCAGAATTATGGCTCTATGTCAATAGTTGGGGTATAATCAAAAAACAAATCAATATTAGTAAAGAAGTAAATTCTAAAATTGAGTGGGCGTACCAATTAAAAGGAAAAACTAAAATTTATCAAGGCTCATTAAGAGTTATTGAACATATCAATTTAGCATATGTAGAGCCCAATAAATTAGTAATTAAAAATAATCTTTATTTATTCTTTAATGAACACGATTATTTTTATGTGAATGATTTGAGAAACAAATATCCATTATCTGGGTTAAAATATTACATAGCAAGGCATTGATAATTTTAGAGTTTTTTTAAAATTATACTGTATTAATTTATTTGTGACATTAAAAATAAGTTAATATAAATAAATTATAAAATTCTAAAAGTGCCGATAGCCAATGCAAATTGCTATGTGACACTTTTTATAGTGCCTTTCTATCATCAATTTTGAAAGGAGGATATTTAATAATGAATGATGAAAAGAAAGGAGCAGGAATTTATATTAGAGTAAGTACAGAAGAGCAAGTAAGAGAACAGAGTTAGTTGGGAGAAAAAAGGAAAAGTTATTACAATTTTGTGAATTTAAAGAATACTAAGTATTTAAAGTGTATGAAGATATTGGAATAAGTGCAAAGGATATGAAACACAACCCAGTACATCAAGAGATGTTAGCAGATATGAAGAAAAGTAAAATGAACTATGGATAAAGAATAAAATAATGGTACATTCTACTTTTACCCAAGGAAATGTGTCGTTATTGCTGTAATATAAGTGAGAACCACGGTATTGAAGTGAACCCCATAATGTTCACTTCAATACCGTGGTTCTCATTTTCTATCTTTATTATACACACTAATTAGAGAATATCAAAGTTAGTGTAAAATTATTTCGAAATCTTGTTATATAATAAACCATATGATAAAATTATCTATATAAAAATGTCCAATTTTTTTGTTTCAGTACACATTATAAAGTTGGCTCAAGAATAAGAAAAGCAATAAAAGAACTTGGAGAAACTATGCCAGAAGAATTACAACTCCTAAAAAAGTTTAAAGGCAATTAGAAAAAGAAAAAAAGAAAGAACTAAAAAGGAAGTAGCAAAAATTTTTAATAAATAGAAATATTATATTAATAAAAGATATGGAGGTAAAAAATGAAATTATATTTGTCATCATATAAACTTGGAAATAAAAAAGAAGAACTAAAGAAATGGATAAAAGAGCATAATAATAAAATATGTTTAATACCTAATTCAAGGGATGTTTATCCAGAAAATGAAAGAAAGAAATTAGGTATTCAAGCAGATGTTCAAGAATTAACTGAGTTAGGATTTAATGTTACAGTAATATCATTAAAAGACTACTTTGATAAAAAAGAGCAATTAATTGATAGATTACGAGAGTTTAATGCCTTTTATGTTATAGGTGGAAATACTTTTGCTTTAAGACAAGCAATGTATTTAAGTGGATTTGATGAATATTTAAAAACAATAAAAAATGATAGAAATTATTTATATGCAGGATATAGTGCAGGAATATGTGTATTAGCAAAAGATTTGCATGGATTAGTTGTTTGTGATAATCCTACAATTAGTCCATATGGTATAGATACAATGTGGAATGGATTAGGATATTTTGATTATGTATTTCTTCCACATTATAAATCAGATCACAAGGAAACAAAATTAATAGATGATTCAGTAGAATATTGTAATAATAACAATATTAAATATAAAACTCTTCGTGATGGTGATGTAATTATAGGAGATACAAGTAAAGAAATAGAAAGATAATAAAGAATAAATATTAGAAATAAGAAAAACTATTGCCAATATTAAAAGTTATGTTGAATTGAAAATAACAGTTAATGCGAAAAAATCAAGAGTGGATATACACTTCTTTGAAAGTATTGCTATAACTAATTTTGAAATGTATAATAAGGAGCTTTTGTGCTAGACATTTTTCACATACGTCTTTCGCTAAGGTGGCAAATGATTATAGTAGTAAAATTAAACTGATTTTACTACTGTTTTTATTTTAAAGAATTGAAATATAGTAAAAAATATATGATTTTAAAGTAGATTGATATTATATAAGTAAATTTTAGACAAAAGGAGAAAAAGGACATTTCTGTTTTTTCTTCGTTTTGTTATTTAATAACTTTTAAATAACAAAACTTTTAATTTTCTCTATTAATACTAATATACTAAATCAACAAAGTACTTCAATTAAAAAGAAAAACATTTATAAAATCATACTACTGTACTTACATAAAAGTAGAAGTACTTATTTTAAAAGTTATAAATAAAAATATTTATAATAAGTATCTTAAGATTTTATTAATAGCAATATTTAAAGTAAAAAATAGTTGACTTAAAGTAAAAAATGAAAGATAATATATAACATGAAAATAAATAAAAAAGAATGGATAGTGGGCAATGAATAAAACAAAGAAAATAATAAGAAACTTGATAATATTTATATTGTTAATAATATTAACATTTTATATAATTTTAAAAGATCAAGATATAACAGAGATCTTTAGTGTATTAAAAGGAGTAAAGAATGAATTTATACTAATTGCAATAATATGTATGTGTTTATATATAATACTAGATGCAGTAAATATAGGAAGAGCACTAAAAGCATTAAACGAGAAAAGTAATTTTATAAACAATATAAGATATTCACTAATAGGCTTCTTCTTCAGCTCAATAACACCAGCAGCAACTGGAGGGCAACCAATGCAAATATATTATATGTATAGAGACAATATATCAGTTGCAAATTCTACTTTAACATTTCTAATAAACCTAAGTTGTGTCCAAATAGTCACAATATCAGTTGCACTATTTAGCCTAATTTTTAATTATAAATATATGAATAAAGCACTAGCATGGTTTTTTGTGATAGGAGTAGGACTTAACTTAACAGCATTATTGTTACTACTAATATCGATACTTTCAAAAAGAATGACAAAAGGATTAATAAATATATCAATAAAAATATTAAAATTTTTCAAAATTAAAAATATAGAAGAAAAACAAACAAAATTAGAAAATGAACTAAATAAATATCAAAGTAGTGCTGCATACATAAAGAATAATAAAAGAGTAGTAATAAAAACACTTTTAACTACTTACATACAATATATAATTTTTTATAGTATTACATACTGGGTGTATCGTTCATTTGGATTATCAGAACATAACATATTTGAAATAATAACAATGCAATCAGTACTATATGCAACAGTTTCAGGTATACCATCTCCTGGAGCAGTTGGAGTAAGTGAAGGAGCATTTATGGCAATATATAGTACTATATTTTCACAAAGCATATTAAAAGGAGCAATGCTACTAACAAGAGGAGTAAATTTCTACTTATTTGTTATACTAAGTAGTATAGTTGCTAGTATAAGTGCAGTAAAAGAAAAGAAACAACAAAAAGAAAATATAGAAAATATAGAGTGAAAAATGTTGAAAAAAATCAAATAATAATATATAATAGAAAAGACCATAAAAATAAATAGGGGAAGTAAAAAATGATTAATATACTTTTATGTGGAAATGAAAAAGTTTTTGATGGGGCTCTTACAGAGTTAATATCAATTACAAATAAAACAAAAGAAACAATTACTTGTTATATTCTTACAATGGATGTTTCTAGAATAAAACCAGAATATACATGTATAACAGATGAACAAATTGAATTTTTAAATAAAGTAGTAAAAAACAAGAAAACAGACAATAAAGTAATAAAAGTAGACATCACAGATTTATACGAAAAAGAATTTGGAAATTGTAAAAATGAAAATGCATACTGTACACCATATACACTATTAAGACTATTAGCAGACAAAGTAGAGCAAATTCCAGATAAAATATTGTACCTAGATATAGATATGATGGCAAATGGTGATATATCTGAATTATATAATATAGATATATCAGAATATGAATATGCAGCAGTAAAAGAAAAATATGGCTCTATATTTATATGGCCAGATTATATAAATGCAGGAATGTTATTACTAAACATGAAAAAAATAAAAGAAACAAAACTTTTAGAAAAAGCCAGAGAATTAATCAAAACGAAAAAAATGTTATTTGCGGACCAAGATGCAATATATAGAGCAACAACCAAAAAGAAGCTATTACCAAGAATATATAATGAGCAATCAGCATTTAATAGAAAAGAGACTATAATATGCCACTTTTGCAAAAGACTATTACTTTTCCCATATCCACGAACAGAAAACTATAAACAATGGCATATAAACGAAATTCATAGAGTACTAAAATGTTATAGTTTTGATAAAGATTTAGAAGAATATGTAAAATTAAAAGAAGAATACCAAAATAGAATAGGAGAAAAAACATGAATAAAGATAATAAAATAATACCAATATTTTTTGCAATAGATGACGCATATACACCATTCTTAGCAGTAGCACTACAATCATTAATAGACAATTCAAGTAAAGAGTACAACTATCTAATAAAAGTGTTACACACAAATGTACAAGAAGAACATCAAAATCAAATAAAGAAATATGAAACTGAAAATGTAAATATAGAATTTGTTGATTTAAGTTATTATATAGAAAAAGTAAAAGACAAACTATATACAAGAGATTACTATACAAATACAACATATTTTAGACTATTCTTGCCAGAATTATATCCACAATATGATAAAGTGTTATATTTAGATAGTGACATTATAGTATTAGGAGATATATCTGAACTATATAATACAGATATGGGAACAGACTTAGTTGCAGCAGCACCAGATGATATAATTCAATATAATAAAATATTTCAAGATTATGCAGAACTAGTAGTAGGTGTAGCAAAATATCAACATTATTTTAATGCAGGTGTATTACTAATGAATTTAGACCAATTAAGGAAATTTAACTTCCAAGAAAAATTCCTATACTTATTAGAAAAAGTCAAATTCTCAGTAGCACAAGACCAAGACTATTTAAATAGATTATGCAAAGGAAGGGTAACACTAATTAGCCACGATTGGGATGTAATGCCATATGTAAATAATGAAACAAAACCTGAAGAAATAAAACTAATCCATTATAATTTTGCTTATAAACCATGGCATTTTGAAGATGTAACATATAACGAATACTTTTGGGAATATGCTAAAAAGACAGAATTCTATGAAGAAATTGTTAAAATAAAAGATAGTTATACAGAAGAACAAAAATTTCAAGATAGAGAAGCTGAAAAAGCACTAGCAGAAATGGCAATAAAAGAAAATGCATGTGTAGGCGATGATAGAGAATATAGGAGATAATAAATGAAAGAAAATGATATAGAAAAGGCTCAAGATAGATTAGAAGTATTAGAAAAAATAGAGAACTTAGAAAAAGAGGGAAAATTTGATATAGATGCAGAAAATGACCCGCCAACTATACCATTGCCACCAGAGAATATAGACTATTTAAAAAAGAAATATTATAGTAAATTTAAAAACATAGTTGCAAATAAAGTAGGGGAAAAGTTTTTAAATGATATAATTAAAGAAAATAAGTTAATTATAAGAAAAATAAATGGAATAGAAAATTTAAAAGAAGTACAAACAGGAGCAATAATAACTTGCAATCATTTTAATCCATTTGACTCGTTTTCAATAGAACAAGTATTTAGAATATCAGGACAAACAAAAACAAAAAAATTATATAAAGTAATAAGAGAAGGAAACTATACAAATTTTCCAGGGTTTTATGGCTTCTTATTTAGAAACTGTGATACATTACCACTAAGTTCAAATAAAAGAACAATGATAGAATTTAAAAAAGCAGTAGATACTATTTTACAAAGAGGAGATTTTATATTAATCTTTCCAGAACAAAGTATGTGGTGGAACTATAGAAAGCCAAAGCCACTAAAAAATGGAGCATTCAAATTAGCAGCAAAAAATAATGTGCCAGTAGTTCCAATATTTATAACAATGGAAGATAGCGACATAATAGGAGAAGATGGATTCCCAGTACAACAATACATTATAAATATAAGAGAACCAATTTATTCAGATAAAAAATTAACAGATAGAGAAAATACTGAAATAATGAAAGCAAAAAACTTTGAAGTTTGGAAAGAAGTATATGAAGAATTTTATAAAATTCCACTTGAATATACTACTGAGAAAGAAAAAGTGAGCGTAAATTAAATGGAAAAAAGAAAAGTTATATACTATAAAGATGAATTAAATGATGAATTTTCAACAGCAAAAATAATACCAAGAAGAATAGACGAAAATTATAAATATGAGCATAATATTATATGGGATATATGCTCATATTTATTACAAAATATAATAAGTATGCCAATAAAAATAGGATATGAAAAAATAAAATTCAAGTTAAAATATATAGGTAAAGAAAAGTTAAAACCATATAAAAAACAAGGATATTTTATATATGCAAACCATACACAAGCTTTTGCGGATACATTTATACCAAGCGTAGCTAACTATCCCAAAAGAAATTTTCTAATAGTAAATCCAGCAAATGTATCTATAAAATATGCAAAAACAGCAATAGAAATGTTAGGAGCTATTCCTACACCAGACACAAAAATAGCAATGAAAAAATTTCTAAAAATAATAAAGGAAAAAATAAACAAAAATTATTCAATAACAATATATCCAGAAGCACACATATGGCCATACTATACAAAAATAAGACCATTTAAAGATGTATCATTTAAATACCCAGTAGAATTGGATGTGCCAGTATTTTGCTTAACAAATACATATAAAGGATATGGGAAAAATAACAACAAAATAAAAATAATAACATACATAGATGGCCCATTTTTTGTAGATAAGAGCTTAAATAAGAAAGAGAGTCAAAAAGATTTAAGGAATAAAGTATATAATTGTATGGTACAAAGAAGTAAAAGTAGTGATATAGAATATATAAAATATATAAAAAAATAATAAACAATTTAGAAACCATTACAATTGTTTAGTTAATTAGAAAAAATTATAACATACAAAAAAATTCCAACGAAAGTTGGAATTTTTTTTACATTTATTATTCTGCTGATTCTGGAGCTTCCTCTGTTTCAGGAGCATCATAAGCTTCTAATATAGCTTTTTGAATTTTTTCTCTTGTTTCAGCATTAATTGGATGAGCTATATCCTTGAATTCTCCGTTTGGAGTTTTTCTGCTTGGCATAGCAATAAATAATCCATTTTGGCTTTCGATAACTTTGATATCGTGTACTGCGAATTCATTATCGAATGTTACAGAAGCAACAGCTTTCATTCTGTTCTCTGAATTAACTTTTCTTAAACGTACATCTGTTATTTGCATTTGAGCACCTCTTTCCACTGTTTTATAATTGTACATTTATGTATGTACAATTATTATATTCGTCAAAAAAATATTTTTTCCTTCTATTTTTTACAAATTTTAGAAAAAATATTTTTCTTATAGTATTATACCTAAAAAAACATAAAAAATATGCATGTAAAAAAATAAAGTTGATTTTTTTTACAATTATGTTAAAATATAAATCATAAGATATAAATTAGAGGACTTAAACAAATTAAGCAAAGAAATTACTTAAGTGCCCTAATACTTGAATCTTCAAAAAAAGGAAAAAGGTGAAAAATATTATGAAATTTACGAAAATGCAAGGCTTAGGAAATGACTATGTTTATATAGACTGTTATTCTAATGAAAATAAAATAGAAAATATACAGAACGTAGCTAGAACTATTAGTAATAGACATTTTGGGATAGGTTCAGATGGACTAATTCTAATTTGTAAAAGTAATATAGCAGATTTTAAAATGAGAATGTTTAATTATGATGGCAGTGAAGCAGAAATGTGTGGAAATGGAATACGTTGTGTTCGGAAAATTTGTATATGATAAAGGACTCACAAAAAAAGAAACAGTAAAAATAGAAACCTTGGCTGGAATAAAAATATTAAATCTAAATATAAAAGGAAATAAAGTAGAAACTGTAAAAGTAGATATGGGGGAACCAATATTCAACCCCAAATATATTCCAGTTCAATCAAATGAAAATCCAGTGAAGAATTTACAATTAGAAATACTAGATAAAAAATTTAAATTTACATGTATATCAGTAGGAAACCCACATGCAATAGCATTTATAAAAAATGTAAAGGAATTTGAACTAGACAAATATGGTCCAGCAGTAGAAAATGATAAACACTTTCCAAAAAAGATAAATGCAGAATTTATTGAGATAATAGATAAAAATAATATAAAAATGAGAGTATGGGAGAGAGGATCAGGAGAAACATTAGCTTGTGGAACAGGAGCATGTGCATCAGTAGTGGCAGCAATTATAAATGGATATACAAATAGAAAAGTTAATGTAGAACTATTAGGAGGAAAACTACAAATAGAATGGAACGAAGAAGATAATCATATTTATATGACAGGACCAGCAACAGAAGTTTTTGAAGGAGAAATAAAAGAAATATAATAAAATGTGTAATATATAATTTAGTACAAAAATGTTTTTACACTATTATGGAAAGATAAAAATGTAATTGTATTATTAAAAGAATATCTTTAATAAAATATTTTTTTAATAAATAAAGAAGTCAGAAAAATAAAATTATGCATTAGAGTAGTAATAGTAACTATATATAATAATTATAAATTAAACAATGGCATAAATTACCATGAAAAAATACTTGAAAAGTATTTTAAATTATGTTAATATAATAATGTACTAACCAATAAGTACATAACAAACTATAATCAATAATACATA
>CAMXOP010000018.1 GCA_947245665.1 uncultured Clostridiaceae bacterium
ATATTTTTCCGTTAATGTTTAGAAATTTTTGGGACATTTTCAAAAATTATTGACAATTTCTTATTCTCTATTTATACCTTTTTATTGCGTTTAGCTTAAATTTCATGTATAATACTTATAATTATGGTTAAATACCTTATTTGCAACTGTTAATAATATTTTATTATAAGGAGGGCTTATTATGGTTAATCGGAGAAAGTTGTTTATTTTTATCTTATCTTTCATTTGTTCACTTTTATATATGTTACTTTTAAATTGCTATATTATTCATTTAGACTTTGTCTTTTCGCTTCTTTTCTTTATAATATTTGCTACTTTGTTTTTAGATGTGTTTGTCTCATTTTGTAATATTATAAAGAAAAGGAAATTGAAACTTCACATTTTTCTATTTATTGGTTGTTTATCTGCCATTATATCTATTTCTGGCTTTATAATAGGATTACAAATTATATTACCTACACCTGCAATTATTATTGTTGGAATTTCATTTATATTAACTTTTCTATTTCCAATCATAGGTATGATAGAAGAAAAGAAATAATATTAAGAGGTGGTTATAGAATTTTATAACCACCTCTTAATTTATATATTATATTTATTTTCCTACATTTATATTCCCACAATCACATTCTATTTTTAATACCACTTCTGAATTTCTATTGTTTCCGCTTATATTTGATTTTCCTAAATCTACTTTTGCATCTATGTAAATATCATTAGTTTCATTTATATTTGCATTTCCTAAGTCTACTTTTATTTTTGAGTTTTCGTTTATAGAAAGCTTTTCTATTTCTATATTTCCTGAGTCAACTTTTATATCACATTTATTTAGTATTTCTCCTATTTCTACTTGCCCTAAATTGCATTTTATATTTGCATTTTTTATTTTGCCAGTTTCTACATTTCCTGCATCACAGTTTATATCTAATGTTGCATTTGGTAAATCATTTATATAACAGTTTCCCATATTATTCACTATTTTTATTTTATTACTATAGCTAGAAGGAATATTTATTATATCGTTTTTGATATTTCCAAAGTTAAAAAATATGAATCTATTTATTTTTGTATAATCTACTGTTAATTTATCACCATTTAAAGTAACTTCTATATCTTGCGCTTCTTCTCCATAGGCTGTTACTGTGATATTATCATCTGTAGTTTCTTTGAAAGTAATATCTCCTGCATCTTGTTTTATTTCTATGTTTTTTATTTCTTCTATATTAAACGCTTTATCATATATTATTTTATTATTTTTAGAGCCTATATTTATTATTCTACATTTTCCCCCAGTTAAATTTACTACTAAGAACATTATTAAAGCAAATATTAATACTGAAAGTAGTATTATTAAAAATATAATTGGTGTTTTATTATTCATCTTCTTCATCTCCTTTTAGCATAAATATTAATTTTACTACTTGGCATATTAGTCCATTTATTATAAATATTACCCATGTTACATGCCATGCCATTGTTACGAAACTTACTATAAAATATAGTGCTACACAAATTGAACCTATAATACCATTTATTTGCTTTATTATTTTTTCTTCTTTCTTTTCCTCTTTTGTCTTTTCAAATTTTGGCATTGACATATAGTTTTTTATTATTCTGGCTGTTGCCCATCCTATTAATATTAAGAATATCGAACTTGCTATTATTGGGTTTACATGTTTTACTGGAACTAATATCATTATTAAAGCTACTGCTAAAATGTATATAAAAATAGAACCACTTACTACTTTTGCTGATTTTTCTTTTGCTTCTTGTTTAGTAAGCACTTTTTCTTTCTTTTCTTCTTGTTCTTCATCTTTCTCCTGTTGTTGTTCTTTTTTACCTGTTAATAGTTCTTCTACACCTATTTTGAATAATTCGCATATTGGAATTATTTTATCAAAGTCTGGCGAGCTTTGGTTTGTTTCCCATTTTGAAATGGTTTGTCTGGTTACATTTAACTTTTCTGCCACCTCATCTTGTGTTAAATTTTTTGTTTTTCTTAATTCAAATAATTTTTCTCCTAAATTCATTTTTCTTTCCCCTTTCTATGATTAAAATTATATATTTTTTCTTAGTTGCTTTCTATCAATTTGGGTTGGAAATTTGTCAACTGATTTTAACATTGTAGTGTTTTCAAGTGTCTTGAGGTTCTTTTATTTTTCATTTAATCTTCGACTTTATTTTTATGATATCATAAAAATAAGTATGCTTCAATAAAGCATATGTATTTAATTTTGTTATTTTTAGGCTTATATTGAGTAATAATTATTTAATATGCAAACTTTTTTTGAAATCTAAAATTCTTAAACATAACTTACTACATGTATATTTTCTCCGAAATTTCAAGTTATCTAGATTTTAAAAATCATTAATTTTTAATAGATTTGTTTACAATCGACATAATTTATGATATAAGTGTATTATATCATAAATATAAGTAGTAATTAACATTAATCTTTTCAAATTTATAATAACAGGAGGAAATAATATGTTTTTTTCAAAAAAGAAAACTGTATCAGTTGATGTAATGAATATCAGTGCAATGAATGTCAGTACTGGACAGATTGGTGCATACATAAAAGCACTGTATCAGGAAGAAGGATTTCGTCACATTGGGTATCGGTTTGAAAACCAAGATGGCTTGTGTAGATTTATAATTTACACATTACCTAATCAAAAAGATGTCATTCAGTACTTCAAGGATCGTTGTCCAGCAATGGTAGAAGAAAAATGCAAACAATCAGTAGAACAAGCTTACGAATGGTCAACATGGCCAAATGGTTTTGAAGAGATAAAATAAATGTTAATTGAACTAAGTCTCTTTCAATGAATTATTCAAAAAGATTACAAGTTACAATTTCTATATTTTAGAGATTGTAACTTTCTTTTTATAATTTTATTTTAATTAATAGTAAAAACTGAGTGTACAATGTGCACTCAGTTTTCTGATAAAATTTTTAATTGTTTTTCTGATACTCCTGTATCATCTTTGCCTTTTCCTCTTCTGAAAGACTGTTCAATATATCTTCAATTGCTTCAGGATTTACATCGATAATTTGGTTATATTCACCATCATATGCTGAAGTCCCTTTATCAAGTTCATTTCGTTTTTCCTGTGCTTCCGAAACAGGTGTAGCAAATGCGATATTATCAAAGGTTATGATATCTACTGTTCCATTTTTGTCATCTACATAGGTAATTTTCACTGTGTCGCCATCACGTGTAACTGCAAGCTCTTCTGAAACCATGTATGAAGCTGTGAAGATTTTCTCTTCTTCTCCTTCTACTACTAAGTAATAGTAAGTTGATCCATCTTCTACTACGCTTGATATACGCTGAACTTTGCCTTCATATGTATATCCATATGATTCATCTGAGGCAACTACATGTGTGCTACTGTTTCTTGCAACAGATTGTATATATGCTCTGCTTGCTTCTGCTAAGCTTGCACCTTTGGCTGCTATACTGTAATTTTCAACATTTACCATTGCATATGCCTTTAAAAGACCTTCTTCATCTTTTAACCCCATAACATATGTGGGTATTCCATTGACATTCAGTGGTAATGGCTCTGTAGACTTATAACCAAAGTCAGATACTAAGCCTTCTGCTGATTTCATTGCAGCATTTTCTGTTGCACCACTTATTTTACATATTTGGGCATGTTTGCTGCGAGTGTTTACCATGATAAATCCCGAACAAGATTCGTCTGTTCCTACACTTGTCATTCCTGTGAAGTAGTAACAATCGCCATTTACATATACTGTTAAGGTGAGGTCTGTTTTTTTGGTCATTTCTGTATTTCCAAATAGAGTATTCCAGAACCCATGAATCAGTTCTCCCCAATTGTCGATTTGGTCTTCAATGAAGAACTTTGGCTGAATGATATCTACCCATTCTGGAGTATCTTCTATTGAATACCAATTTGTCTCTCCAGTTTGTGCATCTACTATTACAACTCCTGTTGCTTCTTCAGTACCAAAAATTGTACGATTTTCAAAAGTAGTTACTACCCAGTATGGTCTGCCAGAATCATCTATTTCAAATGTATATTCTGTTAAACCTACATTTCTATAACCTTTATTTCGCATATGCCGTTTTAAGTCTTTACTAAAAAATGCTGACTCCTGATAGCGAATATTAATCTTTTCGCCATCTAATTCTGTTACAAAATTTACTTTGTTAGGATTCGAAGCAGATACAGTAATGTATCCTGGAGTAGTTCTGTTTTTGTTCCATTTCCAAAAGCTGGTATGCTCAAGAGGTACAACAAACATTATCTCTCCATTTACCTCCTGAATTGCAGCATCTCCCAATTTTATTCTGGAACCTAATGCAATGTCTTCACCTATCTTTTTATCAGCTTGCTTGTTGGCTAAAGCTTCATCTACAATTGGAATTTGCGAAGTATCAATTTGTTTAATCATTTCATCAAACTCTATTTCTTCCACTTCTCCAATTTGCTGTTGCTTTGTAGTAGCATTAAATGCTCTACTTCCTAGAATTCCTCCTATTCCTAATAATATAATTACAATTAAAACACCTACACCTTCTATTATAGCTGCAACTCCAAAATCGGAAACCCACATAGCAATATTTGCTATTAATGTGACTATACATAAGCCGATAAAGAAAAAACCACTTGCATATGCCATTGATAATGGCGGAAGCAATAATATGTACAGTACCCACATTATTACTGTTGAAAGAACACTTACAACTAACTTACCTACTTTTTCCATGCTAAAGTCCTCCTATTGTTGTTTGCTTGGTTTTTAAGTTACTTGTGAAATTCTATCCTCCTTTTATTTTAGTTAAAATAAAATATTAAAAATTGTTACTTTAAAAGCATATCATATTTTATGAAAACTTGCAATATCTTTTTTATAATTTTTATTCACATTTTTCATATACTACTTAAATATACATTAATAAAATAAAATTGCATACATTTTCATATTTTGGTTATCATATTAGAAAAATGTGGAGGTGTTTTATGAAATTAACTATATGTGAATTGAGTTATTTGAATGAATTGATTACTAGTTGTGTTAATACTATTACTTGTATGTCTTTATTTAAAAATCAAGTTACTAATGAAGAATTAAAGTCTTTACTTTGCAATCATTTTCCTATTCATGTGGAAGATTATAATAGAAAAGTAGAATTTGTTAAAAATGTAGATACTGCTTCTGGCAAACTTAATGTTCCTGAACTTAATACTTCTATTTTTACTGAAGATATTAATAATTCTAAAACTGCTGAGCCTATTACTGTAAATACAAACGTTATAACTTTGATTGATAGGGAAATTGCTTTATCATATTTTTTAACTTTAAAAAGAGCTGGCAAGGAGTATGCTATAGCTTCTATGGAGGCTACTAATCCTACTTTACGTCAATTTTTAAAAGATGCTTATACTATGAGTTGCAATCATTCATACGAAGTTTATGAGTGGATGGCTAAAAATAATTATTACCCTATTATTGTTGCTACTGGTGAACAAACTGGTGATATTGCTAGTATTTATAATACTATTTCTTTATAGGTTATTTTAGAGATTTTTGTGTATTGTACAAAAATCTCTAATTTATTATATATGCTTGACATTTTACATAATGCATTATATACTTAATGCGTTAACTTTGTGTAATAAATCTTTTTAAAATTTTAAGGAGGTATATTGATTATGAAACGAATTCATTCTTTTGTTCTTACAGGTGGTCCTTCTGGAGGTAAAACTTCTGGTTTGTCTATTATTGAGCAAGAACTGGAATATCGGGGGTATTATGTTTTAGTTGTTCCTGAAACAGCTACTGAACTTATTCCTACTGGAATTAAACCTTTTGGAAATTCTTTAAATAATTTGGATTTTCAACATGTTCTTTTAGAGAAACAATTATTTAAGGAAAGGCTGTATCGTAATACTGCTAAGTTGTATATTCCATCAAATGATATTGTAATTCTTCATGACCGTGGCATTATTGATAATAAAAGTTATATGACACCTAGTGAATTTGAAGCTCTTCTTTATCAATTTGGAATGAATGAAGTATCTGCAAGAGATAGATATGATGCTGTATTTCACCTTGTAACTGCTGCTGATGGTGCTGAGGAATTTTATACTTTAGAAAATAATGTAGCTAGAACAGAAACTCCTGAAGAAGCACGACAATTAGATAGAAAAGGAATTGCTAATTGGACTGGTCACCCTCATTTACGAGTTATTGATAATTCTACTAATTTTAAGAGGAAAATGTCACGACTTATGAATGAAGTTTATTCATCTCTTGGTATTCCTATTCCAATTGAAATTGAGCGAAAGTACTTAGTTCGAAAACCTGACTTAAATATACTTTCTAAGTATGCTCATATCACTGTAGTAGATATTGTTCAAACATATCTTACTTCTGAAATTGGTAAAGAACGTAGAATTCGGCAACGTGGTCAATATGGTAATTTTTCATATTATATTACAGAAAAGCAAAGAAACTCTGGAATTGAACGTCCAGAAGTTGAAAAGAAGATTTCTGAAAAAGATTATTTACGTTATCTTTCTCAAGTTGATTCTTCTCTTAACCCTATTGTTAAAAAGCGGGTTTGCTTTGTATACAAAGCTCAGTATTTCGAACTTGACATTTTTAATTTCTCTACTGATTATGCTTTAATGGAAATTGAACTTACTGATAAAGCAAGTATTGTAAACTTGCCAACATTCATTAATGTTTTAAAAGAAGTTACTGATGACCCACGATATAGAAATCATACACTTGCTAAAACTCAGGCATTTCCTGTATGATATTATATAATTTTATTAATAAGTGGCTGTAAAAAATATGTTAAAAGGGACGGGAGATATTGACACATCTTTAAAAGATAAAGTGTGTCAATATACCCCGTCCCTTTTGACGCAGCCTTTTATTTTTGTTTCTTAAATATATATTTTTTATATTATTTCACTAACTAATTCCTTCATTAACGTTTTTACTGGAACTATTTCTTTTATTTTTTCTACATTGCTTCCACAAAATATTAGCGCTTCTTCAATATTTCCTTTTACAGCATTTATTAGGGCTTTTGTTATACAGTATGGTGTATTTTTGATATCACATGTTTTTATGCAGTTATAACATTTTTCTATTTTACTTTTTTGTGTTTCTGTTTGTTTTATGAAGTTATTGTATATTGCTCTTCCTGGCATACCTACTGGGCTTTTTATTATTTTTATATCTTCTTTTTTTGCATTTATATATGCTTGTTTAAATTCGTTTGATGCATCACATTCGTTTGTTGCTACAAATCTTGTTGCCATTTGCACTCCTGTTGCTCCTAAATTTAGGTACTTTTTTATGTCTTTTGAGTCCCATATTCCTCCTGCTGATATTACTGGAATTTGTTTTCCTGTTTCTTTTTCTACTTCTTTTATGTAGTTTACTACATCTACTGTTATATCTTCTAATTTTTGTTTATTTTCTTCTTGTAGTTCTTCTGGTTTGAAACCTAGGTGTCCTCCTGCTTCTGTTCCTTCTATTACTATCATGTCTGGAACATAATTGTATTTGTTTATCCAGTGCTTTACTATTAATTTGCAACATCTTAGTGATGATACTATTGGTGCTATTTTTGTTTTTGTCCCTTTTACATATTCTGGTAGTTCTTTTGGTATTCCTGCTCCTGATATTATTAAGTCTATTTTTTGTTTTACACATTCTTTTGCTATTTCTGCATAGTTTTTCATTGCTACCATTATATTTACTCCTAATATTTTATCTTCTCCTGCTATTTGCCTTGCTGCTTTTATTTCTTTTCCTATTGCTCTTAAGTTTGCTTTTATTGGGCTTGTTTTAAAGTCTTCTTCTTGGTAGCCTATGTCTGCTGTTGAAATTATTCCTATCCCGCCTTCTTTGCTAACGTTTCCTGCTAATTTATGTAATGAAACTCCTACTCCCATTCCTCCTTGTATTATTGGATATTTGGAAATTTTGTTTCCTATTTTTATACCTTTCATAATTTTATCTCCTCTGTATTTTTTATTAACTTTTATTCTTGAACAAAAGTGGCTTTACTGCACTAGCGCTATTTTAATTTATAACGTTATTTTTTTATTAATGTATGGTCTAGTGTTTGACTGCTCTTTTAAGACTTTGCTATATAGTAATTTTTTTAGAGCTTATGTAGGCACCAGGCCTTCCCTTACATTTTTAAATCAATTTTTCATTATATAATAAAAAAATAAATTTTAGCTAGTGAATTTTTATTGCAATAACTGCTTTTCAATAAAATTTGCACAGCTAAAATTTAATGTTTTTTATTTGTGTTCTTGTATGTATTTAACAACATCTCCAACTGTAACTATTTTTTCTGCTTCACTGTCTGGTATTTCTAAGTCAAATTCTTCTTCTAAGCTCATTATTAATTCTACTATATCTAAAGAATCTGCTGATAAGTCGTCTACAAATGTTGCTTCCATTGCTATACTTTCTTCAGTTGCTCCTAATTGTTCTTTTATTATGTTTTTTAATTTTTCGAAAATTTCTTGTTCTGTCATCTTTCTCACCTCCTTTAAACTCCCATTATATTGTATCCATTATCTGCATATATTACTTGGCCTGTTATGCTGTTTGACATATTGCTTAGTAAAAATGTTGCTACATTTCCTACTTCTGTTGTTGTTACATTTTGGTGTAATGGGGCTTTTTCTTCTACTACTGTTATTATTTTTGAAAAGTCTTTTATTCCTTTTGCTGATAGTGTTTTTATTGGTCCTGCTGATATTGCATTTACTCTGTGCCCTTCTTTTCCTAAATTCTCGGCTAAATATCTTACACTTGCTTCTAGTGCAGCTTTTGCTACACCCATAACATTATACCCTTCTAATACTTTTGTTGAACCATGATAGGTTAAAGTTACTAAATGCGCATTTTCATTTAACATTTCTAATTCTTTTGCTTTTCTTGCTACTAATACAAATGAGTAACTACTAACATCTACTGCATGTGCATATCCTTCTTTACTTGTATATAAAAAGCTATTATGTAGGTCTTCTGTATTTGCATGTGCTACTGCATGTACAATACCATCTAGTTTTCCATTTTCTGCTTTTATTTTTTTGAAGGTTTCTTCTACTATTTCATCTTCTGATGCTCCATTTAAAACATAGCATTTTCTTCCTTCAAATTCTTTTGTTAGTTCTTCTATTTTTTCTTTATTTTCTTCACCCATATATGTAAATATTAGTTTTGCACCATTTTCATAGGCTGATTTTGCTATTCCATAGGATATGCTCCATTTATTCCTTATTCCTATTATTAAAATTTGTTTATCTTTAAGTAACATTTTTCTCCTCCTTAAATTTGTTTAAATCCTGCTATTTTCCTGAATTTTTCATATCTATTTTGTACTATCTCGTCTTCATTTAATTGTTTTAATGCTTTTACTTCATTTGTTATTTCTTTTCTTATATTTTTAGTAATTTTGTCAAAGTCTTCTGGTGTCACTTCTAGTGGTTCTTTTATTATTTTGTCTATTACTTTCAAGTCATATAGGTCCTGTGCAGTTAACCTCATTTTTTCAGCTGCTTCTTTAAATTTACTAGAGTCCTTCCATAGTATACTACTATAGCCTTCAGGTGATAGTATTGAATATACCCCATTTTCCATCATTAATACTTTATTTGCTACACCTATTGCTAAGGCTCCTCCACTTGAGCCTTCTCCTATTACTATTGCTATTATTGGAACTTTTAGTTTTGCCATTTCAAACATTGATTTTGCTATTGCTTCTCCGTTGTCCTCTTTCTTCTGCTTCTATTCCTGGGTATGCTCCTTTTGTATCAATAAATGTTATTACTGGTCTTCCGAAATTTTTCTGCTTGTTTCATAAACCTTATGCCTTTTCGGTAACTTTCTGGGTTTGGCATCCCAAAGTTTCTTTCTATGTTTTCTTTTGTGGTTCTTCCTTTTTGCTGTGCTATTATTGTATAGTTTTGTTTTCCTATTGTGCCTAAACCACATATTATTGCTTTATCATCTTTAAAGTTTCTATCTCCGTGTAGTTCTATGAAGTTATCAAATATTTTTTCTATATATTCTATTGATGTTTTTCTTTTTGGGTTTCTTGCTATTTCTACTTTATCCCAAGCAGATAGGACTTTTTCTTTCATTTTTTTCCTCCTTTTCCGCATTGGGGACAGTTCCTAATCTAGCTAGATTATTTTTGTTTGTAACTTGAATTTCTTCTCTATCTTGTTTCCGATTACGAACCGTCCCCAAAGCTACTTTTCTGCCTTGTTTCCTATTACTAACTGACCCCAGTGCTACTTTTGTGCCTTGTTTCTGATTACGAATTAGCTTCAATGCTACTGTGTTTGTGCATTTTTATGAGTTGTGATAGGGTGTTTTTTAAGTTTTTTCTTTCTACTATTTTATCGATAAAGCCGTGTTCTAATAGGAATTCTGCGGTTTGGAAGCCTTCTGGTAGTTCTTCGCCTATCGTTTGCTTTATTACTCTTTGCCCTGCAAATCCTATCATTGCTCTTGGCTCTGCTAAAATTATATCTCCTAAACTTGCAAATGAGGCTGTAACTCCTCCGTAGGTTGGGTCTGTTAGTACTGATATATATAATAAGCCTGCCTCATCTAGCTTTGTTAGTGCTGATGTTACTTTTGCCATTTGCATTAGTGATATTATTCCTTCTTGCATTCTTGCTCCTCCTGATACTGAAAATATTATGAGTGGTAATTTTTCTTTTATTGCTTCTTCTATACTATATGTTAATTTTTCTCCTACTACTGCTCCCATACTTCCCATTAGAAAACCACTATCCATTATACATATAACTGCTTTTTCTCCATTTATTTTTCCGCATTCCACAGCTTACTGCTTCATTTAGTCCTGTTTTTTCTCTTAATGCTTTTAGTTTTTTTGGGTAGTCTTCTATATTTAGTGGGTTTGTTGTTTCTATATTTATATCAAACTTTTTGTATGTTCCTTTATCTACTATTTGTTCTAGTCTTCTACCTATATGCATTCTAAAATAATGATTACAATTTGGGCATATATTTAGGTTGTTTCTTACTATTTCTTTATATAATATTTCTTTACAGAAATCACATTTTACCCATTTTCCTACTGGAATATCAATGTTTGTTTTTTTGTTTATAACATTTTTTGTTTCTCTTTTTTTTATTTTATCAACAATCATAGTCTATTCTTCCTTTTTTAATATTTGTTTTTCTATAAATGATGTGTCAAAACTTCCTCTTATAAAGTCTGGATTTTTTATTATTTCAAATAGAAAGTCTCTATTTGTTTCTATTCCATCTACTACTAGTTCTTCAAGTGCTCTTTTCATTTTACTTATTGCTTCGTTTCTACTTGTTCCATGTGTTATTATTTTTGCAATCATTGAGTCATAGTTTGGTGGTATTACATAGCCACTATATATTGCTGTGTCTATCCTTACTCCATTTCCTCCTGGAAGGTTTATTTCTCCTATTTTTCCTGGGCTTGGCATAAAGTTTTTAGCTGGATTTTCGGCATTTATTCTACATTCTATTACGTGCCCTCTAAATTCTATTTCTTTTTGTTTGTATTTTAGCTTTTCTCCTGCTGCTATTCTTATTTGTTCTTTTACTAGGTCTATTCCTGTCCTTTCTTCTGTTATTGGGTGTTCTACTTGTATTCTTGTATTCATCTCCATGAAGTAAAAATCTTTGTTAATGTCTACTAAAAATTCTACTGTTCCAAGGCTTGTGTAGCCTGCTGCTTTTGCAGCTTTTATTGCAGCTTGCCCCATTTTGTTTCTTAATTTTTCATCTACTACACTTGATGGTGTTTCTTCTATTATTTTTTGATGATTTCTTTGTATTGTACAGTCTCTTTCTCCTAAATGTACAACATTTCCATATTCATCTGCCATTATTTGAATTTCTACGTGCCTTGGGTTTCTTATGTATTTTTCTATGTATATTTCATCATCATAAAAAGAGTTTTTGGCTTCTTGCTTTACTATGTTGTAACTCATTTCCATTTCTTTTTCGTTATTTACAACTCTAATACCTTTTCCGCCTCCACCTGCTGATGCTTTTAGCATAACTGGGTAACCTATTTTTTCGGCAATTTTTAGTGCTTCTTTTAAGCCTGTAATGCTTCCTTCTGAACCTGGTATTACTGGAACATCTTCTCTTTTCATTAGTTCTTTACTGTTTGATTTATTTCCTAATAAGTTTATGACCCTAGATGTTGGACCAATAAATTTTATATTTGATTCTTCACAGATTTTTGCAAAGTTTGCATTTTCTGATAAGAAACCAAAGCCTGGGTGGATACTGTCTGCTTTTGTTATTCTTGCTGCTTCTATTATGTTTTTTATGTTTAAGTAACTTTGCTTTGGGTTTGCTGGTCCTATGCATATTGCTTCATCTGCTAGCTTTGTATGTAGAGCATTTTTGTCTATTTCGGAATATACTGCTACTGTTTTTATATTCATTTCTTTACATGCTCTTATTATGCGAACCGCAATTTCTCCACGATTTGCAATTAGAATTTTGTTCAATTTTTTTCACTCTCCTTTTTAGCCTATAACAGCAAAGGTAAATTCTCCTTTGGCTGCTAGTTTTCCATCTACTGTTGCTATTCCTTCTCCTATTCCTATTGGACCTTTTCTTTTTATTATTTTTACTTCTAGTTTTAGGGTATCTCCTGGAACTACTTGTTTTTTGAATTTCATTTTATCTATTCCACCAAATAGTGCATTTTTTCCTTTATTTTCTTCCATTCCTAAAATGCTAACTGCTCCTGTTTGTGCCAAGCTTTCTGCTATTAATACTCCTGGCATTATTGGGTTTCCTGGGAAGTGTCCTTTAAAATACCATTCTTCTTCTTTTATGTATTTGTATGCAGTGCAGCTTTCGCCTGGTATGCATTCTTCTACTTCATCTATCATTAGGAATGGTTCTCTTTGAGGAATTATTTGTTTTATTTGTTCTTTGTTTAACATTTTTTGTTTCCTTTCTTTTTTATTCATTATCTTTTTTATACGTTTTATTGTTTACTTTCTGTTAACTTTATGTTATAATTTCATTAACTTTAATAGCTAAGTGCTATTTTTAACTTGTTTTCAGCTGTGTAATACAGCAGGAAGGAGCTTATATATGGCTACTCTTAATGTTAACGACCTTTTAACTTACCATGAATATTGGCGAAAAGTTTTACCTGAAGATAAGGCAAACAAATATATTGATTTGTCTCGAAAACTTATGCATAAGGTTATTGACTGTGATGGCATTATTTCAGGAATTACTCTCACATATCCAGAAGATTGTTCAGACTATCATGTTTTCTATGACTTTTTAGAAATTGTCGGTCATTATTCACTTGACTCAAACAAAACTACTATAACAGCAACTTTTCTCTAATTAGAAGGTAATGTATATGACTGCTATCGAAGATATTCTGTCGACTATGTTCCCAAAGGAATTTATAAGTGTGAGTCCACCCAAATTACTTTCCGCAACACTTTGCCATAGTTTGTTATTGTACGACTAGTTTTTGTGCTAGTCGTACTTTTATTTCATCCTAAATAGCTCTGTTCCATATTCTACTGTTTCTCCATCTTTTACTAATATTTCTAATATTTCTCCTGCATATTCTGATTCTATTTCATTCATTAGTTTCATTGCTTCTATTATGCATAGTGTTTCTCCTTTTTTTACTGTTTGACCTATTTCTACATATGGATTTTCTGTTGGGGATGGTTTTAGGTAGAATGTTCCTACCATTGGTGATTTTACTATTTGGTAGTTTTCGTTTGTTGTTGTTTGTTTTGTTTCTATTGTTTGTTCTTTATTTTCTAGTATTTCGTTTGGATTTTGTTTTACTATTTCTTTGATTATTTGGTTGTTCTTTTTTACGCTTATTTTTATTCCGTCTGGAAATTCTAGGTTTACTTCGTCTACTTTTGATTCGCCTATGTCGTTTATTAGTTTTTTTATTTCGTTGTAGTCCATTTTTGGTTTCTTCCTTTCTTTTTAGTTTTCTTTTTTTCTCTGTTGGTTTCCGCATTGGGGACAGTTCCTAATCTAGCCAGATTATTTCATTTTTTTGGCTTTTGGTTCTTCTCTATCTTGTTTCCGATTACGAACCGTCCCCAAAGCTACTCTTCTGCCTTTTTTCCGATTACGAACTGTCCCCCAAGCTACTCTTCTGCCTTTTTTCCGATTACGAACCGTCCCAAAAGCTATGGTCTTCTTATTTCTCGTATTTTTTGAATATTATGGTGCTGTTGTGGCCTCCGAAGCCTAGGGAGTTTGACATTGCTGTTTTTATTTCTTGGTTTTGTGGTTCGTTTGGTACTATGTCTAGGTCGCATTCTTCGTCTTTTTCTTTGTAGTTTATTGTTGGGGGTATTAGTTTTTCTTGTATTGCTTTTATGCTTATTACTGCTTCTACTCCTCCTGCTGCTCCTAGTAAGTGGCCTACGTTTCCTTTGGTTGAGCTTATCTTTACGGTTTTGCTTGCTTCTCCTAAGGCTTTTTTTATTGCTTTTGTTTCTATAGAGTCGTTTAAGTGTGTTGAGGTTCCGTGTGCGTTTATGTAGTCTATTTCTTCTGGTTTTAGTTTGGCGTCTTCCATTGCTCTTGTCATTGCTTTTGCTCCACCTTCTCCTTCTGGACATGGTGAGGTTATGTGGTAAGCATCTGTACTAGATCCAAATCCTACTAGTTCTCCATATATTTTTGCATTTCTTTTTTTGGCGTGTTCTAGTTCTTCTAGTACTAATATTCCTGCGCCTTCTCCCATTACAAATCCATTTCTTTCTTTGTCAAATGGTATACTTGCTCTATTTTTGTCAGTTGCATTTGATAGTGCTTTCATATTTTCAAAGCCTGCTATTCCTACTTCACATATTGAGGCTTCTGCTCCTCCTGCTATTATTACGTCTTCTGTTCCTAATTTTATTGTTTTGTATGCTTCTCCTATTGCTTGTGTTGATGAACTACATGCTGTTACTATTGCCATTGATTCTCCTTTAAATCCAAATTCTATTGCTATATTTCCTGCTGGCATATTTGCAATTGACATTGGTATGAACATTGGTGATACTCTGTTGTTTCCTTTTAGTGTGTTTATTTCACATTGGTCTTGTATTGTTTTTAGCCCTCCTATTCCAGAACTTACATATGTACCTACTCTTTCTAGGTCTGTATTCTCAGTATTTATTCCACTATCTTTTACTGCTTCTCTTGCTGCTATTATTGCAAATTGTGAAGATTTATCTAGCCTTTTTGCTTGTTTTGTTTCAAAATATTCTAGTGGGTTATATTCTTTTACTTCTGCTGCTAATTTTGTTTTAAAATTAGTAGTATCAAATAGTGAAATATTATCTATTCCACATTTTTTATTTTTTATTCCTTCCCAAGTTTCTTTAACATCTTTTCCTATTGGAGTTATTGCTCCAAGTCCTGTTATTACTACTCTTCTTTCCATTTTTTGGTCCTTTCTATTGATTTTACTTTTATTTTATGTTATTATATTAACATAACTTTGTTAACCTTAAACATATCATAAGGAGGTATTCATATGAATAATTTCTTTGAAAAAGCTCTTGCTGTTAAACGTTGGTACTATCAGGATGCAATTGGATTAAGAATAGACAAATATGGTCCTGATTATGATGTTGAAACTTTTAATCCCTGTAAAGATGCCAAAATAGAAATACTTTCTCAGTTAGTTGCTACTTACTTTATGTATGATGGTAATATCCCTGATAAATTTTCTATAAAACTTTCTGCTTCTTATGATACAAATTGGCTTTTTGATACATTACAAGCAGTATTTAATGATTTAGCAACTATATATAAAGTTTCTACTGTTTCACATGTTCATTCTTTAAGTATCTACAATGGCTATGCAAGTGCTTATGCCTATAATATTACATTGTTAAAATAATTTTGATTGAAGTCCTTTACCTTTCTTATGAGGGGTAAAGGCTTTATTTTTACATTAACATTCCTCCATCTACATGAATAACTTGCCCTGTTATGTATGAGCTTTCTTCTGAGGCTAGGAATTTTACTACGTTTGCTACGTCTTGTGCTTTTCCCATTCTTTTTAGTGGTATTGTTTTTGATATTTCTTCTTTTATTTCTTCTTTTAGTACATCTGTCATTGCTGTTTCTATGAAGCCTGGGGCTATACTATTTACTAGTATATTTCTTGAACCTACTTCTTTTGCTAGGCTTTTTGTAAAGCCTATTATCCCTGCTTTTGAGGCTGCATAGTTTGCTTGACCTGCGTTTCCACTTACTCCTACTACTGAGGCTATATTTATTATTCTTCCATTACGATTTTTCATCATGTATGGTATAATGTTTTTTGTCATGTTAAATGTTCCTACTAAGTTTACATTTATTACGTCTTCAAAGTCTTCTTTTTTCATTCTCATTAGTAGTGTATCTTTTGTGATTCCTGCATTGTTTACTAATACATCTATTTTTCCATATTCTTCTATTATTTGTTTTGAAATTCTTTCACAGTCTTCATAGTTTGATACATCACCTTGAACAGTTAGACATTTTGCTCCTGTTTGTTCTATTTCTTGTTTTGTGTTTTTTAGTTCTTCATTTTCTTTTCTATAATTTATTGCTATATCATAGCCTGCTTCTGCAAGTGTTATTGCTATTTGCTTGCCTATTCCTCTAGTTGCTCCTGTTATTAATGCGGTTTTTTTCATTTTTTGTTTTCCTTTCTTTTTTAATTCTTCTTTTGGGCTTCCGCAATGGGGACAGTTCCTAATCTAGCCAGATTATTTTTGTTTGTTCCTTAAGTTTCTTCTCTATCTTGTTTCCGATTACGAACCGTCCCCATTGCTACTGTTCTGGCTTGTTTCTGATTACGAACTTAACTCAAAGCTAGTCTCCAGAGCTACTTTTGCAGTGTTACTTTGCTTATTGCTTTTTCTAAGCTTGCTGTGTCATTTATGTTTATTATGTTTATGTCGTTTGGTGGGTTCATTCTTTTTACAAATCCTGATAGTGCTTTTCCTGGGCCTATTTCTATGAATGTGTCTATTCCACTTTCTAGCATTGTTTGTAGTACTTTATCGAATCTTACTGGGCTTGTTATGTGTTTTGCTAGTATGGCTTTGATGTCGTCTGTTTCTTCATATGGTTTTCCATTTATATTTTTTATTACTTTTGTATTTGTTTTTGTATTTATTGTTACTTCGTCTAATTCTTTTTTTAGTGCTTCTGAACATTTTAATAGTTTTTCTGTGTGGAATGGTCCTGCTGTATTTAGTAACATTACTTTTTTTGCTCCCATTTCTTGTGCTATTTTTCCTGCTTCTTTTACTGCTGCTTCTTCTCCTGATATTGCAATTTGCCCTATTGTATTATAATTTGCAGGTACTACAAAGCCACTTTGTACCTTACTACATACTTCCTCTACTTCTTTATTTCCTAACCCTATAATTGCAGCCATTTTCCAGTTTCCTTCTGGGGTTAATTTTTGCATTATTTCACCTCTTTTTTGTACAAGCTTTACTCCTTCTTCAAATGATATTGTGTTTGCTTCTATTAGGGCTGTGTATTCTCCTAAGCTTAAGCCTGCTGACATTTGTGGTGTTATTCCATTTTTATGTAGTATTTCTAGTATTGCTAGACTTTGTGTTAGTATTGCTATTTGTGTGTTTTGGGTTTCGTTTAGTTTTTCTTCTGGACCTTCAAATGATATTTCTTTTATATTAATACCTGTTATTTTTGAAACTTCATCATATACTTTTCTTACTTCTTCATAAGCTTCATATATATCTTTACCCATGCCTACTTTTTGGCTTCCTTGTCCTGGAAATAGAAATCCTATTTTCATTTTATTTTTCCTCCTATTAGTGTTTCAAATCGATTACAAAATTCACTAATGAATTCTTTTTCATCTACTATAATTCCAAATTCTTTCTTTATTGATGTTGCTATATTTTCAATATCACTTGAAAAATTCTGCTTATTTGTGTTTATTCCTATTCCAACTACTATATATTTTAGGCTTTCTCCTTTTGTTTTACTTTGTGTTAGTATTCCTCCTAATTTCTTACCTTTATATGTAATATCATTTGGCTCTTTTATACTTAAATCTATTTTATAAATGTCTTTAAAAATATCTATTATTATTCCGTGCCATTTCAAGTGTTAAGCTACTTATTTCTTGTATATTACAATTCATTTCTAAGTAGAAAGAAAATGCAATGTTATTTTTTTCATCTGTATGCCATATTCTTCCATGTGTTCCTTTTCCTTTAGTTTGCAATTCTGACATAACTAGTGTTCCGCTTTTTATATTTTGGTCTTTTATCATTCTCCATATTTCTTCTTGTGTTGAATCTATTTGTTCATAGTAAATGAGCTCTTTTCCTATTATATTAGTTTTTAGATTCATTAATTGCATCTAAATTCGCCTGCCTTTTTATTTTATTTGTTGAGGTCTTTATTAGTGGTTCTTCTGTTAGCTGTATTCCTCTTATTGCTTTGTATGGTGGCATTTTTTTATTAATTTCTTTTATTTTTTCAAATAACACATTATATATTTCTTCATCTGTTTTTACTTTGTAGGTATCTTGTATTATTTTTCTATCAAATACAATTTTCACATTTATTTTTATATTTTCTTTATCTTCTGACTGTGTCTTTCCAAATATAAATGATTCTTTTATTCCTTCTATTTTATTAACTAAGTTTTCCATTTCTTCTGGATATATATTTTTTCCGTTTTTTAGAACTATTACACTCTTTTTTCTTCCTTTAATAAATATATAACCATCTTCATCTATTTTTGCTAGATCACCTGTATAGAACCATCCATCTTTTATTGCTTCTTTTGTTGCTTTCTTATTATCGTAATATCCTAACATTATACTTGGTCCTTTTACTATTAACTCACCTATATTTTCTTTATTTACATCTACTATTTTTGCTTCTACACTTGGAACTGCTTTTCCTATACTTCCTAATCTATATTCTTTATTTGTTCCTATTCCTATAACGGGTGATGTTTCTGTTAATCCATATCCTTGTACTAGGTTTATTCCTAATAACCTATATTTTTCTTCTATTTTTGGGTCTAATGCTGCTGCTCCACTTATGAATAGCTTTATTTTTCCACCTATCATGTTATGTATTTCAATGAAGGCTTTTTTTCTTTCTTCTATTGTACAATTTTTATATTTTTCTTCTTTTTCTAATATTTCTTTTAATTTTCCTTTTTTCTCTAAGTTCCTTCTAATTGCTCCAAATAATCTTTCATATATTCCTGGTACACATGCCATTACTGTTACTTTATATTCATTTAGGTTATCTATAATATGTCTTATTCCATCACAAAAGGCTATTTGTGAACCTTTATATAGCGAAAACAAGAAACCTACTGTACATTCAAATACATGGTGGTCTGGTAATACTGAAAGTATTGTGTCTTCTTGGTTTACATCTAATATACTTCCTATATCCATTAAGTTTGAACATATATTTTTATGTGAAAGTGCTACTACTTTTGAGTTTGATGTTGTTCCTGATGTAAATAGCATTATACTCATTTCTTCTGAGTTTATGTTTGCATCTATAAATCTTGTATCATTATTCTCTATTAATTTATAACCTTTTTCTATTAGTTCTTTTTGTGAATAAATTCCTTGTGTACTTATATTTCTATCCATTGAAATTAAGTGTTTTAATTTGTTTTTTGTACTATATTTTATTTTCTTTATTGTTTCTTCATATTTGTTTGAATAAAATATTGCTTCAACTTCTGCTCTTTGTATTAATGATGATAGTTCATTTTCTGGTAATGATTTATCTAATGGAACTACTACTCCTGTTCCACATACTACTGATAAGTACGCAATTTCCCATTCTAGTCTATTTTCTCCGATTATTGCTATCCTTTTTCCTTGTAGGCCAATATCAATTAATGCTGTTCCTAATGCATTTACCATTTCCCTTACTTCACCATGTGTATATGTTTTATAATTTCCTTCTGATTTTTTTATTTTGTATGCAGGTCTATTTTTATATAATTGTTTTGTTTTAGTTAACATGTCTTTCAAGTCTGTTATTTCTATTGTTTCATATAACTTTTCACTCATTTTTTATACCTCTCTTTTAAATATTTTATATCATATTTTTTTTAGAATTTCTTTAGAATGGGTGGTCAGTATAATATGATTTTAGTGCCCATACACTTTTCTTAAAACAGCATACTTTCCTAGTATACAATAAAAGAGAGCTAGAATTCATCCGCTCCCTTCTCTTTCATATCATGATCTTATGATTGTTTGCCTACAACATACTGTCCGTATATGATGAAACAAATTGAAAGAAAAATCTTTGACATCTGCACCATCAACTCCTGTTTTTTCTTATTTGGCTCTTTTGCTGTTATTGCCTTTTCTGCTCCAGCGATTGCTGCTACAAATACTGCTTCCCCTACTAATGCTTTTGCCAACCGTCTTTTCATGATAATACCTCCTAATTGAACTTTTATAAGCTTTATAACTATATTTTATCACATTTACATAATTTTCTCAATACTTTTTACATTATTTTCTCTATTTAATGTTTTAAAGCTTTTTCCTCTAATAACTTGAAATTACAAGCAATTCTTTTTTAGAAATTATTTTTATTATTTGTAACTGATTTATTTATTTTATTTGCTCTTTTATGTATTTCTTGTATATTTGAGTTTATATATATTTTTTTCATATTTACTTGTGTATTTTCATCAATAGTATAAAATAATCATTCTGTATTTATTTTCCATTTTTATTATACAATACAAAAAGAGAGTACATTTTGTATTGTACCCCCTAATTTTAAATAACTCATTTGTAAGGCTGAGCTTTACCTAATTTCATTATGTTCTTTTTTAGGTTAGAACTTCTTATTTGAATCACAGTAGATTACCTTTCTAGTATATTTACTATATTATGCTTTTGTTTATTATGTCACTTTTTAATATTTTTATTGTATTTTTTATTCTTCTACTTTTTCAAACATATCTTTCCCTACTCCACATAGTGGGCATACCCAGTCTTCTGGTAGGTCTTCGAATTTTACTTTTTCTACTTCTTCATCATATATATATCCGCATACTGTACATTGATATTTCATTTGTTCTTCACCTCCTTATATTTCTAACATATTTTGTGCCATTTTTTTCATTTCTTCTTCATTTTCTTTACTCATTGTTGTTTTTATATGAATTATTGGCTCTATTACTGTTATGTCTTTCATTTGTTCTAATAGGTCTTGCATATTTTTTGCAGCTGCTGGTGCCCATGAGCCATTTTCTATTATTGCTACTGTTCTATTCTGGTAGTTTTTATGTTTTAAATGTCTTAAGAATTTTTCCATAAATGGGAATAGTCCTGCATCATATGTTGGGCAAGCTAGTATCATTTTGTCATATCTAAAGGCATCTTCTATTACTTCTGCCATGTCCTCTCTTGCTAAGTCTGATGTTATTACTTTTTTAGCTCCCGCTTCTATTAAAATTTCTTCTAATCTTTCTACTGCTTTTTTTGTATTTCCATGTATTGAGTTATATGCTATTAATATTCCTTCATCTTCTGGTTTATAACTACTCCATATATTATATTTATTAATATAATAGTTTAAGTTTTCTTTTAGTATTGGTCCATGTAGTGGGCATATTATTTTTATTTCTAAATTGGTTAGTTTTTTCAGTAGTGCTTGTACTTGCATTCCATATTTTCCTACTATGTTGAAGTAATATCTTCTTGCTTCACATGTCCAATCTTCTTTTGTATCTAAGCTTCCAAATTTTCCGAAGGCATCTGCTGTAAATAGTATTTTCTCTGTTTCTTCATATGTTACCATTACTTCTGGCCAGTGTACCATTGGTGCCATGTAAAATTTTAGTGTGTGTTTTCCTATATTTAGGTTATCTCCTTCTTTTACTAAAACTTGCCTATTTGTTAAATCTATTTCAAAAAATTGTGGTAACATTTTGAAGGTTAGTGCATTTCCTACTATTTTCATGTTTGGAT
>CAMXOP010000019.1 GCA_947245665.1 uncultured Clostridiaceae bacterium
TTTTAGGGCTTATGTTTAAAAAATTTTGGGACATTTTCAAAAATCATTGACACTACTTTTTTTAAAATAATTAATTCTAGTTAAAAAAAATTATTAATATATTTGTAACTAGTTCCAGGATATAAAAATAATACTAGAAAGTATAAGAAAAAATCCATTTAATTAGTTATAAGCAAAATTTTTAAACAATAATTTAAAAAATAAATTGTTTAAAATTTATAATAGAAAATAAAATTGAATATTAGTTGATTATGATATAATTTTTTAGTATAATAAAATTATGAATGATATGGAAAGATACAGACACTTAAATGAATATTATAAAGAAAAATTTGGAGAGCGTACTCTTAAAATTTGCATAGATGGAGGATTTACTTGCCCTAATAGAGATGGAAAACTACGGATTTGGAGGATGTATTTATTGTAGTGAAAAGGGTTCTGGAGAATTAATAAACTCTATGGAAAGTATTACACAGCAAGTAAAACATTATTTTACAACATATAGAGCAGAAAGAGCAAATAAGTTTATAGCATATTTTCAAAATTTTACAAATACATATGATACAATTGAAAACTTAAAGGTTAAGTATGATGCAGCTCTTGTAGATGATAGAATAGTAGGATTAGAGATAGGAACTAGGCCAGATTGTATCAATGAAGATGTTGCGAAATTACTAAAAACATATACAAATAAATATTATGTATGTGTAGAATTAGGATTGCAAACTAGTAATGATCAAATAGGAAAAATTATAAATAGAGGATACACAAGTGAACAATTTACAAAAGCAGTAGAAATTTTGAATAAATATGATATTGATGTGGTTGCTCATATTATGGTAGGTTTACCAGGAGAAAGAAAAAAAGATATAGAAAATACAGTAAATTTTATAAATGCACATAAATTACAAGGAGTAAAAATACATTGTACATATGTAGTAGAAAATACAATACTAGCCCAAATGTATAAAAATGGAGAGTATAAAGCTTTAGAGTTAGATGATTATATAGAAACACTAATAGATATAATGACACATTTAAAACCAGAACTTATAATACATAGGATTACAGGAGATGCACCAAAAGATATTTTGGTAGCACCATATTGGAATAAACATAAAATGTGGATTTTACATGGATTTGAAAAAAGATTTAGAGCACGTGACTTGTGGCAAGGAAAAGAATATAAAAAACAGCAGAAGTTAGAGGTCAGAAGTTAGATATAAGAGATTATAAATTGAAAGTTAGACAATGAAAGTATGCTAAATATAAAGAAGTAAAAATTATATATGACTATAAGCTTATTATATAAGATCTAATAATTATAAAAAGGAGAATAAATAATATGAGTAAAAATATAAAGAAGGTAATAGCATTTATAGTAATGTTAATCATAATATCAATATATACATATTCTTTTGCAGATGTAGGAAGTTTTGATAGATATGATAGTAGAAGTGGTTCTAGTTCAGGATGGAGTTCAAGCTCAAGTAGTTGGAGAGGTTCTTCAAGTAGTTGGGACTGGGATAATGATTATTCTAGTAATGGAGATATAGGATTTTTATTAGGATTACTATTTGGAACAAACTTTGGAAGAGGGGCATTAGTAATAATAATAATTTTAGCTATCATATATTCAAAGAAATATAAAAATAAAGGAATGGAATATAAACCACCTAGAAATATATATACACCGAATAACCAAGTAAATACACAAAATATTAATAAAGAGAAATCTATACAAATTGCAAATAAAATAATAGGTGTAGATCCATTATTCTCAGAAGACAAATTTATAAGTTTTACAAAAGACTTGTTTATAAAATTGCAAAATGCATGGACAGCAAGAGATTGGGAGCCAATGAGATTATTTGAAACACCAGAACTTTTTGAACAACATAAAGCACAAGTTCAAGGATATATAGACACAAATAGAATAAATGTAATGGATAGAATTGCAGTAAATTATGCATATTTATATAATTTTAAACAAGAAGCAGATAAAGAAGTATTAGAAGTAGCATTAAAATCAACAATGAAAGATTATATTATAGATGCTACAACAAAACAACTTTTAGAAGGAAGTAAAACAGAAGATAGACATACAATTTATAAATTAACATTTGAAAGAAAAAGAGGAGTTATTACAGAAGAACAAAATGAAATAAAAACGACAAACTGTCCAAACTGTGGAGCACCAACAAAAATAACATCAGCAGGAAAATGTGAATACTGCGATAGTGTAATATTAATAGGAGATCATGGATGGGTACTTTCAGGATTAGAACCATTCAGAGACTAATATATAATTAATTAAAAATAATAATTCTTTCATATTAATTTAATAAAAGGAATAATAAATAAGTACAAAAAAATTAAATGAATAATAAAAAATAAAAAATGGAACTCTATATTTTATAGGGTTCTATTTTCAAAGTCAATATTCTGTAAATTTGTTGACAATATAGTAAGAAAAAGTATAAAATATAAAAAAATACAAAAGAGGTGTAACACTAACATGAAATTTAATATAGAAAAAATAATAAAAATAACAGTACCAATAACAATATTATTAATAATATCATTATTAATAATATTTATACCAAAAGACAGTATAAAAAAATTTGCCAAAAATAAGGTAGAAGAACAAACTAAAGCACAAGTTGAAAGTGGAATGCAAAGTATAATAGATGAAACAAAACAACAAGTACAGCAAAATGAATCTAGGGAAGCAACACTTTCAGACCTAAAATTAGTATTAAAAGAAAAAGGATATGTTTTAGATGTAATAAGTGGAGATGTAGAATATAAAGGATATATGATAACAATAAATGAAGAATTGAATATATCCAATATAGAAGAAATACAGACAAAAGCATATTACAAAGTTATGTCTGTTAATGGTGAAAACCTAAATATATTATTAACAATAGAAAATCCTAATGGAATAGAGAAAATAACTGGCGAAGACATTGATATACAAGGTAATGGAAAGGAAAAAATAGTAATAGATAGAACAATAAAAGAAGGAGAAAAATATCAATTAAGTCTAAAAATAGCAGGTAAAGAGAAAGAAGAATTATATACATTAGTAGCATCAACAAAACCAGATATAATTATCACAAACGAAAATACATTAGGAGATGGAACAGCAAAAACAATACAAATTCAATATCCAGCAAATGAAAACTTAATAAACTATTATAGTATAGATGGTGGAGATACATGGTATGAATATAATGAGGAATTACAAATAACAACAACAGAAGATAAAAAGTTAGAAACAAAAAGTATATGGAAAGAAAATCAAACAATATTTAATACAGAATCAGAATATTTATTAATAGGAAATAGCTTAATAAGTGTAACAGATAAATTTATTAATAATGATGGATTTTATATAGTATATATAAAAGATGAAAAATATACTATAAGTGCATATGTATTAGAAGAAAATACAGTATTACAAAGCGATACAACATATGGTTCAGAAAAAGATGTAGCAACAGCAAGTACAAATGCTAAAAATATGGTAGTAGTAAAAGCAAAAGAAAACTTAACAATAAACTCTGGGGTTACTGTAACAGCATATAGAAATAATTATGGTGGACCAAAAGGAATGTTGCTATATGTAGAAGGAAAACTTATAAATAATGGAACAATAACAATGACAGCAAGAGGAGCAAAAGCAATTGGACAAAATGTATATTTGTGGAAAAATGAAAATGAAACATATGAATATGTTCCAAGTGCAGGAGGAGCAGGAGGAGCAGGAGGAAGAGTGGGAGTTAGTAGTCAGTATGCAGGTGCTGCAGGTATTACTCCAGCAACAGCAAGTGGAAGAAGAACTGGAGGCGGCGGTGGTGCTGCAGGACAATATATGGAAAGAACAGGAGGAAGTGGAAGTTCAGGAACTTCATATTCAGGTGGCAGCGGCGGCGGCGGTGGCAGCGGCGCAAATGGAGGTAATGCCTCTGGAAATGGAGGAGCAGGAGGAAAAGCAAATGCATCAAAACCAGGAATGATGAATGTTTCAGGAGCAGGAGGAGGAGCAGGTAATCCAGGAGGAATAGGAGCTTCTTTAAGTGGTGCAGCAGGTAATACAGGAGCAAATGGAACAGGAGGGCTTTTAATAATATACTCTAATATATTAGAAAATAATTCAGTAATCTCATCAAATGGTTCAGCAGGAGGATCAGGAAATAGAGCAGGAGGAGGAGGCTCTGGAGGAGGTTCTATAAACATATTTTATAATAGCATAAATAGAAGAGGAACAATAACAGCTACAGGAGGAGCAGGAGGAGCCGCTACTAGAAGTGATAGAGAAAAGGCGCCAGGAGCTAAGGGTGGAGATGGATGCGTTTCAACAGGAAGTATAGCTACTGGGTCATATAGATAAAACTAATAATATTATAGAAAAAGATATTTCTAAAATTTAATTAGAAATATCTTTTTTTCATGCCCAAGTATATATAGTTTCTAACAAAAATCGAAAAAGAATATTAGGTAAAGAAAATATAAAAATGTTTATTAAAAAAATTTTTTTATAATATTAGTGAAATTGATAAATAAGATTATTTGAAGTACGAAATTCTTTAAACAAAATAATGCACAAATTCAAAGATACAAATATAATAAATAGAATGAACAAGGCAATAATGAATTATGTATACTTATATAACTTTAAAAAAAAGCAAATAAAGATATGATAAAGTAGCATTAAAATAAACTATAAAAGATATATTATAGATGATATATCAACACATACAATTTATAATCAATATTTGAAAGAAAATAGAAGTAATTACAGAAAAATAAAGCAATTATTTGGTCACTTGTTGACAATAAAATTATTAAAAGTATAAGATATAAAAAATAGAAGAGAGGTAAGAAGTTGATATGAAGATTAATATAATAAAAATAACAGTGCTAATAATAATGTTATTAATAATATCACTATTAATAATATTTATACCAAAAAATGATATAAAAAAGTTTGCAAAAGATAAGATAGAGGAACAAACTAAAACACAAGTGCAAAGTGGAATACAAAGTATAATAGATGAAACAAAACAACAAGTACAAGCAAATGAATTTAGGGAAGCAACACTTTCAGACTTAAAACAGATATTAAAAGAAAAAGGATATATTTTAGATATAATAACTGGAGAAGTTGAATATAAAGGTTATAGAGTTATAGTAGATGAACAATTATATGTAACTAGTATGGAAGAAATACAAACAAATGCATACTATGAAATTAAATCTATTAATGGGGAATATTTAAATATAATTATAACTATAGAAAACCCAAATGGTATAAACAAGGTAATAGGTCAAGATTTAACAATACAATTTAATGGGAAAAAGAAAATTGTAATGGATAGAACTCTAAAAGAGGGAGAGGAATATCAATTAAAATTAGAAATAGTAGGAAAAGATACGCAAGAATTATATACATTAATAGCATCAGCGAAACCAGCTATAGTAATAGCAAATGAAGAGGTATCAGGAGATGAAAGAACAAAAACTATAGAAGTACAATATCCAGATAATAAAAATGTAATAAATTATTATAGTTTTGATGATGAAGAAACTTGGAGAGAATATAATGGAGAAATGAATATTTCAAATACAGAAAATCGTAAATTAACAGTCAAAAGTATATGGAAAGAAGGAAGAACAATATTTAATATAAGAAAACAATACTTAGTAGTTGGGGATAGTTTATTATATGTAACAGGAAATTTTATAAATAAAAATGGAGAATATATAATTTTAGTAAACGATGAAAAATATATAGCAAATGCATATGTACTAAAAGAAGATACAGTATTGACTCAAAACACAATGTATGGAGAAGAAATTGATATAGGAAATAAAATGGTAATTGTAAAAGCAGAAGGAAATTTAACTATAAATTCAGGAGTAACTATAACATCATATGGCAATACTTATGGTGGACCAAAAGGAATGCTTTTATATGTAAAGGGAAAACTTATTAATAATGGAATAATAACAATGACAGCAAGAGGAGCAAGGGCAGAAGGACAAAATGTATACTTATGGAAAAATGAAAATGATAGTTATGAATATGTTCCAAGTTTAGGAGTAACAGGAGGACAAGGAGCAAGAATACCAAATTCAGGTGTTAGCAGTCAATATATAGGAGTTTCAGGTAACACTCCACCAAATGCTACTATGAGAAGAACAGGAGGAGGAGGTGGTGCTGCAGCACAATATATAGGAAGAACAGGAGGAAATGGAAGTACAGGAACTTCGTATTCAGGAGGATCTGGAGGTGGAGGAGGTTCTTATACAGGTGGTACAAATGCAGGAGGAAATGGAGCAGCAGGAGGTAATGGTCAAGTAGGAAGTAGCTCAAATAGTATTGGAGCAGGAGGTGGAGCAGGAAATCCAGGAGGTTCAGGAGCAAGTAGAAATGGAGGACGTGGAGATAGAGGAGAAAACGGAACTGGAGGATTGCTAATAATATATTCAGACATATTTCAAAATGATTCAATAATATCATCAAATGGGTCAGCAGGAGGAACAGCATATAGAGCTGGAGGTGGAGGCTCTGGAGGAGGAACAGTAAATATATTTTATAAAACTATTAATAATATAGGAACAATAACAGCTACAGGAGGAGCAGGAGGAGCAGCAACTAGAAAAGGAGAGTCAGCACCAGGTGCAAGAGGTGGAAATGGATGTGTTTCAGCAGGAAGTATAGCTACTGGGTCATATCAATAAATTAATATACAAATTGAAAAAGATATTTCTAAAAGATATTAGAAATATCTTTTTTTATCTAAAGTGTCAATATTCTGGGGCATATAAATAAAATTAACAATATTATAAAAAATGGCAATTTAAATTTTATACTATAAGAGCATGAAGTATCGTGCCCTTTTATTCCGTAACAAAAGTCGAAAAAATATATATTTTGTAAAGAAAATATAAAATAAATATAAAAATGGAAAAAATAATTAAAAAAAAGCTTATTTCCGTATAAAAAGAAGAATAATATTTTTGTAATATTGGAAGAACTGGCAAAGATTGAAATTGACTTTTCAACTTAAATTTCTTATATTAAAGTTAATAAATTGTATAAAAAAGAAGGAGAAAAGCAATGTCAAAAGAAAAAATTAAAGGATTTATTGTGCATAATCAAAAAAGAATATTAGCAGTAAGTTTAGTACTAATTGCTATACTTTTAATAGTGGGTATAAATGTATATGCTAATAGAAATGATGATTATGTAGTTGAAATTAAAGATGATGGAGCACAAAATATCACTCAAGATGATAATTCTAGTGTAACTAAAAAAATAGTTGAAGATGAAGCTAAAAGTTTAACTTATGAAGTACAAGTAAAAAACCTAGCTCCAAGTGATAAAATACCAGAAGTAGCTATTGTATTTGATAGTTCTAAAAGTATGAGTGTAAACGATAATGAAAATGGTGTTAAAGCAAAAGCTGTGCAATTTGCAACAGAATTAAGAACATACTCACCAAGAACAAAAATATCTTTATCTAGTAATACTGGAGTAAAGGTAGGCATGTCTACATCAGCTTTAGCAACTTATACTAATGGAATAAATGCTATAGGTTACTCAGATGGTGAAAGTGTAGGTAAAGCAATAGACTATGCAACAAGTACTTTTAGTAGTGCTGATACTGATAAATTTTTAATAATTTTTTCAGACGCAACAGACACAATAAAAGATAAATTAGAGACATTAATTAATAATGGTGTAGAAATATATGCAGTGCTACCAGAAATTACAAACAGTGAATATCAAAATGATGAATTACAATGTACTTCACAAATGATAAGTGATATTACAGACTTTTCTTCTATTTATTATAAAACAAATAAAAGTATGGTGAATGTAGAACTAAGAGATATATTTAAAGAAGAAGCAATTGAATATTTTGACTTTGAAATAGTATCTAAAGAAAATGACGTAGAAATAGAGGAAACAGATAATGGATATATATTAAGATGTGGAGAAATAAGAGCAGGAGAAACAAGAACTTTAAAATATAAATTAACATTAAAAGAAGATGTAAGAATAGATGCAGGCAAAATATATAGAACATTTGAATCTAGTAATAGTATAGATATAAAATACAAAGATTACTTAAAAGTAGACCAGAGTTATGAAATAGAAAATTCGCCAACATTTGTAATATGTAAAAAATATAGCTTAACAATAAAAGCAGTTAGTGAAAAAAGTAATGATTTACCTATTGAAAACTTAGATGTAAAAGTATTAGGTACAACAATTATAGGTCAAGATGAAGAAGGAAAAGATATAGTAAAAACTATATTTGACGAAACATTAACAACAGATTCAAGAGGAAAAATAATAATAGATGAATTAAAAACATTAGGAGATATTAAATTTGAAATAAAACCATTAGTAAATCAATTTGGGTATGTAGAAACATCAGCAACACAAATAATAGTACATAATGACCCAACAGGAGTAGGAGCAATATGGGCAGAATCAGATGTTAGTCAACCAAATGTTGATGTAGTAAACAGAAACATAACAGTAATGTTACCAATATCAGTACAAACATATGATATGGAAGTAGAAACTGTAGACCTAGTAGATTCAAGAGTAAAACTAGGAAATATAGAGTACAGATTAATACAACCAAAGCTAAATAGTAAATATGAAATGGAAGCATTATATGGAAAATCAGATGACAATGGGAACTTAGTATTTAAACCAGCAGTAATGACAAAAGATGGAACATATGAATATATACTAACACAAATGAGTGCCCAAGATGATTATGATCCAATGGGAAATGCTACATTAATTGTAACTTTCAAAGATGGAAAAGTAACAAAAATAGATCATAAACATAGCGAGAGAGTAACAACAGAATTAATAAGTGATTCACAAACAAAAGTAACAGTAGGAAATGCAGCATTAAAGGATGATACATTCTTCCTAGAAATAAACCTTGCAGATGAACTTACAGGAGAAAAACTATTTGGGGCAATGTATGATATATTAGTATCAAGAACAACTATAGCAGGAGATAAAGTAACTTCACCACTAAACGGATATATGACAGATGAAAACGGAAAAATAAACTTAGAAATACCAGGAACAGGTTATATAAACATAAAAATAACAGAGAAATCTCCAAAAGCAGGATATGTTCCAGATACAATAGTAAAAGAAATAACATTCCTAAGAAAAGAAGGAAGAGTACAATATATATCAAGTAAAGAACCAACAAATATAGATGCAATTGCAGATACAGACAACAATAAAATAATAGTTAATTTAACAAGTAAACAAGCTAATGAACAAAATAGAATACAAGTACACTTAATAGATAATAACGAAAGAGATGTAAATATTCCAAATGTATTATTATCAATAAACAAAGTTGGAGATACAGCCTTAATATATGCAACAACAGATAGAAATGGTATAGCAAACTTTATAATTTCAAATGAGGAACAAGGAAGTTATCAATATGAAATAGGACTATTCTCAGCAGCACCAAGTGGATATCTAGTACCAACAACACAATTAGGAACAATAACAGTACAATGTGATGAGAATGGACATGTTGTTTCAGCAAGTGATGTAAGCCACACAGTACCATATATTAATGTAAGCTTTAACCAAATGAGTGAAGAAGGCTATATGTATGATACAGCAATAGTAGACTTAGCTTTAGAAGCAGATCCAAAATATTCATATAATCTAAGAATATCACTTTTAGATGGAAATAATATGAATAAAGGTTTAGCAGGAGCTAAATATAGTATATTAATAGAATCAGATGGAGAAGAAATAAAATACTTAGCAGGAAAATTAACAGATGCAAATGGTAATTATACTACAAGAATAATAGGTGATGGAAAAGAAATTAGAATAACAATTACACAAACAGCAACATTAGAAGGATATATCAAAACAACAACATCACAAGTAATAGAATTAGAAACAACAGATGCAGGGTATGTTCTTACAAATAGTGGACCAAATACATATGACCCAGCAAATGGAAACTATATAGGAGCAGAATTAAAAGGCAAAGAACTTATATATCACGATAAAAACGATTGTAAAACAGGAGCAAATACAATACTTAATTTACATGTAAACAAAATGGATACAAATGACTTTTTAGCATCTGGAATAAAAGTAAAATTAAGTTCAGATACACTATTACAATCAGATGGAACACCATTAGATTCACCACATAAAGTAATTGATAGTCAAGGAAATGAAGTAACTGATGAATCAGGAAATCCAATAATAAGAAATTACTATGAAACAGACCAAAACGGTTTCTTTGAAACATTAGGAATTAGAGTAAAAGGTGATGAACTAAATAATGGTGAAAGAGTAGACTACCTATATATGAATGAATTAGATAATAATGGAAACATAATAGATAATACAGATATTACCTTTAAAATAACATTCAGATTAAATAAAAATACACAAGTAATAGAAGTTACAAATGTAGAAGCTACATGGGGAAATAGACTTCTAAAAGATAAAACATATAGTTCTAGAGAAACAGATATAGCATATGAAAGTGATGTGTATTTAGATATATATACAAACTTTGATGATGTAGGAAACTTCTCATTAGACTTAAAGAAAGTAAATAAAGAAGGAGAAGTATTACCAGGAGCTAAATATGATATAGTAGTAATAAGACCAGATTCAACAAGACTTGTAAGAAAAGATATAAATGTTACAGATAATGTTGAATTAGAAGGAATACTAGTAAGTAAAGGAACAAAAATAGAAGTTACAGAGAAAGTAGCACCAATAGGTTATGAAATAAATAGATATACAGAAGTAATAACAATAACAGAAGTAAATACAATAACAGGACTTGTAACATGTACACTAGAACCAGGTTCATATGCAACACCAAGAGCTAAAATATCAAATACACAACCAGTAGTAAACTCAGATGGAGTATATAAACTATGTGTAACATTAGATGTAATAGACTATGAAATGGATACATTTAAACTTGGAATAAAAACAAAAGACTCAAAATATGGAACACCAGTGCAAGGCTATACATTTAATATAGCTACTAGTGAAGGAGCACAAAAAATTAGTTCACCAACTAATAACGAAGGAAAAACAACAGTGCAAGTAGGTGCAAACTATAAAATAGAAAACTATGAAGTAACATATACAATAACAGGTTTAAAAGTAGCAAATTACTACAAAAAATTATTAACACCAATTGAACTTAAAATTATATTTGACTTAAATGGAAATGTAGTAAGTGACTTAACACATACAGCAAACCAAGCAAAACCAGGATATGGAACAATTTGGAATATAGAAGCTACAAATGTAGTAGGTGGAAATGATATAGATATAGTAATAAATATAGAACCATGTGACCCATTAATAGTAAATGTACAAACAGTAGATACTATGGGAGGACAAACACTTACAAATGTAGAATATAAAATAGAACCAACAATAAACTTACCAGGAACAGGAACAACAAGGCTAGAATCAGGATTCGTATTCCCAGATGGAATACAAACATATACAATAAAACAAACAAATGCAGGTTCAATAAATAATTATGAGCCAATACCAGAACAACAAATAAAAATAGTATATGATGCAGAAGGAAATGTAATAAGCCTAGAAGAATTAACAGGAGAAGTACACAAAGTTTCTATAAATGGAAAAGAAATAACAATATCAATAGATATAGAACCACGAGTTCCAATAACAATAAAAAATGAAACATATTTTGGAGCAGTACCAATAACAAATGCAAAATATGAAATAACAATGTCAAATGATGAGCAAAGAAATATGACAACTGATATAAATGGAGAAGACTTAATATACCTTGGTAAATTTGAAGCAGAAACAAGTAGAAAATATACAGTAAAACAAACAGAAGTACCATATGGATATACAAAAGTAGAAAACTTTGAAATAGAAGTATTCTTTGACAACGAAAAAAATATAGTAGACACTAAAATATTAGGAGATGTAAACAAATATGTTGAATTTGCAAAAGTAACACATACTACACCATCAGAAAATACAGATAAAGGATATAATGGAAATGACAAAGGAATAGTAAATATTATAGTTAGAACATATCCAGCAGTACAATTCAACATAGAAAATGTAGATAGAAGAGATAATAATATAAAATTAGTAGGTACAACATATAAAGTAGAATCTTCTATAGGAACAAAAGATGAATCAGTAATAACAAATAATAGAGGAATAGGAGTTGCTGACTTAGATAAAAGCGGATACGAAAAAACAGTAACATATACAATTACAGAAACAACACCATCATCTAGGTATCAAAAATTTGTATTAGGTACAGTAATTGAGGTTGACTTTGATTCAAAAGGATATATTACAGGAACACCTAGAGTATTAACAAGTACAGATGTAGTAAGTGCAGCTATACCAGAACAAAATACAGATCAAGACAAATTTAGATTAGACATACAAATAAAAAGCAATCCACAACTTAAAGTTAATATAACAAAAGTTGATGAAGAAGATAATAATATATTAATACCAAGAGTTGAATTTGAATTAACAGCAAGAATAGTAAAAGATAATATGCAAGAATATTCTTCAGAAGAACTAGAAAAATTAACTTTAAATACATCACAACTTACAGAAGAAAATTACTTATCACAAGTAATAGATAGACTAAAAATATATAGAGAAGATGTAGAACAAATAAAACAAACTATAGTAATAGAAAACCTAATAAATGAACTAAAAAATAACAATAAATTAAGTGCGGAAGAAGAAGAAGAAATAAGTTCACAAGTAAACAATAATCTAAAAATAAATAAAATTATAACTTTAGGAAAAGCTACAAAAACACAGATAAATGACAGAATAAATGCAGTAACAAATAGAATAGTTTTAGACAAATTAGTAGAACAAGGAAAAGTTACAAATGACAGAATAAATGAATTACTAAATACAATTAAAAATCAATTGAGACTAGATGTTGATAATATAACAACAAATTCAAAAGGTTTAGCAGTAGCATATATGGATAATACTTTAGCAAATAAAACCATTGAATATACACTAAAAGAAACTAGAAAAGCAGAAGGCTATGATTGGCTTGATGAAGTAGTAATATTTGAAATATCATATGATTCAGAAGGAAAAATGGTTGCAGATGAACCAATAAGAGTAGTTTCTGGAACAATAGATATAACAAATATAAATCAAGAAAACTTTGAAATATCAGCAACAGTAAAAAATAAAGCAAGTGATGAAGTATATATACATTTATCAGTAGAAGATGTATATGCACCAGATAAAAAACTTGAAACAGCAAGCTTTGATGCATTTTTAGTAGACCCTAAAATAGTAGATTTACAAAATAGTATAACATATAGCCCAGACAATAAATATAGAGTAGCATTAGAAACAGGATCTGTAACATCAAGTACAGGACTAAAAACAGCACATGGCGAAGATACAGAAATGTTAGGAATATATGAAGAAGGAGCAGGAGGAAGAATACTAAGATTAGTACAAAAACAAACACCAACATCATACTATTTAGGAAATGAAAGACATGAAGCAGTATATCAATCAATACCATATGCATTATTAATAAATGTAATGTTTGATGATGAAGGTTCAATATTAGATACAAGTATACATTCACCAGGAGGAGATACAAGAAAGATTGGATATGCAGCAGATGGAAGATATATACAAGTATCAAATACAAGAAATACCATAAATATAACAATAAGATACTACCCAATGTTACAAGTACAAATGCAAACAGTAGATATGTATACAGGGGCTAGCCTACAAGGAAAGTATACAATAACAACAGACAATTGGAATGATGCAATAACTCAAGGAGAATGTGTAACATCAGGATATATAGATGCACATCCACCAGGGTATTACTATGGAAGAACATATACTACACGTTATACAACAGATACAAACTTAACAACAATAGATAACGCAGGAAGAGTAGCACTATCACCTACAGAAGCAGACAGATATAGTGAAAATAGGGTACCAGACAAAAAAGAAAGAATGTTGTATATATATGAAAATGCAGAACCAAATTCACCAATACAATATCAAACATATACACCAAGATATTATTTATACTCAAGACAATGCTTAATAGCAAAAATAAAAGTAAAATATGATGATAAAGGACAAGTAATTTCATCAGAACTTATACAAGAAATATCACAAAATAATATCAAATCAGGATTTATAAGAACAATAAAATCAGAAGTTCATGAAAATACAATACAAATAATAGTTAAATATGCACCTATAACAACAATAACAGCAACAGTAATAGACGAAGTAAGTGGAGTAGGAATTCCAGGAATAAGAATTAACCCTTACTTAGATGGAAATGAAGTAACAAAAACTTCATATGAACATAGATTAGAACAATATTATACAACTGGAAATTCAGGAAGAGCAGGCTGGACATATTGGGGAGCAAGTATTCCAGGTGGACAAAATAGATATGTATTAGATACATATACATTTGGTTCAGGATATGAAGGATATTTTGACCCAGGAAATATAATACTAGATGTATCATATGACGAAAACGGTAGAATATCAGGAGTTACACCAAAAAGTACAGATGCTTATGGAGATGTAAATGCAATAAATATAAGCTGGTCACAAAATAACAATATTCAACTAACAATAAGATATAGTAGAAAATTCACTATGCAGTTATATAAAGTTGACTATTATAATACTAATAAAAAATTAAATGCAGTATTCGATGTATTATCAGGTAAAGGAACACAAATACAAATGGCAGCTAATACAAAAACAGTATTAGGAAAAGTATATCCAGGTCAAGCAGTAAAATACACACTATCAGAAACAACTGTACCAAGTGGTTACTTACCAGTAGAAAACTTAGACATAATAGTACAATTCAACAATAATGGAAGTATTAGAAGTGCAACAAGTGCAAGCCCATATTTTGAATTTGTAGGTTCAGCAAAAGTCGATACAGGAATTAATAGCTTAGATAAAATAGACTTAAGAGCAAATATTAAAAATAAACCAAGGTTTGATGTTACAATAGACTTATCAGATAAATTCTATCCAACACTAAAACTAGAAGGTGGAACATTTACTATAGAAAATAGTAAAGGAGATACATCTTCAGGAGGAATAAGAACAGATAGAAACGGTATATTAGAAACATATGTTGGAACAGTATATCCAAATGAAGACGTAACATATACAGTTACACAAACTAATGTAATACCAGGATACTATGAAAATAATACATTAATGAAATTTAAAGTACACTTTAATGCTAATGGAAAAGTAGAAAGTTATACATTAACAGATGGAACAGACGTTGCAACAATAGACCCAGCAAGATATATAGGAACACAAGGAATAAAATTAAGTGTAACAAATAAACCAAAAGATATAAGGTTAGGACTTTATAAATATGATGGACTAACAAATGGGGTTATGCAAGACGTTAAATTTACAATAACAACAGAAGAAGTAGGAAAAAGACCAATACAAAAAACATTAGTAACTAATAGCGATGGAACAGCAGTAGATGTTGTAGATACATTTGTAGAAAGTAACAATAATAGAGTTGTAAAATATACAATATCAGAAATAGAAGCAGCAAAGACTTATAGAAAAATACAAGACATAGTAATACAAGTAACATATAAACAAGATGGAAGTATATACTTATATGATGTATTAAGCAACCCAAGTAATGTAGTTGTAGAACTTGCTACAAATAAACAAATAAAATATACAGGAAGTACACCAGTCCACCTAAAACTTACAATTCCAAATGACAATGCATATGACGTAATAGTAAAAAATGAAGACACAAATTATGCAGGTTTAGGAATTGAAGGAACCGCATACGATATTTCTATAAATGGAGTTAATAAAGGACCTATAACAACAAATGCTAATGGAATAGCAGCAGTAAGCAAACAAACTCAAAAAGGAGATATTGAAATTGTAATAACAGAAAGAAATATAGGAGAAGGATATAGAGAAAACAACAATAATACTACAACAATACAAATAGAAAAAGGAATAGAAGAATATACATTAAAATTTGTAGATAACTCAAACCCTACATATGCAACTGTAGTTGTAGATGAAGAGCATGGAACAATAACAGTAACATTTAAAAATGAAACTAAGTTAGAATTAACAATGCAAAAAGAAGATATAAATACAGGAGCATTGCTAGAAGGGGCAGAATTTGAAATAAGAGAAGTAGAAATAGATTCATTAGGAAACGAAATTGACGGAACAGAAAATATAATAACAGCAGACAAAATAGAAACTCCAGAAGAGCCAGAACAACCAGAAGAAACAATAGAAGAAACAGGAGATGAAGGAGAAACAGAAGGTTCAGAGGAAATAGAAGGACCACAAGAACCAGTAGAAGTAAATACAACAAAAACAACAGGAAAAGACGGATTATTATATTTCGACTTAGGATTATCTAAACAAAATAAAACAATGAAATATGTATTTACAGAAAAAACAGCACCAGAAGGATATGAGCAAATATTCCCAATAACAGTAACAGTAAAATTTGATAGATATGGACATATAATAGAAATGAAAGATGACTCTATAAGAGCAGAAGAAACACTAGCATCAAATACAGGAAAATCACATCATATGATAGTAGTTATTGGAAATGGAACAATAAATGAAGCATATACAGTAAAAGTACTTACAGAAGACTCTACAACAGGAATGAGAATTAATGGTTCAATATTCCAAGTAGAAGCAATAGAAACTGCAACAGGTTCAACAAATAAGAGCATAACAGGTGCAACTAAAGATGTTACAAAAACAATTGCAGGAAATAAAGAAATATTTGAACAAGGAGCATTAAGAGTAACAGGAATAACAGCAGAAGGAGAAGTAACTATTAACTTTAGACAAATAGAAACTGCAACAGGTTATATATATGGTTCAAACCAAACATCAGGAACAGTAAAAGTAAAAGCAGAGTTTGAATTAGTAGACAATGAAAGTGCAAGAGAAGTAACATTATCTCCAATAGATAATGGAGGATTCGATGTAAGCATTGACAACATAAATAAAGAAATCACAATAAAAGTAAAAAATGAACCACAAGTAACATTTGAAATAACAAAAGTAGATGCAGACACAAAATCAAGAATGGAAGGTGCTAAATTCAATATAAAATCAGCAGTTGTAACTAATGGAACATTAACAAATACAGAACTTAATGAAGATATAAAAGCAACAAACAAATATGGATATACACAAACAGAAGTAGGTCATCCATATGCTGGAAAAACAGTAATATATACACTAACTGAAGAGCAAATACCAGAATATGATCCATTAGATGATATTATATTATCTGTACAATATGATGGAAACGGAAATATTGCAGAATATAAAATATTAAGTAGTGAAGATGATGTTACAATAAAACCTGACTCACAAAAGGATATACAAAAACGTGTAATGACAGAAAAAGACCTAGTAGGTGTAGTAGATATACAATATTCTACAATTCAAATTCCAACAGGAATAGGAACTAGAATATTACAAATGGAAGTAAATAACTATAGAACTCCAATACCTAAAGACTATCAAATACAAATAGGAAAATACCATGTAGATGCAAGTTACCCATATTTAATACCAGGAGCAAAATATGAAATAACAGTAACACAAGAATATGGAAAACAAACAACAACATGGGTAGATATAACAGATGAAAATGGTGTAATAACAAGCCCATACTTTAGTGGACATGGACTAATAGAAGTAGCAATAAAAGAATTAGAGGCACCAGAAGGATATAAATTAGATAGTATAACAAGAACAACAAGATTTATAAGAAATGAAGTAACACAAAGAATGGTAATACAATCTACAGATTCTGGATGTACATTTAATGATGACTTCACAATGGTATACTTAAAAGCAATGGACGAAATAGTTTCTGGAAAATATAGTATGATAATAAACAAGGTAGATGTAAAAAATGGAGCATTAATAGCACAAAATCCAGCAGAAATAAAAATAGAAATGGTTGAAAAGCATGAAACTATTAATCAAACATTAAATGAAGAAACTGGAGAAGTTGAAGAAACAATAGATACATCTTTAGTAAGAGTACCTATAGTAGAAAAACAAACAGACGAATATGGTAGAATAGTTTTAAGTGGATTAACAGCACCATCTAAACCAGGTGAATACACATACATTTTATCAGAAAAAAATGCACCAAAAGGATATAATGGAATATCAGAAAACGAAGTAGAGATGGTAGTAACATTTGAGCAAAACGAAGACCAAGAAATGATAATTACAAATGCAATAGTAAAAGATGCTGAAGATGTAAAAATAGCAAGAACATCAGACAAAGTAATGAGCATAATTGTATATAATGAAAAACAAGATGAAGATGATGATATAGAGTTAAAAGACAACGAATTTGTATTAGATATAAGAAAAGTTGATAAAGAGCTATATCAAATAACAACAGGAACAGCAGAATTCATATTAACAGATACGCAAACAAATGAAGAGATAAAAATAGTAACAGATGAACTTGGTAGAGCTGAAATGCAAAAAATGAAAATGCCAACAGAAGCTGGAAAATATAAATATATGTTAAAAGAAATAAAAGCACCAAATGGATATAAACTATTAGAAGAAAATATGTATATATTATTAGAATTTGCAGAAAATGAAGAAGGAAAAATTTACTTAAGTAAAGCAACAACAGAAGGAGAACACCTAGTATATGCAAACCCAGCAAAAGAAGAAGAGCTACCAAATAGAAAAATTCAACTAAAAGTAATAAATGAAGATATGCCATATACAATAAAAATAGAAAAACACCATGAATCAGACCCATACTACCCATACTTTATACCAGAAGTAGAATTTGATATAAAAGTAACAGAAGAATTCCCAAAAACAGATGATGAAACAAAAGTAACAACATGGACAGACATAACAAATGAAACAGGTATTATAACAAAAGGAAACTTCGATGGCTATGGTCGTATAAGAATAGAAGCAACAGAAAAATCAGCACCAGATAAATATAAACAAGACTTTGAAACAAAATTCATCGAATTATATAGAGATAAATATACAAAAGAATTAAGAGAATATGACTCTAATGTAAACTATGAATTAGATGAAGTAAATCAAGTAATTATATTAAAACCAGTAAATGAAGTTATTTCAGGAATATATGATTTAGTTATAAACAAAATAGATAAAACAAACAATATAATAATAACTAATAACCCAGCAACATTTAACCTATATATGATTAAAAAATACTATACGAATAGTGAAGATGGAGGAGAACCAGAAATAACAGAAATAAAAGAGCCAATACTAGAAAATGTACAAACAGATAATTTAGGAATACTTATAAAAGACGCTATATCAATGCCAACAGAAGCTGGAACATATACATTTGAACTAGAAGAAGTACAAGCACCAATAGGTTATGAAGGACTTAAAGAAAAAATAAGGTATGAAATGACATTACAAGAAAATGATAAAGATGAATTAATAATTACTGATATAAAAATACTAAATGGACAAGATAATGTAAAAGTATTAGCATATAGAGATCAATTAATAACATTATCAGTAGCGAACAATAACTCAATACCAGAAGGAAGTATTTCATTAGACATAACAAAAGTAGATACTAATGAAAAGCCTATTACAACAGATACAGCAGTGTTTAAAATTACAGACAGTGAGACAGGAGAAGTAGTAAGTTATATAGAAACCAATAAAAATTCTGGAACAGGATATCAATATATAAATAAACCAACAAAACCAGGAGAATATAGCTACACACTAAACGAAATGAAAGCACCAGAAGGATATGCGTTAGATAGACAAAATATTAACTTAAAAGTAACATATGAACAAGATGAAGAAAAAGGACTATACATATCTAGAATAAGTGTAGAAGGTGGAAACGTAATTTATGAACAACCAGAAGAAGGACAAATAGTAGGAAATAGAATACAATTAAAAGTCAAAAATGAAGTAGGAGAGCAAAGTGGAGGAGCAAATGATAAACCATATACAGTAGTAATAAACAAAATAGATAAAGAAACAGGAGAAAGAATAAAAGATCATGCAACATTCGACTTAACACTTGTAAATGGAGAAGTTATACATGCTTCAACAAATGAAGAAGGGCAAATCATAATGGAAAATGTACATATGCCATTAACCCCAGGAGAAAATGAAATTATTATAAAAGAAACAAAAGCACCAAAAGGTTATGAGCTAGATTCAGAAATGAAAGTAGTAAAAGTAACATTTAGTGGAATAGCAAAAGAAATGATAATTTCAGAAGTTCAGTTAGGAAAAATAAACAATAATAATATTGAAGTAGTTGAATCAGAATGTACAGAAGACACAATAGTATTAAATATACTAAATAAATCAGATAGAACTGGTGGAAATGACGACGATGATTTATACTTAACTTCACAAGTATACAGAGTAACTGAAGAAAATGTAGAAAGAGTAAAACCTTATACAACAATAAAAGATTATATAGCAAATATGGAATCAAATGGAGTAATGAAAGTATATGACATAAATGGTAATGAAATGTCAGACACAGAATTAGTAGGAACAAAAATGATAATTACAGCAACAAAAGGAAAACAAAGTATAACAAAAGTAATATCAGTAATAGCCGATTTAGACGGAAACGGAAAAGTAACAGTAACCGACCTATCAATGATGAACCAAGTAATGGTAGACAAACTAACAATAAATGGTGTAGTAGAAAAATCAGCAGATATAGATGACAATGGAGGAGTAACAGTAACTGACTTATCTATGATGAACCAAATAATGGTAGGAACATATACAATTTAATGGAAACAAAAGGGACGGGGCAAAAAAATTCCAAACTGTGGATAACTTTAATTTTAAAAAAGTTATCCACAGTTTGGAAATTTTTTGCCCCGTCCCTTTTGTTTCCA
>CAMXOP010000020.1 GCA_947245665.1 uncultured Clostridiaceae bacterium
ATATTTTTCCGTTAATGTTTAGAAATTTTTGGGACATTTTCAAAAATTATTGACACTGTTTTTTGAAATATATATTTAATATTGAATTGTAGAGACAAGCATTGATTGTCTATTCTTTGAAGGAATTACTCTATAATATATATTTTGTATAATTTCTTTGGAAAATGAATATACAATGCATTCCCTACAATTCAACTTTTATTTTGTAGGAATTCTTATTACAACTTCTGTTCCTTCTCCTGCTTTACTTTTTATATCTATACTACAATTATTTTGGTCTAGTATTTCTTTTGCTATTGAAAGTCCTAATCCTGTTCCTCCCATTTCTCTTGTACGTGCTTTATCTACTCTATAAAACCTTTCAAATATTCGGTTTAGGTCATCTTCTGGTATTCCTATTCCATTATCTATTACTTTTATATATGCATCATTATATACAAACCCTACATATATTTTTATTGTTCCTTTTTCTGGTGTATATTTTATACTATTTGAAAGTATATTTAATATTACTCTTTCTATTCCATCTCTATCAGCTTTTACTGGTGGAACATTTGCTGTTACAAAACATTCTACCATATGCCCTTTTTTATTTATTTCTAGTTGTAATTTTTCTTGTGATTTTTTTACCAACTCTCCTAAATCGAATTCTGTTATTTCTTTTTTTACTTTATTAGTATCATATCTAGATAATGTTAATAAATCTGTAACTAATTTTGCCATTCTCCTTGCTTCTGAAGATATTACATTTAAAAATTTATCTTGCATATCTTTTTCATATTCACTTTCTAAAAGAGTATCTGCATATCCCATAATAGAAGTTATTGGCGTTTTTAGTTCATGTGATACATCTGCAACAAATTCTTTCCTCATATTATCTAGCTTAACATGTTCTGTAATATCTTGAATTACTACCATTATTCCAGAAGGTATTTCTTTTTCGTCTTTAAATGATGCAAAAAATATTTTTAAGTATTTATCTTCTACTGTAGCTCTTTGTTCTAATGATGTCCAATCCTCTAAGTATACTGTTTTTTCTAAATTTACATCTACATTTATTTTTCCAAATATTTTATCAAATGAATTATCTCCTTCTGTTAGTTTTAATAACTCTGTAGCTGCTGGGTTTATATGTGTTATATTTCCTTCCATATCAAATGCTATTATTCCATCTGTCATATGAAGTAGTATTGTTTCTATCTGATTTTTTTGCTTATTTACTTCTCCTAAGTTTTCTCTTAATTCATTCGTTACAATACCAAATGCATTAGTTAACTCATCAATTCCTGTTTTCTTTTTATCTTTATTTTCTGTTACTTTTTCTCCTATAGCTATTTTAGGTGCATCTTTTATTAGTTTATTTATTGGGTTTATTATTGTATTAGATATAAATATACTTATTAATGTTGTTATAACTCCATATAATATAATTGCTATAACAGTTATATATTTTATATTTCTTATTTGTGTATTTATTACTTCTGTATATCCTTCTATATCTGCTACTTGTTTTAAACTCATTCCATAAAATGTTCCTATGAAACTTATTATAATTATTCCTATTATTCCAAATATCAATATTATTTTTAGTTGAACATTTCTTAACATTATATATATATCCTTTCATTTTTTAACTATATAAAAAGGGCGTAATTCGGTATTCCTCTGGGGGATTCTTTACCGATTAAGCCCCTACGTCTTTTTTATTGTTTATCATATGTTATAGTATGGCACAGTGGTGTAATTTCCTACGAGGTATTCCCTCAAACGGTGCCCCCTACATAATAATTATTCACTATTAACTCTTCTCTATTTCGAAGCAATATAGTAACCTACTCCTCTTTTGGTTATTAGTATTTTTGGGTTTGATGTATCTTTTTCTATTTTTTCTCTTATTCTTCTTACTGTAACATCAACTGTTCTTATATCTCCATAATATTCATATCCCCACACTTTTTCTAATAGTGTTTCTCTTGTTACTACTTGGCCAGGTTGATTTGCTAAATATTTTATTACTTCAAACTCTCTTAAAGTTAAGTCTATTACTTCTCCTCTAACTTTAACTTCAAATTTGTTTAAGTCTAAACTTAAGTCTCCAACAATTATTTTGTTTTCATCTATTTCTGCCACTTTTTCAGTTGTTGAGTTTTCCATGGCTTTTGCGGTTATTTCTGCTTTTCTTAAGTTTGCTTTTACTCTTGCCATTAGTTCTCTTACACTAAAAGGTTTTGTAATATAATCATCTGCCCCTAATTCTAGTCCTAGTATTTTATCTATTTCTTCATCTTTTGCAGAAATCATTAAAATTGGTATATTTAAATATTGTCTTATTCTTTTGCAAACTGCTAATCCATCCATTTTTGGTAACATTATATCTAATAAAACTAAGTCTGGTTTCTCATCTAAAGCTACTCTTACAGCTTCTTCTCCGTCCCCAGCTTCTAATGTGTTATATCCTTCTTTTTGTAAATTGTACACTAACATATCTACAATTGTTTTTTCATCATCTACAATTAAAATTGTTTTTTTATTTTCATCCATATAAGCTCCGCCTTTCTTTATATTTAAGACTTTCTAACTTTCTTTAGTTATATCATATATTATTATTTTGTACAAGTATTTTTTTATTATTATTTTTTTATTAATGTCTTATATTTATTTTTCAAATTATATCTAAATAGAAAATTTTGTATATTGTATCTATTCTTGAGAAAATACACATTACATATCACATTGTATATATAACATATTACAATTAATCAAATTATAGTGGTGAATTTATGTCTAAAACAGATACATTAAGTATTAGAATAGAACATAATTAAAAAAAGGAAGTGGAAGATCATTTAGAGTATTTACGTATGAACATTATAGATTCAGGTATTATGTTTTTAAGGCAAGTTGTATTGAATGATGGTATACCTTTTGAAATAAAAAAACTAAATATAATAAAGAAACAATTAATGTTATAAATGAAATATGAGAAATGTTAGAAAATACAAAAAATACGAATTCTATAATAGTGTAAAAGAATTGATTGTAAATTTAAATAATTAATGAGCAACTATAAAATGCAAAGTACTAATAAATTTAAGAAAGACTATAGAAAATGCAATTTAAAAATAACTTTAGTGAAATTGAATTTGCTAAAGTAGTAAATCTTTTATATAATTAAGAACCTCTACCCGAAAAATATTGTAATTATTTATTAAAGAATAAAAGTCGATTGTCTCTAAGAATATTAAATATGGCATAATTGGTTATTGGTTTATTTTAATAATATACTAATATTAGTTCTAACAAGGACTAGTGCCATTCTGATTTATTCAAATAAATAAATATTAAAAAAGGCAGCAATTAGCGCCGCCTCTTTTTAGTTGTTTCATCAAGCAGTATAGTACATAATCCAAACAGTATAAGCCCCATCGCTATTGCTCCTCCACACAGTCCCCATACTGTTGCTAGCATTATTGCAACCTCTGTGTCTGTCTCAAGAGGGAACCAATGCGTTATATACAGGTAGCCTATTCGCAATCCTAATACTAAAAAAATCATACCTAATATATTTTTCTTAGCATCTGCCCAGATATGCATTAACCTTCTTTTGCTGATTCTTCTACTGCCTATTCTCATAGTGTCTTTCTCCTTTTCAACTTGTCAATTTTGAACCTAACTATATTTTAACATAATTTTCTGATTTTTGCAAATTTTACATTATAACTTCTATCTCATTTATTTTTCCATCATTTATTAATTTTATTTCCTTATTTTCTATTTCTACTCCATTATATATTAATTTTTCCACACCTGTATTTTTTTCATTTGCATTTTTTACTTTTATATTATATATGCTTGTTCCATATTTATATCTTATAAAATATTCTTTCCACATACTTGATATGCATGGCTCTATTTTTAAAATATTGTTTTGTATTTTTAAGCCTAATATATATTCTATTCCTGTTTTTAGCATCCAACTGCTTGAGCCTGTATACCATGTCCAGCCTCCTCTTCCTGCTAAGTTTTCATGGCTATATATATCTGCTGCAACTACATATGGTTCTACTTTATATTTTAATGCCGCTTCTTTACCTCTTGAATGTTCTATTGGGTTTATCATTCTAAATAATTCTACTGCTTTATCCCCAAATCCTAACATGCTTTCGGCTACTATTGTCCATATTGCACCATGAGTATATTGTCCTCCATTTTCTCTTGTGCCTGGTAAATATGCCTTTATATAACCTGGTTCTAATTTACTTTTTTCAAATGGTGGATCTAGCAATTTTATTATTCCATTTTCTTTATCTATTAAATGATTTTCCAAGCTTTCCATTGATATATATTTTTTATCATTATCCCCTGCTTTTGAAATTGTTGCCCAACTTTGAGAGATTCCATCTATTCTACATTCTTCATTTTGTAAGCTTCCTAGTTCATCTCCATCATCTGTAAATGCTCTTTTATACCAACGTCCATCCCATCCTTCAGTATTTAATGCCTTTTTTAATTTTTCTAAAATTTGTTTGTATTTTTCTATTCTTTCTGATAAATCTCTACATTTGTCTTCTGATTTTTTACTTTCTATTTCTAACCTCTTTTGCATTATTGGTACAAATCTATTTAAAATGTCATACAAGAAAAATCCTAACCATACGCTTTCTCCTTTTCCTTTGTTTCCTACTGTACTCATTCCATCATTCCAGTCTCCTGAACCTATTTTTGGTAGTCCATGTTCTCCAAAATTTAAAGATTTCTCTATTGCTCTAATACAGTGCTTATATATACTTTCTTTTTCATCTGTCTCTTCATATAGGTCATATCTTTCATCCATTCCTTCTTCTAGTATTTCTCCTTTTTTATATGGTACTTCTATATTTAGTATTTCATAATCTCCTGTTTGAGTTATATATTCTAGTACCATATATACAAGCCATAATAAATCGTCTGAAAACTTGGTTCGTATTCCTCTACCTGTTTCTTCATGCCACCAATGTTCTACATCTCCTTCTATAAATTGATGTTTACTATGTTTTATTATTTGATTTTTCATTAAATTTATATCAAAATATTTTAGTCCCAATGTGTCTTGCAGTTGGTCTCTATAACCAAATGCTCCTCCTGATTGGTAGAACCCTGTTCTTGCCCATAGTCTACATACTAGAGTTTGATATGCAAGCCATCCATTTAATAATATATTAAATGATTCTACTGGTGTATTTACTTGTAAGGTTTGCGTAAAGTCATTCCAGTATTTCTTAACATTTTCTAATTCACTTATACATGTTTGTATTTTTGAATATTTATAACTGTTATCTAAACATGTTGTAACATTGTTATCCATTCCTAACATAAATGATATATTTTTTTCTTCAAATGCTTCTAATTCAACCTCTAGTTGTATTGCTATTATATTATCTATTCCTAATGAATTTTCATTATTTAAACTTACTCTTTTTAGTCCTTCTGGGTTTGCTACACTTCCGTTTCCTATAAAAGATTTTTTATCTCCTGTATATGATTGTATTTTTTCACTACTTGATATATATATATATTCTTCTTTATCATTTAATCTGTTTTTTAATAATATTGTATTTGAATTTTTCTTATTTTCTAATTCAATATACCCATTACTTATTCTTTCGTCTTCTCCAAATACTGGTTTTATATAATATACTAATTTTATTTTTTTCTTTTTTGGTGCCAAGTTTTTTAAATTTAATAAACTTATTTTTATACTTTCATCTTTTGGTACAAATATGTCTAAGTTTTGCATTATTTCCATACTTGTGTGTTTATAATTTGCATATCCAAATCCATATGTCACTATATAATCATTATTATCTGGCATAGGGTTTAATCCTAATGACCACGTTTTTAAGCTTTCTTTTTCTTGTATATATATAACTTCTGATGGTATATCTGTAACTTGATTATTTGACCATGCAGATATTCTATTTAATCTACTGTTTGAACTCCAAGTATATCCTCCTAAACTTTCTGTTACTAATGTTCCAAATTTATCATTTGCAATTATATGGCTCCATGTTGTTGGTAATCGTTTTTCTTTATTTACTTTTGTTATATATTCCCTTCCATCTTTTGAAAAGCCTCCATATTCATTATAATACTTTAAGTTTTCAACATCTAATGGCATAGTTACTTTTTCTTCTTCTAATATTATCTCTTTTGGTAATTCATAACCTATATCTTTTATACTTTCTAAATATTCTTCTTCTAAATCTTTTAATTGCCTTGAAAGTTTGCCTTTTTTACTGTCTATTATTAAATTTGCTCTAAATTCTAATATGTCTTTACTTTCTTTATCATCTATTATGAATATTCCACCATTTATATTTTGCATATATGATAAATTTTTATTTAGTATACTATTTATTATTTGTTCTTTTACATATCTTTCATAATTGTTTTCTTCTTCATCTAATATTACTAAATCTATTTGTATATTCTTAAGCCTATAGAATTCGTATGCTCTTAGCATTTCTTCTAATACATATATATCATTTAACCCTTTTATTTTTATTAGAACAATTGGTATATCTCCTGATATTCCATATTTCCATAATTCACTTTGTGGGTAATTGTTTTCATTTATATTTTTTAAATATAACTTTTTAAATGGATTTTGATATAGTATATACCCTAACATTTTTTGATATGTTTCGATATTTTTATTATTAATTCCTAAATATCTTGCTTCTGCTTCTACTTTCGCTTTAGATAATTCAAAACATCTATTTATTTTGTCTATATTTGAATATTCACGTACCATGCTAATTGCTTCTGATTTACTCACATCTGATACAGCAATAATTAGACTTAAACTTGCTTTTTCATTTGGCTTTATTTTTATGGTTTGTTTCATTGCAATAATAGGATCTAATACTAGATTTGTGTTTTTGGAAAATGGTTTTGAGTTTTCTATCATTGTTGGCAAACCTAAATTTCCTCTACCTTGAAATTTCTCCTTATCTATTTCGTATTCTAATTCTCCTATATTTTCCCCTTGTGTATGCAAATAAACTGCCATATATATTTCTTTATCATGTTCTGAACGTTTTCTTCTTTTTGCTAATATTATATTTTCTCCTATATATTCAAAACTTAAAAATAAATTATTAAAAGCTGGATGTGCATAGTCTTGAGCTGCATTTGATAGCACTGGTTCTAATACTCCTGTTATTTCTAATATTTCTTCTTCTAATCCTGTATTTTTTATTTCAATATTTCTTATCTCTACTGGTTGTTCTGGAGCTGTTGTAATTTTTGTAATTGTTTGTATTCCTCCATCTATTCTTTTTATTTTACTAACATCTTCTGAAAAAGTAACTTCATATTTATCTGGCTTAGATAAATAGTTCATATAGTTTGATGTCCATATTCTTTTATTCTTTATATTTTTAAGGTAAAATACTATTCCTTGTTCTTCATCTGACGTTTCTTTAAATCTATTTATTAATATATCTTTATATTTACTATATCCATTTCCTTTCTGATCCATAACTATTAAATATTCATTACTTGAAATAGCATTTATTATATTTAATTTCTCATTTATTTTATTTAATACTCTTTGTGCATAATTTTCATAGTCAACATATTTTATTTTCTCTGGTTTTTTCTTTTCTTCTTTTGTTATAATCATTTGCTCTGGCATTTTCTCTTGTAATAATATATCTAACGCTTCTAGTTCTGGGTTTTTATGAAATCTTTTTTGTAAAATATTTTCTTTAAATAAATTATTTATTGATAATAGTATTAATGCTTGATGGTGTGCCATATATGTTTTTACTGGTTCATATTTTTTTCCTTTTCCTAATCGTATTGGTGTATAATCTACTGCTTCATAAAAGCCATATTTATTATACATATCATATTCCTGTAATTTTCTTAAATTATTTACTACTTCTTTTGGTTCTTCTGTAAGTGCTAAGGCTGATGCATAACTTGCAACTACTATATCATCTTCTAAACCTCTTTTTAATCCTAACCATGGTATTCCTATTGCTTTATATTGATAATTGTTATTTAGGTCTTTCATATTAAATGCTGTTTCTGACACTCCCCATGGTATTCCTATTTTTTTTGCATATTCTTTTTGATTATTTATCATAAATTTAGATGATTCATCTAATAAACTTCCTTTATATTTTTTTATATTTATATTTGGCATTAAATATTCAAATGCTGTTCCTGACCATGATATTAGTCCTTTATAGCCATTTAATACAGTCAATGTTCTGTTTAAATTATACCAATGTTTTGGCTCTACATCTTTTTTTGCTATTGCTATAAAACTTGCTTGCCTTGCTTCTGATGCTAATAAGTCATAATATGATGAGGTTAATTTATTCTCTTCCATATTAAAACCTATTGAAAATAGACGCTTCTCTTTGTCATATAATTTTGTAAAATCTGCTTTTGCTATTGGTATTTCATTTATTGGCTTTTCTACCCAATATGGTATTAGTTGTAACATTTTTTCTTTTTCTTCTTTTGAAATAGAATTATCTTCTATTATTTTCTGTTTTGCTTCTATATAAAATTGTTTTAGTACATATACATACCCTATAAAGTTTCCACTATCTACAGTAGAAATGTATCTTGGAATTAGTGGTTCTAAAGTTTCTATATTGTACCAATTATATAAGTGCCCATGCCATTTTGGTAAGTTTTCTATTATCTCTAACATTTTGCTTAGTAATTTTAATGTATCATATAAGTTTTCGTATTCTAAATCATAACTAGTAACTACAGCAAGTAGTCCAAGCCCTATATTTGTTGAAGAGGTTCGAGGCACTATTTTTGGTTTTCTATCTTCTTGATAGTTATCTGGTGGTAAATAGTTTGTTTTTTCGTTTATATGGTCCTTAAAAAATTCCCATGTTCTTTTACCTACATCTAATAAATATTCTTTATCATCTTTTGTTAGTTCTTCTAATTTATTTTCTTCTTTTTCTTTTTTACTTATATACCACATAAATGTAGGAGCTAATAACCATGTTATACCAATTATTTTAATTATTATATTTCCAAATGTAATAGCAAATATTGCAAATATAACATTTGCAAACATATTTGTATAATAAGATTTTAAGTCTGTTTTACTTAGCTTCTCAGCATCTTCTGAAGTTGTCCATTCTAGTAGGTACTTTTTACTTACTTTCATTCTGTATATGCTTTTTACCATAGCATTTAGTGACATATAGGCTTTATCTGGCAGTACTGCAAGTGCTATTATTCCTCTTATTATACTTGCTAAAAACGAATTAATTGTAGGTTCAAATCTTTTTTGATATTTATTTCCTTCTCTTCTAAATATAATTTTATTAATTATATCTATTATTGTTGGCATTGTAACAGTCATTATTGATAGACCTATAAATATATTTGCTTCATTTTTATAAATTCTATTTATTATTACTGCTATAATAATTGTTAGCATAACTGAAATTGGTGTTATTGCTCTTATTAAATTGTCTAATATTTTATATTTTGACAAAAAGCTTAGTGGGTTTTTCTTTTTTATTTCTTTTTTATCTGTAATATATTTTTTTATCCAATAATAAATCTGAAAATCTCCTCTTATCCATCTATGAAGTCTTGTTTTGAAACTATTATATGAGCAAGGGTATCCATCCATTAGCATTATATCTGTAGCTAGTCCACACCTTAGGTAACTCCCTTCTAATAAGTCATGACTTAATACTGTGTTTTCTGGTATTTCATTTTTTAATACTTTTGAAAATACTTCTAGGTCATAAATTCCCTTACCTGTAAATATTCCTTCTGAAAAATTATCTTGGTATATATCTGATATAGCATTTGTATATGGGTCTACTCCTCCATTTCCTGCAAATATTTTTGTAAATAAATTTTTTCTACTAATATCTATATTTATACCAACCCTTGGTTGTATCAGTGCATGACCATCTGTTACAATATCTTTATTTTTACTAAGCTCTGGTTTATTTAGTATATGTGACATAGCTCCCACAAGTTCTAATGCAGTATTTAGTACAAGTTCTGTGTCACTATCTAATGTTATTATATATTTTATTTTTACTGGTAATCTTTTTAAATCTTTTTCTTTTTTCCACTTTTCTAACGTATTTTCTTTAAATACATTGTTTTCATTTCCTAATAAATATTCATTAAATTGATTTAACAAACCTCTTTTTCTTTCCCAACCTAGGTAACATTCTTCTTTTCCATTCCAAAATCTTTTACGATATATAAAGCTAAATTTAGGTAATTCTCCTTCTTTATAGGGATATTTATTATTTAGTAAATCTACTTGTTTTTGTCCTTCTTTAATAACTTCTTCATCAAATTTTTCTTCTTTATTTTGCCCTGAAGAACAATCTCCTAATAATGCAAAATATATATTTTCACTTTTATTTGCTAAATAATAAATTTCTAGTTTTTCCATAAGTTCTTTAACTTTTTCTTTACTTTTTATTATTGTTGGAATTACTACAAATGTACTTTCTTCTTTTTCTATTCCATTTTGCATGTCTATTTTTGGTATAATTTTAGGTTTTACTGTTTTCCCTAATATATATTGAATTATTTGAGTTACTATTTCTTGTATAGGAAGAAGCGCTATCATGAAAAATATTGTACTTATTATTATGTTTTTTGTCCTTATATACATCCATGTACATATTAGTACATTTATAATTATTGTTGTGAGCCATATTGATGAAACATATAATTTTGCTTTTTGTTTTTCACTAATTTTTGTTTTATCATTTCCTAGCAGCGCTTTAAATAATTCTTTTTTTCCTTTATTAATTAAATAATACCCTACATGTGCTTGTTTTTCATTTAAATTTTCTCTATTACATAGTTCTATTACTTTTTTAGCTATATATATTTCTGATATTTTTGTTTTTAAAGATATTTCTTTTATTGCATTTCTATAATATTCTTTTGTACTATAATCCATTTTTTGATAAATTTTTGTTGGGTCTTGTTTTAATGTTTCTTCAACTCCATTTATATTTTGAAAAATTTGTGAAAAATCCATTCTAAGTAAAATGTTCTTTTCTAACTACTTCATCAATATTCGTACCTAACTTATTTACTTGTTCTTCTAATGCATTTATATAAATATATGCTGCTTTTCCATATTTTCTTAGCCTATATGACATATATTCTATAAAAGGATATTTCATTTCTCCATATCCTTTTACTCGTTGTTTATATTCTCCTAAATTTTTAAATTTACATTCTTCTTTATTTTCTATTAATCTTTCTAATATATTTTCAACTCTATATTTTTGCATTTGACTATAATATATTTTTTCGCAAATATCTTTTATATTTTGAATTAATGCAATTTGAATAAATATACCTATATTCCATATTTCATCCATATTAAGAGTTTTCTTTTTTTGGTAAGAATTTAGTAAATCAGATAGTATTATATTATCAATTCGATTATCTGTATAAGCTACAATTTCTGAGGCTAATACATATATTCTTGCAAATCCTTTATATAATCCATTTGAAATTCCTAAAAAATTTGTATATTTATTTAAAGGCATTTGTTTTTGTACCATTTGTACAGTTTCTTCAATCATATAGAAATTATCTAAAAGCCATTCTCCTGCAGGGTGTATTGGAATTCCCAGTTTTATATGTTCATTTAACAAATTATATACTTCTTCGATAATTTCAAAATTTTCTTTCATTTTTGGTATTGGATAAGTGCCTTTATCGCTATTATTTTGTAATATATGGTCTGAAGCAATTTTTTCCATATAATTTTCTAATTGTACTTTATCTAATACTACACCTTTTATATTTAGATTTTTATAGTTCTTTATAAAACCTGAATTTGACATTTTCTAAGCTCCTTATCTTGCTAAGAAAATTTTGGCAGTTTATATAAATTTAAATAAAAATTTCCCACTTCTTAGCAAATGTTTTACACATATTGTTTGCTAATTGTGGAAAATTTATGCAGTGTTTTATTAATTTTACCTTGGGAACTAATTATAAAAGTAATCTATTATTCCATTATAAATTCCCCAAGCTAATTTATTTTGATACTCATCATTTAGCAATAGTTTTTCTTCTTCTTGATTTGATAAAAAACCACATTCTACTATTGAAATTGGAATTTGTACATGTTTCATTATATATACTGTGTCTAGTTTCATTGCTACTCTTTTATTTTCTTTTTGTATTGATTCATTTAAATTTTCTTGTATGCTTTTTGCAAGTTGTGTACTTTTTTCGTCTCCATTTTTGTAGAAACATTGCCAACCCCAATATTGTTCTTGTGGAATTTTATTTAAATGTATTGAAACAAATATATCTGCTGATGATTCATTTCCTATTTTTACTCTATTGTGTATATCTGATATCTTTTTTTCTCTTAAAGTTTTACTATCTAAATCATATATTGCATTTTCGTCACTGCGTGTTAATATTACTGTACTACCTGCTTGTTCTAATAAACTTTGCAATTTTAAGGCTATTTTTAAATTTGTTTCAGCTTCTGTTGTTCCTGAACTACTCTGTGCTCCGTTCATCTGGTACTCCATGACCAGCATCTATTAATATTACTATAATTCTAACTGGCAATGCTACAGTTGGTGCTGTGTCTTCTATTCTATTTTCACTTATCCCAAATATAAATATCGCTAAAAGTGCTATTATACTTACATATATTATATTCTTTTTTCGTATTACTATCATAAGAACCTCCTTAAGAATTAAACTACAAAAAGTCATAGTTATGCCTATATCATTAGTATTACTTCCAATAGTTACCTTATATTTTGAACTGATTTTTACTATGAAATAAAAAACACTTCATTAATATATATGAAGTGTTTTTTATTTTATTCGTTCTTATATTTGTTCTTAATAAAGTCCATAATTTTTATTATCTTTTGTTATTCCTTCTCTAAGCTCTGCAACATAAATTGGCTCTTCGTAATCATATATTGAATGCATTAATTCTTCAAATACATAATTAGTTGTATTCTCAAGCTCACGTGCACCTGTTTTGAAGTCTAATGTTGCTTCTGCAATTTCTTCAAAAAATCCTGGATATGTTTCAAGTCTTATTCCTCTACTTAAAAGACCCTTTTCATACATTCTAAATACAGAGTTTTTTGCCTCTTTTTGTATTCTTACCAATGTATTTGTATCCATTGGATTTGTTACATGTATTTTTGTAATCCTTCCAACAAATTCAGGTGTAAATCCATATTGTATTAAATCTTCCTTAGTATAAATACTTTTTTCTGAAGATAAAATTTTAGTTTTTTCGCTTTTATCTACTATTTGAAATCCAATAGTCTTTTCGCTTAACCTTTCTTTTCTTATATCTTCTATTCCAGAACATGCATCCATTAAAAATACTCTTAAATTCTTAGTCTGAAATTGAAACGTTCTATTATCAACTTTAATATTTATAGGTGCCCCTGATAAAATTGGCAGTAATGAATCTAAAACACCTTCTCCACTTACATCTCTTCCATCATTACTTTTACCACGCCCTTTTGTTGTTTTCTTACCTATTTCATCTATAATAAGAATTCCATTCTCAGCCTTTTTAAAATCTTTCCCTGAATTTTTAAATAAATTGGATAACATTCTATTTACGCTCTCTCCAACATAGCCTTCTTGTGTATATTGAGTTGCATTTTCAATTGTATATGCTAACCCCATTTCCTTGCAAAAAGCCTCCATTGTCAAAGTTTTTCCTGTACCACTTCCTCCTATTATAAAATCTACACATCTAATATTCATATAGTGTGCATTATATAAAGAGGTAGCAACTCTTTTAACTAGCTGATCTTGACCTACAACAGTTTCTTTTACACATGCTTCAATATCACTAATCCGTGGATACTCTTCAAATTCATCTGAATCAAAAGGAATATATCCCAGTTCCTCTTCTGATTTCTTTACTATTGGCTGGAATTGTGGTCTTATCGTTGTTGGTAGATTACTTTTAGTTCCTTCATTTTTATTCATACTTATTCCTCCTTTAATAAAAAAAAGAATGTTTTTAGTTACAAAATTTTTGAAATATAGACAAATTATATAATATTTTACATAATTTGTCTATATTTATTTATAAATTTATATTTTTTATTATATTTTAAATTTTATTTACTATTTGTTCAACAATAAAATAAAAACACTACATAAAAAATATATGTAGTGTTTTTATTACTCCTTTATTATTTCTAATCTATAGTTGAAAACATTTCTTCAAAATCTATCTCTCTTTCATTTATTTCTATGCCTTCAAGATATTTTTTATCAAAAAGTACTAAATTATCAACATCAAGAAATACTGTTTTCAGAATTTCAGCTAAATTAGGTATTGTACACCATGTAGATACATCAACTTTATTATAAACGTTGCCATACATCCTTGTGTCTTTTGGCCCATAATTTCGACTTCCTATATTTATTTAATTTTTTACTTTTATTAAAAGTAAATTAATGATACAAAATATATATTATAATACTGTTTTATTTTAACAACTCAATATAAAAATACAGGAATTTAGCCTGTATTCTTAATTTTAAATATTTTTTCTTCTATCAATTACATATGTACTACCTTGAATTGTTTTGGCTAAATGTTTTACACTTGCCCCTGCCTCTCCTATTTCTAATACATTTCTAAACTTACCCTTTTCTACTTCTACAACTCCTATTGATATCGCTGTAAGAGGAAACTGTTCTATAACTCCTTTTCTATTTGCTACTTCTATATAACCTTTTTCATTATCTTCTTTTGTAAAATATTTCTTTACATTGAAATCAAACTCTGTAACTATACTTTGGCATATTGGCTCACAATCATCTTCTGGAATTATGGCTACAAAATCGTCTCCTCCTACATGTCCTACAAAGCAATCTTCGTGTTCACTTGTATGGATATTTTTTAATATTATATTTGCTGTAAATTTTATTATTTCGTCTCCTTTTATAAAACCATATACATCGTTATATGCTTTAAAATTATCTAGATCAAAATACATCATTGAAAATCTTTCTTTATTTAGCCATCTCTTTTTTATTTCAGCTTGTATTTGGACATTTCCTGGCAATCCTGTTAAGGGACTTACTCCTCTATTTACATATAGTAATTTTAGTATATTATTTATTGTATAATAAAAATATTCTTCATCAATTGGATTTCTTATATAATATAATATCCCCAACTCTAGTATTTCTAATTTATGCATGTGGTCTTCATTAGAAGTTATAAAAATAATTGGAGTTATACTATTGTCTTCATCATTTTTTATTCTTTTACATATTTGCATTCCATCTCCAGTTGTGCTATCTTCATTTACTATTATAAGGGATGGTATGTTCTTTAATGCTATTTCCAAATCTTCTGTTACTACTTTTGTTATTTTATATTCTTTATCTTTCTTAAATATTTTTTTTAGCTTTTCTTCTAGTTCATTATTATTATCTATTAAATATATTTCTTGTAACATATTTACTCCTTGTTTTTACTCTTTATTAGTCTCTTTAGTGTTTCAAAATCTACTTTTTAATTTAGGAACTTTGTAATACTTTCTGATTTCATTGTTGGAAAAGCAAGTTTGAGTCTTTTTGCTTTTCTATATAATTTTATCTTTAACTTTACTTCTTTTAATATTTTGTTTAGTTCTTCATTTTTTAACTTTTAAGATATGTTCACTTTTATATCTTCTAATACTAATTTTATTTTTTCAGCTATTTCATTTAATTTTTTTATTGTTAAATTAAATTTTACTGTCGTTATTATATTAAATACTATATCTATTATTATTATAGCATATAAAATTATAAGTATATATGATAATAGGTTAAATGGTAATTGTTCTATTTTATTTGCTATAAATGGATTGAATATATTTTACAAATATTATTTGTTTTAAATTGTTATTTGTTTTGTTACTTGTTCTGATAATCCGCTTACATTATAAGCAGTTATTGTTATAGTATTCTCCCCTTGTTGTAGAGGTTGAGTTAATTGTACTTCTTTCATATTTAAAGAATCTCCTACATTTTCAGGGTCTGTTGAGAAAAACTCTCCATTTATATTTATTTCTATTTTTTTTATATTCTCTTCATCTGTTATTTTTATAGCTAGTTCATTATTGTTTTGATTTGTTTCTATAGTTGGCTTTTTAGCGCCTTTATATATTTGTTCTTTACTTGCCTTATTGCCACTACTATCTACCGCTACTATTGTAAGTTTATTTTCTCCTTTTAATATAGAAATTTTTTCTTCTATTTGCTTTTTAGAATCTTCTCTTGCTTCTACCTTAGTATCTTCTTCATCATTCCAATGATATGTTATATAACTTAACTCTGTTTCATCTTTTGCTACTATTTTTACTTTTGAGCCCTCTACTACTAATTCTATTTCTGGACTTGTTATATCTTTATCTTCCCTATAATACTCTTTTGAATATGTAACTATTTTTTTATTGGTATCTATTATTTTTAGATTTAATATATTATTTCCTATTGGTAAATCTATTGTTTCTATTAATTGGCTTTGTCCTCTAGCTTGCAAAATATTCTCCTCAGAGTTATTCCATGAATAAATTATTTTGTCTATAGCTTTATCATGAACAATACTAATCTGTAACTTTTCTCCTAGTTCTTTTACTGTTACTATTGGTTCTGCACCTACTGTACTATTTTTTGAATTATTAACTATTCCATAAATTCCCTTTGAAATTAGAATTATTCCAAAAATAGTAATTATAATAACAAAAATTTTGATAATACTATTTATCTCTAGTGAATTACCTTTTTTAGACTTATCAACATATAATATTTGATTCATATTTTCACCTCATATTTCTATTTAAAAATTATAGCATAACAGATTTTTATTGTAAAGGCGAAAATAATAAAAATTGGACGAGATATTCCCGTCCATATAACAATTTTGGTGTTCCATGCCCGAATCGAACGGGCGACCCACAGCTTAGGAGGCTGTTGCTCTATCCTACTGAGCTAATGAAACATATTACTTTTTTATTTTACTATATTTCTCTTGAAAAATCAATATTCCATTTTTATTATTTTTATGTTATACTATTTTGTAGTTGTTATTTATAGTTATATATAATACATTTTAAAATTGATATAAAAAAAATATATATTAAGGAGTGTCCCTTTTAGCAATTTTTTTTGAAAAAAGGACGTCCCTTTTAGTAAAAGGAGTTTGTTATGCAAAAAATATTAGGTTATATGAGAAAAACAATCAGAAATTATAATATGATAGAAGATGGTGATAAAATAGCTGTGTGTTTATCTGGTGGTAAAGACTCTATTACTATGCTTATGGGTTTAAAACAGTTGCAAACTTATTTTGATAAGAACTTTGATATTGTAGCAGTTAGTGTTAATCCTGGTTTTGAATTTTTTAATGTGGATTTTTTACAAAAAACTTGTGATGAAATTGGCGTTCCTTTAATTGTTGAAGATAGTCATATTAAGGAAATTGTTTTTGATATAAGGCAAGAAAAAAGGCCTTGCTCTTTATGCGCCAATATTCGTAGGGGTATTTTAAATTCTGTTGCTATTAGAGAAGGTTGTAATAAAATAGCTTTAGGACATAACGAAGATGATGTTTTAGAAACTTTTTTAATGAATTTGTTTTTAACAGGTGCATTTTCTACTTTTGGCCCAAGTACCTATATGGATAGGTCAAAAATAACAGTAATTAGACCCTTAATAATGACCCCTGAAAAGGAAATTAAAAAGTTTATTAAACGTAACAACATAGAAGTAATGAAAAAGAATTGCCCTATGGATGGTGTTTCTAAAAGAGAATATATGAAAGATTTGCTTTATAAATTGAATTTAGATATTCCTATGGTTAGAGCTAATTTGATAGGAGTAATTAAAAGAAATACTATAAAAGGTTGGCATGAGTAAAATAATTGAGATGTATAAGTTTAATTTTCAAACCTATACATCTCAATTTATTTTACCTGTTACACAACTGGTTCAAGTACATATTTACTTCTTCTTCAGTAAACTTTTTGATTTCTTCATGCATAAACCACAGTTCCTTTGCTTCATATGATCCTTCATCATATTTAGAAATTATTTTCATAATAATATGGTCAAGAATATCTCTGTTGGTTATCATTCCATCATCATCGATATCTTCCCAGATGTTATTGCTTATGAGCTCGGCATAATACATGTGTAATTCTTCTCCTGAAAACTTCGGAAGTTCTTCATGTATGCTCCAGAGCATTTTTCCATCTTCAGATCCTTCTTCACAGCTTTCTAAGCTGCTGTATATCATATAATCCAAAATACACTTCTGCTTTATATAGCAGTCATCCTCCCGAGTGTTCTCCTGAGCATTTGCTACCATAGAAAAACTTGCGAACATTGTTACTAAAGCTACTAACATTAAAAATTTTTTCATGCTACTACCTCCTTATGTGTGGTTAAATTAAAATTTACATAATAGAATTATAACATATTATTTTTGCTTTGTCTACTAAATTTTGAAGTTATCCACAGTTTGGAAATTTTTTGCCCCGTCCCTAAAATTTCTAAATTTTCATGCTTAGTTTTACTTTCTGTCTCTCTATATCTATTGCTATTACTTTTACCTTTACTATATCTCCTACAGATACTATTTCTGATGGATTTTTTACGAATTTATCACTCATTTCTGATATATGTACTAGTCCATCATGTTTTACTCCTACATCTACAAATGCTCCAAAGTCTATTACATTTCTTACTGTCCCTGTTAGTATTTGTCCTTCTCTTAAGTCTTCAAATTTTAGTACATCACTACGTAATACTGGTTTTGGCATTTCTTCACGTGGGTCTCTTCCTGGTTTTGAAAGTTCTTCTACTATATCTTTTAATGTAATCTCTCCTACTTCTAGTTCTTTTGCTATTTTATCTATTTTTATATATGCTAATTTCTCTTTTATTTCTTTTAGTTTTTCTTTGTTGTTTAAATCCTTTTTGCTATATCCTATTAATTCTAATAGCTTTTCTGCTATTTCATAACTCTCTGGATGTACTCCTGTTATTTCTAATGGATTTTTTCCTTCTGGTACTCTTATGAAACCTGCACATTGCTCAAATGCTACTTTTCCTAGTTTTGGAACTTTTAATAATTCTTTTCTTTCTTTTATTTTTCCGTTTTCGTCTCTATATTTTACTATATTGTTTGCTATTGTTTTATTAACTCCTGCAACATATGAAAGTAGTGATGGTGTTGCTGTGTTTACATCTACACCTACTTTATTTACAGCATCTTCTACTACGCCAGTTAAGCTCTCTCCTAGTTTCTTTTGATCTACATCATGTTGATATTGACCTACTCCTATTGCTTTTGGTTCTATTTTTACAAGCTCTGCTAATGGGTCTTGTAGTCTTCTTGCTATTGATATTGCACCTCTTAATGAAACATTTATATCTGGATATTCCTCTGTTGCAAGTTTTGAGGCAGAATATACGCTTGCTCCTGCTTCTGATACTATAGCATAATGTACCTCTTTATCATACTTTTCTTTTACTTCTTTTATAACATCTGCTACAAATATTTCGGATTCACGTGATGCTGTTCCATTTCCTATTGCAAACATATCTACATTATGTTTTGCAATTAATCCTATTAATACTTTTTTGGCACCTTCTATATCATTTTGTGGCTCTGTTGGATATATTGTTGTTGTATCTAAAAGTTTACCTGTTTCATCGATGACCGCTATTTTACAACCTGTTCTATATGCTGGATCAAAACCTATTACTGTTAGCCCTTTTAAAGGTGCACCTAGTAATAATTGTTTAGCGTTTTGACCAAATACTTTTATTGCTTGTTCTTCTGCTTTTTCAGTTAAATCACTTCTAATTTCTCTATCTATTGAAGGTTCTATTAAACGTTTCCAACTATCTGCTATTGTGTCTTTTAATATTTCTTCATATTGTTTATTTTTTATAATATCTTTTTCAATTATTTCAAATATTTTTTCTTCTTGCTTTTCTATTTTTACTTTTAAAAATTCTTCTTTTTCTCCCCTATTTATAGCTAAAATTCTATGACTTGGAATTCTATTTACTTTTTCGCTAAATTCATAATACATTTCATAATTAGATTTTTCATCTTCTTTAGAAGCTTTTGTTTCAATTAATCCTTCTCTATAAATTAATCTTTTTATTTGTTTTCTATATTCTGCATTATCTGAAATATTTTCTGCAATAATATCCTTTGCTCCTGCTATTGCATCTCCTATATTTTCCACACCTTTTTCACTATCTGTGAACTGGGCTGCTATTTCTTCTATATTTCTTTTATCTTCTTGTTTTATTATAATTTCAGCTAAAGGCTCTAGCCCTTTTTCCTTAGCAATTGTTGCTCTTGTTCTTTTCTTTTGTTTATATGGTCTATATATATCTTCAACTTCTGCTAATGTTTTAGCAAGCTCTAATGCAACTACTATTTCATCTGTAAGCTTTCCTTGACCTTCTATTGAATTTACAACTTCTTTTTTTCTTGTTTCTAAATTTCTTAAATAATTTAATCTATCTCCTAAATCACGAAGTTGTTCATCAGAAAGACCACCTGTAGCCTATTTTCTATAACGTGCAATAAAAGGAATAGTGTTTCCATCATCAATAAGTTTAACAGTAGCCTCAACTTGACTCTCTTTTACTTGTAATTCTTCTGCTATAATTTTAGTAATATTCATTTTTTTATTATCTCCTTCTTTGTCCCACTAAAAATTTGGTAGTTATATTATTTTTTGATTATATCAAATGATTTTTATTTTAACAAGTACATTTTTATATAATTAATTTCTGTATGAAAGAAATGTGATAATGTCTTAAGTAAAGAAATGAGAAAATGTCCCAACA
>CAMXOP010000021.1 GCA_947245665.1 uncultured Clostridiaceae bacterium
TTGGCTTATATTCTGAGTGTAATTTAAACATTTTTTCCTCCTTTGTGACCCAAAAAGTGATTACTATCAACCACGAAAATTCGTGTAATTGTCGAAAAATTCGTGTAATTTGCATTTTTAAAATCAAAATTTATCTACATAAAATGGCTTTACACGAATTAGGTCACAAACTTTATTTTTTTAAACTAAATAACATTAAATAAGACTAAATAATATTAAATAATTTTAGTATATTATTTATACCATTTTTTCCATAAAAATACAAGGTATTCACTATACCTTGTAAATGTAATTTTATTTCTAGGCTACCATTATATTGTCAAAAACATCTTGCATAATAATATCTGTTTCTATGTCGGTGCAATCTGCTATACTTTCTTCTGTCTTTTTCTTTGGAATAACACTTTCAATAAATGGCTCTAAATCTTCTAAGCAATCATATATAATTTCATTTTTGTCTGTGTAATTTTCAAATGTAATAATTTCTGAAGAATGTCCCAATAGTATTGAAATTGCTTTCATACTGAAGTCATTTTTGGCAAGTATTGTGGTATATGTTGTTCTTAGTTTATGCCAAGATAAGTCTGGTAAATTGTTTTCTTGTTTTATAGCTTCAAAATATTTAAAAACAAAACCTCTTGAGCGTGGTTTTCCATAAGTAGAACAACATACATAATCCCAATCTCTAAAAGGGTTATGCTTATCATTTATTCTTCTACTTCTGTGTCTCTCATATTTGCCCCTTTCCTCTAATATAGCATTAAAAACTAAGTCTGGTATGTCTAACACTCTTTCGCTAGATGGTGTCTTTAATTCTACCTCTTGTGTTGTTAAGGTTTTAGGTGGGCAATCTTCTTTAGTATCATTGGGTCTTCTGCCGTAATTGTCTTTCTAAATATAGTTTTCTATGAACAAAATCTATATCTGTGTATTTTATTCCATTTATTTCACTTTTACGAAGTCCCATCAATGAAGCAAATAAGGCGTGTAAATATATTGGTGTGTTTTTACTTGCTTTTATTATTGTTACTATCTGCTCTATTGTGAATGTTTTTCTTTCGTCGATTACTAAAGTATGATAAGTATCTGTTTTTTCTGTTGTTACCTCTTTTTCTATTTGTTTATCATCTTTTGGAATTTTTACTCCAAATGCAACATTTGTTGGTATAAAATTATTTGTTTCGGCATCCTGTAAAGATGTTGACATTACAGTTTGAACAAGACTACAAACATTAACAGAATATTCGCATACGTCTTTATATAATTTTTCTATTATAGCAGGTGTTAATTGAAGTAATTTCAATTTTCCTATTCTAGGTATTATATGATTAAATATTGCATTTCTATATGCCATAAAACTTCCATAAGAATTTAATCTTTTAGGTGCATCATACTCATACCAATATTCTAAATATGTCTTTACATTTACATTTGTATATACTACATAGGTTTTGTTTTCTAATTTTCCAATTACCTTACATCTTTCTTTTTCTGCTATATCTTTTTTATCAAATCCAGAATGTTGAACTGTTCGTTCTGTATTATCATCTAGTGTTAAAACTATTCTAAATCCATATTTGTTTTTTATTTTAGTTACATTATATATTTTATAATCAATGTATCGTATAGGTTTTAGTTTTTCTGCCATAATTAATGCACCTCCAATAACACGGATGTGAAATTATTATTTATTTTTTCAATTATCTTACCTCTTTCTTTTTCTGCTATATCTTTACTAGCAAATCCAGAATATTGAATAGTTCGCTTTGTATTATCATCTAATGTTAAAATTATTCTAAATCCATATTTATTTTTTATTTTAGTTATATTACATATTTTATAATTAATGTATCTTGTATATTTTAGTTTTCTTGCCATAATTAATGCACCTCCAATAACTCTGGTGTGAAAGTATTATTAATAAATGCTAAAATCTTTTCTCTTTCATCCATAATGTCACAATAAATTTCAAATGTAGTATGTGGAGAATCGTGTCCCATTAGTGATGCAATTTTAATTAGTGGTACATTTCTTTCTATTAATATCGTAGCAAACATATGCCTTAAAGCGTGAACTGATACAGTAGGTATTGCATTTTTAGGGCATTGTCTTTTTAAATAACTATTAAATGAATTTGGTATTTGTGGTTTTCCTGTATCTCTATTAAAACTTATATAATCGTAATCTTCAAAATTAGATTTTACTTTTTTATGTACTTCATATTCTGCCTCTCTATTTATTAATTCTTCTGCAATAATTTTAGGAACTCTCAAATTTCGATAACTGTTTTTCTTTGGTGGCTTTTCTGTAAGTATATATTTCTCTACTTTGACATTAACTGCATTAGGGTTAGCTGCTAAAATAGGATCAATAACAAGTTGTCTTCTTATTCGTATTATATTTTTCTCTTTATCAAAATCTTGAAATTTCAAACCCATTATTTCGCCTTTTCTTAGACCACAAAATACACCTAATAAAATTTCCAAATACCAATTATCAAATTGAGCAAATAGTAATAATTTCTTTAACTGTTCTTTGTTTAATATTTTTATTTTAGGCTTTTTTCTTGTATATGGTTTTGTTCTTTCAACAGGGTTGTATGAAATAAAACCATCACTAAGTGCATCTTTCATTGCTAAGTTTAGAACTTCTCTACATTTATTTCCTGCCGATTCAGTTATCTTTGCTAGTTCTTCTAATATAGAATCTAAAAATGTAGTGCTTACTAGCTTTAATTTAATGTCCCCTTTTGAATCATCTTGTCTTAGAAATGGAACAATCATATTGTAAATAACGTAGGCAACTCCTAAAATATAATTATTTTGAATATTTTTTTCTTTAAATACATTTTCAAACCAATATACTAAATAATTTGATAAGTATACTTCCTTATCTATATTTAAGTGATGTATGGTTAATTGTTGCATATATTCTTCTTTACATTTTTTATAACTTTCCTCTGCTTCTTCTTGTGTTGCAAATCCACCTTTTTTGCCATAACTTACTGTATAATCTTCTAATAATGTTTTTGTTCTATGATACCAAGAGCCTCTTTCATAAAAAGCTACACTTTTATTTGTACTCATATTCTTCTCCTTTACTCTTCGCTATTTAACCAATCGTCAAAGGACTTTTTAGGAACTCTATATAGTTTCCCTATTTTTATTACTTTAAAAAAGTGGGTGTTTGAATATACATCTTCTAAGAAGTCATATACTTTGTTTTTTCCTATTTTAAGTATCTTTTTTATATCTTCAGCTTCATACACTTTTTTATTTTCTTCGTCCATTTAAACCTCCCTTTTTAAAATAAAAAGGAGTTACTTATGGTCTACTAATAGAATATAAGTAACTCGCTTTTATCTCAATTGTGCGATTTTTTTATTTTTTTCAAATCTGACATTTGACAATATCATTTATTTTTTTGTATTTTACTCAATATATTGTCTGCCTCTGCAAATATAGTTCTTGATGAATATAATCTCATTGTGGCTTTTAATTCTTCAACAATATCTTTGTCAAAAATAGTATTGTTAGACAATAATAATTTATGAAAAACAACTAATGCAAAAGAAAGTATTTCTTCAACATTTAAACTATGATAAAAAGGAAATTCTGCATATATATTTGAATCTACTTTTTCCAATACATTTTCTTCTTCAAATTCTATAATATTTATAAGTTCTTTTACCCAATTGCCTAAATTTATTTCTTTACTTTCCTTTAATTTTCTGTATGACATTACAAAATAACATATAACTTGTTTTGTAGTATATTCTTCATTATTAAAAATTTTATTATATTGCATTTTTACCTCCTATTAAAAGGAAACAAGCTATAACAACTTGTTTCCTCGTATTTTTTATTTCTATTTAATTCCTTGTGCAATTTTCATTGCTTCATTTACTGTTTTTATCATCTTATATGGCAAATTTCCAATTTTTCCACCTAATCTACTTTTATCTATTGTTCTTATTTGTTCTGCAAGTATTGTAGAATCACATTCTAATCCACAAAAGTTTTTTATATCAATATGTGTTGGTTGTGGGTTTATAATGTCTTGTTTCTTAGTTATTGGAAGTACCATTACAGTTGGAGAATGTACATTTCCAGTATTATTTTGTACTATAAGAACTGGTCTAGTACCTTTTTGTTCACTTCCTATTGCTCCAGAAAGATTAGCATTATATATTTCTCCTCTAAAAACTTGTCTTACTTCTTTTCTTGTTTCCAACTTTATTACCTCCATTTTGGTAATCCTTTATATATTCCATTTGTTCTTTATCTTCAATTTCTTGTTCTTCTTGTGTCTTTTGCATATTTCCACCAAGAATTATTAAATATGTAAATATAGCTATTATAATTAAAATAATTATTATTACTTCCATTCTTGTTACCTCTCTAATTTATTTTTATGATTCATTAGATGGCAATAGCTAATTGCCCATATGTAATCTTTTTCTTTTAAAAAATTACATACCTGTTACTAACAGGTTTGTCCTCATTGCGTGGGACGGTTTTTTCTCGCTCAAACTATGACTAGACAAAAGTATCATTATACCTATTACTTTCATCGCCGTATTGATAGCAACTTCAATATTTATAACTTCGGTATTACTCGCTCACTTAATATATAAGGTCTTGGCGTACCTGTTAAGGTGGCTTACTGTCTCCAGTAATAATAGGGATTGTATCTAATGAATACTCTATTCAGTTGTCAATGTTCTTTATTTTTTTGAGTTTTTACTTCTCAATAAGAACAGCAACTGAATTTTCTAAATCTTACGATTTATAAAAATTTTTTAATTCTTTTTATAATTTGCTAGTTTTTCTGCAAAATCTTCTGTTTTTATTAGTGATATGCTATATTCTATTAACTCACTTTTTAAATCTTCATCCATCTTATTATTATTAAAAGAATAGCTATTTATCAGTGGCATTATTTTTTCAATTACTAACATTAAAGCCTTTTCATCATATTTTGCTTTATTTAGTAATTTATAAAATTCTGTTTTAGTTCCCATTCCTATTCCCCTTTCATATATTTCTTTAACTTTTCCATAGCTCTAAATTTTATTTGGTATATTGCATTAGGTGTAAGTTTTAAGTGTCTGGCAATAGTTTCAATACTCTTTTCTTCATAGTAAAGAGCCTTAATAACTTGTCTTTGTTTTTCAGTAAGTAGTCTTAAAATCTTCTGCTCATTTTCATCTTTCTCATTAAATGCAAAAAAGGAATGTACCATATCATCTTTGCTAGATAACACGTTCCATTCCTCTTGGTTCAATTGCAGTTCTTGCTCTTTTAAGATTTTATAATGCTTTAAATAGTTTATTTTTCTATGTAATAACGCTTTTTTCATATAATTTATAAATCTAGCAAAAACAATATCATTATTAAATTCATTTGGCACTATATCACCTCCTCTCTTTCGAGATTCGGAAATCCAAATGTGTTTCTTTCTTTTGTTTTATGTAAATCTTTAAAAGTATAAAAAAATAGTCAAAATAATCATTACTTATTATTACATTGACTATTTAGACTATCAAAACATAATAATTCTATTTTTTCTTTTTATATAATCCCCCATTTCTTTTTTATATAATATCCCATTTCTTTTGTATTTCTATAACACATTATTTGGAAATTCTTGTAAATATTATAGCACTTTTGTAATAAATATTTTGTTACTTTATGTCGAATACACTTATATTTTCAGCTTTTTGTTAATAAATATATTAAAAACCCATTCCTGTTGATATGACTGCAACAGGAATGAAAATTTATATTATAAAATCGTTGTAATCATATTAACTGGATTATCAATAAAAAAGGAGTTGAATAAAATATATGAAAATAAAAAAAATTAATGGCAAATTAAATATTATTGGTAAAAATTTAAAGAAATATAGGGAATTAAGAGGATTAACTCAAAGAGAATTAAGTCAAAAACTTGAATTATACGGATTGACAATATATCATACTGATATATATCATATAGAACACGGAGAAAAAACTGTTAGAGATTATGAAATAAAAGGCTTCTGCTTAGCACTTAATATTACTTTAGAAAATATATATGAAGATACTGATAAGGAATACGAATAGGATTTATTATTACCCTATTCGTATTAATCTTTTTATGATTTTATTCCAGAAATTATCATAATCTTTTTTTAAAATCTCTTTTTTTACTTCTATAATTGCTTTTGGATATATATCATCATAGATATGATTTAAAACTCTAAATAAATCTTCTGTATCATAAGGTTTATTCAAATAATATTTTATTTCTAGGTTTCTAATTTCTTTTATATAGTCGTGTACACTAGCTGAAACAATACAAAATATAGGTTTATATTCCTTATTTTCATTTTCTTTAATAATATCTAATCCACACCAATTATTTTTCTTTTTTAAATCGGTAATGACTAGATTAGGTCTTAATTTATTTATTAGATTAATTTCCTCATTCTCATCATTAGCTATTCCTATTACTTTATATCTTTCATTCTTTTCTATTTTTTCTTTCATTGCATTAACTATATTTTCATTATCATCGGCAATTACAATTTTTAAGATTTCTTTCATATTCTCTCCTGTCCTGTTGCTATGTTCTTAACAAGTAAGTAAAAAAAAATATTATGATATAAGTGTTAACATTTCTTTTATACACTTATGGCATATTAACTTATTATTAAATAGCACCAACTTTTTAGTATTATCACAAAATTCACAACAACGTACATATTTTTTTAATATAATAGCTGAATTATCTACAAAAATTTCAATAGGATCTTTTCTCTTTATCCCAAATAGTTCTCTTAATTCAATTGGTATAACAATTCTTCCTAGGCTATCAACACGCCTTACAATCCCTGTACTTTTCATCTTAAAATTCCTCCTTTGTTAGTTGTTCAAACTTTTTAGTAAAATTTTGCCATTCTACTAAAAATTCTTTGTCATCTCTATCTGATCTCAGATAGTTATATGCTATTTTTCTTTCTTTAGAAAATTTACTGATATTCTTTCTTGTTATTTTTAGTAAATCTACTGTTCTATCAGATAATTCTATTTTTTTATTATCATTCATATACTCCCTCCATTAAAGTTAATATGTTAAATAGTATATTTCCGCTATTATCTATATAATATGTAAAAAATTGTAAATTTTTTTACATATTATAATCTCTTTTTTCTATTTAGTCAATCCATTTTACAGTCAAATTTGTTCTTTTTTTGATTTTTCTAACAAAAAAAAATTTTACGACATTTTTCTGCAAAAATCTCATAAATAAAAAGGAATTAGATTTTTTCCAATTCCTTTTTATTATTCTTAACTATTTATCGCATTATATATAGCAATGTTCACAAGTTTATATATAGATAAATGATGTTTATCACTTAACCTTTCAAGTTCCTTATATGCAGTTTCTCTAATATTAAAATTGTGAGATTCAGAAATTTCTCCTGCAGACCTATCATACAAGTTTACATTGTTAGTTTCTACCATTTCCATAATTGAAACATTCACTAATTTATTTATTGATGCTTCATAAATTAGTGATAATTCTTTTAATTTCTCATACAAACTTGCATCTATCTCTATTCTTCTCTTTAATATATTATCTCTTTTATAAAAATACTTATCAAATACCACTTTTTCCACTCCTTTTGTGTAATATTATAATGTGTAATTTGGAGCTTTTTAATTCCTAAACAGTATCATTTTTTGACTGTTTTTTAGAACTATGCTTTTATAATCTTATATAAATTATATATTCTTTATATCTTTATTTTTAAAACAGATAAATGTAATAAGTATAATTAATACGAAACTTGTAACACAAATCATAATAGAAAAATCAAATTTTAAAAAAGCTACTTCTGGCAATTTTCCAAATAGATACCTTGTAAAATCCCAATTTGTAGGAAGCAAATATTTAGAAAATTCCATATTATCATTTAAGTATATTATATTTTTAGATAAGTATATTATCATTCCTAATACTATTGAAACAGATGTATTACAAGATATTGTACTTATTGCAAATGTTATACTCAATATTAATAAGTACATAGGTATTTTAGCTAGTGCTAGAATAAGTAAATTATAAAATACATTCATAGTTATTACTTTTTGAGCAGAAAAATCATATTGAACTATTGGTACACTATAATCTTCAAACCCATATACTAATCCTCCCACTACTGTTTGTACCAATACTACAAACAGAATCAATAAAATTGTTATAATAATACTTGCTAGTAATTTAGATAACAAAATTTTATATCTTTTGTGTGGCTTTACCAATAATAATTTTATTGTTCCTTTATTGAATTCATCACTTACAATACCTCCAGATACGACAATAATTACCAAAATGATTAGTATCTCATAAAATTCAAACGAATTTTTAAGCATATCTCTTGCGTTATCAGCTTTGAGTATTGCTATGTTATTATGGTATACTTTATATTCTAACTCATTTACTTTTGCTAAAGTATCTTGATATTGCACTTTTTCATTATAGTTGCTTTCTTGAGAATTTTGCAAATATGATTCCAATTTTCGTTTACTATTCTTATACTCTTCTAATATTGCATTTCTATCTGTCTTTTCATAACTAATATTTTCTTTCAGTCTTAGCTTTAAAAATTGTAAATCAAATTCATAATCACTTATTTGTTTTTTGATACTATTTATACTATTTTCATCTTCTACTTTTTTAGCCTCTTTTTTAAGATTTTCTATGTTTTTTTCTAATTTTTCTATTTCTATGGTTATGAACATTGTCCAGTTATCTTCTTTTAATGGTTGTAAATATTCATTGTATATTTCTTTTGCTTTTACTAATTTTTCAGTATTTTTTATTTTATATGTATAAATGTTAATTTCTTTTATCATTTGTTCTATCTCTTCTTCATTTTTTACTATTACTTGCCCTTGCCAAGAATTTAATGTATATTCTTTTTTTAAATTTAGTATATCTAATTTTGTTTTTAGTTCTACATATTTGTCAACATCCTTTTTATAATCCAGTTCTTTTAGACTATTATTTAATTCTATTTGTTGTTGTTCTCTTGCTTCTTCAGTATGGTCTACTATTGTTCCTTGATAAATACTCGTTCCTACAATAGTGTTTATGCTTATTATAAGTAATATTACTATAAACAATATATATAATATTTTCTTTTTAAAAATTTTTACTAATTCGTTTTTTACTAATCTACTCAATATCATTACCTCCTATCTTTTTTAGAAAAGCATCTTCTAATGTTATTTTGTCTTTTGATATTGTATATACTATAATTTGATTTTTTTCTAATTCTTTTGTAATGCTTGGAAGTTTTTCCTTATTTACATATATTTTTATATGTTCATCATCTAAAATTTCATATTTATTTTTGATAATATCTTTAGCCTTTTTAGTATTGTTTACTTCTAAAACATAGCATTCATTCTCTATCTCGCTTTTTAAGTTTTCTATATTAGTTTCTTCTACTATTCTTCCTTTTTTGATAATACAAACTTTATCGCATACATTTTCTAGTTCACTTAAATTATGACTAGAAATAAGTATTCCTATATTCTTTTCATATGCTAACTTTTTCAACAAATTTCTTATTTCTATAATTCCTTCAGGATCTAGTCCATTTGTAGGCTCATCTAAAATTAACAAATTAGGATTGTGTAATATTGCTTGTGCAATTCCTAATCGTTGTCGCATCCCTAAAGAATACTTAGCCACTTTATCATTTATTCTATTATTTAGTCCTACTATTGTTGCTACTTCAGTAATTCTACTCTCTTCAATTTTTTTATAATAATTTTTAGATATTTTTAAGTTATCATAACCAGATAAATACATATACAAATCAGGACTTTCTACAATAGCACCAACTTTTTCAACTGCTTTTACAAATTGTTTATTTATATCATATCCATTTATTTGAACATAACCTTTTGTAATTTTTTGTAATCCTAGTATTAGTTTTATAGTTGTAGTTTTCCCTGCTCCATTAGGTCCTATAAATCCTACGATTTCTCCTTTTTTTACTTCAAATGATATATTATTTAAAATTTCCTTTCTTCCGATTTTTTTATAAAGCCCTTTACATTTCAACACAATTTCTTTCATTTCAATACCTCCTATACGATAGAGAATAGAATAATAAAAAAGTTACAAAAAAATTATAACTTTTTTTGTTATTTACTATATATCTTTTTACTTTGCTTATATTTCTAAAGAACTATAAGCACAAAAAAATCCATTTTTCTAAAAAATTCACTTTTTTTGTAACTTTTTTTCATTAAAATTCTCTATCATATAGGTTAAATTAGGAGGTATAAAAATTGAAAGTATTAATAGTAACAAATCAAATTGAAAGTATAACTAGAATATTAAATTTTATGACATTAAATATCAATAATAAGATTTCAATATTAATAGCTAATAATGTAAAAGCAGCGAAAAAAATAATTAGTGAAAACAATATACAATTAGTAATTTGCGAAGCTAATATTTTTAACTCAAATTTTTATAAAGAAATATTAAATTGTTTTGCAATAGTTTTAATAAATAGTAACTATGCTTATAAGGAAATTCCTTCAAAACATTTATATTACGTTTCTTTAGATAGTTTAAATAATCTACAACGTATAATATATAAGTACATATCTTCATACTCTATTTTAGAAAATACTAAAGCTGATATATTAAATGAACTAATACAACTTGGTTTTAATGTAAAACATAATGGCACACAATATATTGCTGAATGTATTTTACTAATAAAATTCTATAGCAAAACTAAAAATATTAAAGATCTTTATTCTATTATTGCTGAGAAATATAATACAACTATTAGCAATATAAAATCAAATATCTTAAATTCTATTAATTATATGTATTTTGAAAGTGATTTTTCTAAATTAAAAACATACTTTTCTTTAGCAGAAGATATTAAACCAACGCCTAAGCAAATTATACTAACCATTTTGGAAAATGTATAATTAAACATATTTTTCAAATCGCTTATGCTATATGTAGTATTTTTTCCTTTTTTTACCTTTTATGGTTTTTTATGTCATTTTCTGTTATACTAAATATAACGCTTAAGGAAATACCTAAGTGTTAAAATTCATAAGAGAGTTTCTACTAAATTCTTCTTATGGTCTATGCAGAATGCTACACATATTTTAAGGAGGAATCATTATGAGTATTGCAAGAAAAAACGTTGTTGGAATGTGTATGGCATTAGTGCTTACCACTATGTCTTCTGTGCCTGTATTCGCTGCGGAGAATCCCTCTGCACCGGCTACTGCAGAGCCTGTTGTAGAAGCACCTGTATTGGCGGATGCTTCTGATGAAGGAATTCAGCCTTATGGTTCTTTGTCTGGTTATAACCAGAAGAGCATAAGCGGTACTGGCGACTCTTACTTTAATGTAGAGGTTAGTGGCTCAGGAAGTCCCTTTGCAGGTTGCACACTGAAGACAAGCAACTTCTCCGAGAATGCGGAGATTGAAATCCGCGTTTTGTACGGCGACAACAAGGAGAAAATTGGCTGGAAGAGCTTTGGTCCCAATACGGAGTTCAAGAACATCGCTATGTGGGGCGTTGAGCCGGGTCGTTATAAGGTAGAATATAAAATAAAGAACAACAATGCTACTGGAACGATCCAGTGTTGGATTTATTAATAATCTACCTGTCCGAAGTATAACTTATTAACAATAAGCATTCTGCATAAAAGGAGGATTCGTTTTTGAATCCTCCTTTTTCTTATATTTCAATTATTTTTGCACTATATGACTTTTCTAAACTTTCTATTATATCTTCTTTATTTTTTCCTATATATTTGTTCTCGTTCATATATAATTTTTTGTTTTCAACTTTTATATTAGAAACTGAATGTTTCCATATGGTTGTGTAATCATCATATTCTTTTTTTACTTCTTCATCATTATAGCCATCAATTATTGTTCTAGTATTTATACATATTCCCTCTTTATTAAATGTAAATAAAATATTATATTTAATGTCTTTCCCATTATTTTTAATTATATATTCTACAAAAAGATTTGTGCCATCTAATCCTTTTTTAATATTTCCAGTATTGAAATTGTATAAAATTATTTTTCCATCTTCATCTTGTATTAATCTATATGTATTTAATATATTCATACAAAATAATGTTATAATAATAGTTACTAATACTGCTACTATTGTTTTTAATATTATTTTTCTTTTTATATTCTTTATACATTTTATTTCTTTATCATTTGTTTCTTCTGGAGTCTGTTCTTCATTTGAAAATAACGTATTATCTTTTTGAATAGTTTTTAATAATTCTAAACATTTATTGCATTCTTTTAAGTGTTCTTCTATCTCTTGCTTTGTTTTATCACTAACTAAACCTTCAACATACAATGGTAATAAATCTTCTATTAAATTGCAATAATTATTCGTATTCATTTATAGTCCCCCTTTTTAAAAGTTTCTCTAATTCTTTTTTTCCTCTATGATACACTACTTTGCTCCACGATTCATTTTTTCCAACAATCTCAGCAACTTCTTTGAATGAAAACCCTAGCAATCTCAGATATATTACATTTTTAGTGACTTCATCTAGTAGTTGTAAATTCTTATATAATTCTAATTTCTCTTCTTTTAAAAAATATTTTTCTTCAAAAGATATTTCTTGTATGTCTTTTTCTTGTATTTCTCCTATTTTAAATTTTGACTTTTTTTTATTTTCGTGATAATACAAATGTTTTGCGATTATACATAACCAAGTAGAAATTGTGCAATTACCTTTAAATTTGTCTATTTCTTTAATTGCTATACAAAATGTTTCTTGTGTTAATTCTTCTGATAAATTAGTATCATATGATAAACTCATTAGATATTTGAATACTGTATTATAATATTTATTACAAATATCATCAATATCATACATTGCTTTCCTCCTCTTTTAAGTATAATTTCTATTATCATACATATACATTTTTTTGTTACGTTTAAGTTTCATATAATTATTAAGTAATGATAGATAAAAGTAGCTCTATAATTATCTAATTCATTTAGAGTTTCCCTTTATTCATTTTTTTATTGCTATCATTAGTTCATTATCTTGTACTATTCTATAAGCATTTTTATACTCAAATCTTTCTTTTGTTAAATATACTTTATAACCTTTATTTCGAAAATAGTCCTTGCTTATTTTTAAAACTTCATTAACCTCTTGCTCAGTTAAGTTGTGTTTTACTCTTAGTTCATAAAAAGTATATTTTATAAATTGTTCATTTTCTTCTTCTTTTCTACTTATCAACTCTATAATGAATTGTTTTAAGTCTTTATTCACAAAATCACTTCCTATTTTTTTAGCAATTATAGCACAGTTCAAAAAAAAATAAAAGGTATGTAGAATTATTTTCCACATACCTTTTAGATTTAGTAATTATATAAATATATGAATCCATTTATATTACTTACATTATACAAATTTATCGAATTTTGTCAATCTTATTTTTTCTTTTACTATATATTACCTTATTTATCTCATTTTCTTCAATAATTCTTTTGTCAAGTGTTATTCCATAAGTGTTTACTATCTCTGCGAAGTATCTACTCCCTAACACTTGTAAAATTGTTGCTCTATTATGATTTTTCAATTCTACTACATTAAATTTTCTTATCTTCATAAGTGTTATTTCCTTTCGTTTTTAATACATTGGTGTTCCATAACCTAATATCACACTACTATTTTTTTCATAATCTTTTTGTTTGCAAGTATCTCCACTTGAATTTCCCTCAATGGTATAAACTCTTTCATTCTCTGTTTTTTCAACTATTCCGACGTGGTCCGCTTTTTCATCATTTGCCCAGTCGAAAAAAATAATATCTCCTGGTTTAGGTGTATAACCTCTTTCTTTCCATAGCCCACAAGTTTTAAACCAGGTTACCCCCTCGCTTTCACAACTTGCAAATTTAGGAATAGTTCCTGCAGTTATATAACCACATTCATTTGCACACCAACTTACAAAACAAGCACACCATTCTACTCTATTTTCAAAACCATACCAACTCCAAAAAGGCTGTCCTCCTACATTTCCAACTTGTGCAAGTGCAACATTCACTATTTTGTTGCTACCTGTCGAACTTCCATACAAGACATATGACCACATTGAATTATACTCATCTTTTTGTAATTCAGCTAATTGTTGTAGTTGTTGTTCATTAAAGTTATATCTTTGTATCATTTCTTCAACTGACTTGCTTTGAATATCTATATATAAAACTTTTCTTTTAACTTTTACTAATTTCGTGTTTCCATTTTCATCAATTGTTTCAATTTCTTTTTCTTCCTCTTTTACATTTGAATTTATTATATTCATTTCCCAAAATATTGTTTTCAGTTGGTTAATTTTATTATCATTTAAAGTTATTACGTCTGTTGCTTCATCTCCATTACTTACAATAACTGAATAAACAGAAAGTATATCTTTCCATTCTGCACGATTTGATTTTATTTCGTAGTCATCGTGTTCATTATTTCTTTGAATATTTGTAATTTCATTTGTAAAATCAGTATTTATCTCTCTAATTACTGAACTCATTATTTTATCGCTTACACCATTTTCACTTGAAAAAAATATTCCAAAAGTAGAACCGCATATCAATGCAATTAAGCATATTACAATGATTATAACTACTGCAACCCAGCCTCCTGCTACCAGAAAAGCAATTAGTGCTTTTGTTCCTGCAATTATTGCTTTTAATGTTGTAGCTGTTGTTTTTATTCCTATTTTTATTCCTTTTATAGTCGTTTTTGCTGTAGCTTTAGCTACTTGGTAGGTTTTCTTTGCACTTTTCACTGTAGCTTTGGCTGTTTTCTTTGTTGTTTTATATGTTACTTTTCCAGTTTGTTTTATTTTTCTTTTTGTTGTTTTAATTTTATTTTTTGCTTTTTTTATTTTGTTATTTTGTACTTTCTGTTTTATCTTTTGACCAGTTTTCTGTATATTCTGTTTTGTTACCTTTACTGAGTTTTTTCCATATCTATTAAAATCATTCAATCCCTTGTTAATGGCTAAGTCAGTTTTTTTAGTTATCTTATTTATTCCATATTCACTTGGACTACTATCTTCATTTTCTTTTGTATTGTAGTTTGATTTTTCTTTTATATTAATAATATTGTCTTTTAATTTTTGCCTATATATTGCTTTTCTATCTACTATTTTTATTGGTGTTTTATTTTCTTGATTTCCTTTTATTTTTATATCTTGCAAAATTCCACCTCCTATGAAATTTTCTTTGCTACGACTACTAATCTTCCGTTTTCACTTGAATATTCACAAGTAGATAATGTAATTAATTTGTCGCCATATTCTGCTATTTTATTTGTATCGTAAAAAGAAAGTTCTTTACATTTTTTTACAAATGCATTGAACTCTCTTTCATCTTTTGCATTATAAAATTCATAGTATTTAAAACCTGTATATACACTTGTTTTAAATACTGCAATTATTTCATATTCTGCTTTTTCTTTTATTGTATAAAAATTTATGTTTTTATGGTTATTATAGTATTTCTTCGACTTATAGTTTTCTAATTCTCCAAATAACCTTTTCCCTTTTATATGATGACCATATATAATTAAGTTGTCGCTCTCTTCTATATTGCAGTTCTCTGCTATATATGGTGTTCCAAAATTTGAATATTGCTTATAAAAATTTCTTTTCAAGTAATAATTTGGTCTATCTTTTGTTTGCATTATTGGATAATTTATATTTGTATTATCTATTCGAATCCAACCTATTATATCATTATTGATTTTATATAATTCTTCTATGTTTATTATGTTTGTTTGTAATTCTTCTTTTTCTTTATTTACATTTACAATATTCGATATTTCTTCAAATACTTGTTCTTGCTTATAATCTTCTTTTTGATCTTTATAAATAAAACAAATGCTAATAAGCCAAATACTTACTAGCATTATAACAAGAGTAATAAATAAAATCTTTTTCATCTATTTTTCTCCCACTCTCTATTCAAAATTTTCCTTTGGTTTTGTTGTCATTAGTTTATATAGTTGAGTATTTTTTGGGAATACGTTCCTAAATGGTATTATCGAATTTCTTGCTTTTATTAACCCTTCTCCTGTATCAGAATTTGTTATAAAATTTAATTCTTTCTCTGGTATATGCAAAAATTCTGCAAGTCTATCTCTATCTGTTGTTGATTGATTTAGCATTATTATAAGTTCACTATTAGATAACATTCTACTTGCTTCATCTTTATCTAATAATTCACTTACATTTTGAGTAATCCCAGTTGCAAAACCTCCATATTTTCTTATTCTTCTCCATAATTTTTCTATAAAATTTGAAGTGTAGGAATAATTAAATAACAAATATATTTCATCTATAAATATATAAGTTGTTTTGCCTAGTTTTCTATTTTTTGAAATTCTATTTAGTATGCTATCTAGTATAACTAGCATTCCAATGGGCATAAGTTGTTCTCCTAGTTCTATTATGTCATAACATATCATTCTATTATTTACTTTTACATTGGTCTGTTTTGCAAATGTATTTAAACTACCTTTTGTAAATAGTTCTATTGAAAGTGCAATTTCTCTTGCTTCTGGGTCTGACTGTTGTAATAATACTTGTCTAAAATCTTCTAATGTAGGTGGTTTTCCTTTATAATTATTATTTTTGTATTCTTTATACACTAATGTTGTACATCTATCAATGAGTGATTTATGAGTCCCTATTGAAGTGTCTTTACCCATTATCTGCTCACATAAAGAAAGTACAAATTCTGATTTATCTTTTGTTGGATCTTTATCATCTCCATAGTCCTCATTTATATCTAGTGCATTTATATGGTTATTGCTATTTGCTGATATTTTGATTACTTCTCCTCCTAAATTTTGTATAAGTGATTTATATTCGGCTTCTGGGTCTATAATTATAATATCTGCATTTTTATCTTTTAATGCTATTTGTGTTATTTCTTGTTTAGCTGCGAAACTTTTTCCACTTCCGACTTACACCCAAAATAAAAGAGTTACCATTTTGTAACTCGTGTCTATCTATTAATATCATATTTTTAGAAATAGCATTTTTTCCATAATAAATTCCGTGTGCATCTTGTATTTCTTGTACTTTCATTGGCATAAATACTGATAAACTTTCTGTCGTTAATGTTCTTGTTATTTTTATTTTGTTTAAACCATAAGGCATTACTGTATTTAATCCTGTTAGTTGTTGGTATCTTAATATTCCAAGTTGACACAAATGTCTTCCTGCTATACCTTTCAAGTATTCTGTATCATTTTCCAATTCTTCTTTTGTATCTGCAGTATGAACTATTGTTATAGTCGATAGAAACATCTTTTGGTCACGTTCTATTAAGTCATTTAAAAATTCTTTGCTTTCTTCTCTTTGTCTTTGTAATTCATAAGGTATCTCTGCTGAGAAATTGTTATTTTCATTTTGACTCTTTTGCCACTTTGCAATATTAGTTTCAACTCCCATTATTTTGTTTTCTGCTAATTTTATTGCTTCCTCTTTTGGTACTGGTTTCATATCAATACTTAATATCATATTTTTGTTTAAATCTGTTAGTTCTGATATTATATCATCTTTAATAAAAGTTGCAAATTCTTTTAAAAATAGTACTCTACCATATCTATTACCCATTCTAAAATAGTCGGCTTTAAATTCAAAAGTATCTGGGCATATATAGTCTTTAAAACTATGCCCTTTTTTCATACTTGCTTTTATATCAAAATGATATAAGTCTTCCTCTCCAGTTCTAAAAAAGTCATAAAATATTCGTAATCTTTCGTTAATATCTAACTCTGTAAGTTTTGAATCTAATTTTGAAAAGTTATTACTTATTTCTATTTCTTTATTAGAAAAATATTGTCCTGCTTCATTAATGTTTTTCTTATTTATTGCAATAGTTAATAATTTGTCTTGTATAACTCCTTGTGCTTCTATTGAGTTCTTTGAAAATACCATATTAAGGTCTTCTCTATATGGTGTAAGGTTATCATTTCCTATTGGCATTTTTATTTTATTTTCAAAATCAATTTTATTAAGTCTTCTATTTATAACTGTTATTTTTGGAAATGAGGAACAATCAAATGTATTTGTTAGACTTCCATAATTTAAAAACATTCTTTCTTGTTCTTCTTTTCCTGCTACCATATAATTTGTATCTGTAAATTTATAAGTTTTTGAATATCTATTTCTCCCAACTTGAAATATTCCATCTTCGTATATTCTCTTGATTGGTATTGCTTGTTGTACACTCCTTGGTATTCTTTCTTCCTCTTGGTTTTCTTGGTTTCTTTTTAAGAAGTTTAATAGTTTCATTTTTTAGTTCCTCCTTTTCTAATCTTTTATATTCTGGTTTAAAAAGTTCTTCATATATATTTTCAGGTTTAAAAAACAATACTCGTGGCATTAGTATTTCCGATTTTATCCATACCCAAATAAATTCTTCTGCATTCATTCCATTATATTTTACAAAACCTAATACTCCGAAATGGTATTGCTCCTAATATGCAAATCCACGATAATACTTCTAGTCCAAAATAAGGTCTTAATAAAAAATATAATAATACTGATATTCCACAAGCAATTAGTGAAAATATGAATTGCCTCATAGATAACCCAAAAAATATTATTTCTTTATAATCTCTTATTTCTTTGTTTATCTTAATTTCCATTATCTTGCCTCCATCATTTTTATATTTATCCTATCTTTCACTTCTATTTTGCTTTTTTGATTTTTCTTCTTTGTAATATTTCATTATATCTGGTACTTCATATAACTGAATTTTCTTTTCAATTATATCCTTATCTATATTGTTTTTCTTACAATATTGCAAATACTTTTGTAATCCATTCTGATTTTCTATGTCTTCTGCACCTCTATCATTTACTGAATTCCATACATTATAATGTGCATCCATATTCATATATGCAATTTCTTTCCCATTTTGCAGTTCTCCTAAAAAATCATCATCTATATCATATGCCCAATCCATTATTTTACTTATCTCTTGTGTCTTCATACTTATTTCTATCATTTCATCATAATTACTAGCAAGTGCAATAGATTGCTTAGGTTCTTTTTTATCTGTCAATATATATATAATTTCATATTTTGAATATTCTTCATTCTTTTTCAACATTTCATTCATTTCTTTGCCTATTTTTGAATATAATAATTCTTCTATTGAATTTGCATTTTCATTTTCTTTTATAAATTCTTCATAGTCTTTATAGTCATTAGGGTATTTATCTCCTAGTTGTATTTCTTCATCTGTAATAATACTACCAACTCTATTAACTAAAACATATTTTTCAATACAGGCTATCTCTCCTCCGAAATCACTATGTCTTAAATCATAACAATATAGTCCTTTTTCTTCTAATTCTTTTCTCTCTTGTGTACTTAAATAATTTGTTTCTAAATATTTCATAACTCTATATCTTTTCCTTTCTCTTATAATCCCATCATTTCTCTTACAACTCTGTCTGATGCTTTAACTGTTCCAACAAGCACCAACATATTAAATATTAATTCTCCAATATAAGACCATACTTGATTAACCGCTTGTGCTGATGTATCTACTGCTGGTGGAGAACTTGCAAATTGTGAGAAAATCACACAAGCTAGTACAATAATTACTCCCTCTAAACAAACAGCACAGTAACTTTTTATAAAACTCCTTCCTACATTTTGACTTGGCTCTCCTGCAAATGTGCTTAACGGAATTGGAGCAAGTGCTGTATATAAATACAATTTAAAAAATCTACCATACACAGACAAAATCATAATAAAAGATAATACCATTATAAATAAACCACCGTATCAATGTAACTGCCCATAATGGAATACTCTCAAAAAAGCCACAACTTTCAATGGCTGTTATCATTTCTTGTGGCAATGTTGTTTGTGTTGCTTCTCCTAGTCCAGAGGTTGTCATTATTGTTTGAAGAACTCCTTGCACAATTTTAAAAATTGCTAACATTAACTCTAAACCATAAGTTATTACTGCTTTTGATAGGGCAAATCTCACAAATAACTTTAGTACCTGCTCTGGCTTTTTTACTTCTGCAAAACTTCCACAAGTTTTAACTATTCCTACTAAGAAGAAAATAACAAGTAGTGCCAAACCTATTGCTTGTACTGCACCATTTATATCAACTATTATTTTCCAAATATTTCCGCCCTTTGAAAGTTTCTGGACTTTGTGTAATTAATGTCCATATTTCACTTAATTTACTATTCCAAGTGCCTAATGCGTTTTGTAAATTTCCTACTACCCAATTATCTGACAATTTTTATCTCCTCCTTTATTAAATTTAGGCAAGTCTAAATGACTTGCCCAAATCTAACCTCCTGTAATTAAGTCTAATATTTCTTTTGCAAATGTTATTATTACTGCACCCGCTAATGTCATAAACCCACTGGCTCTCTGAGACGGATCGTGGCTTTTTAGTGCCATTCCTATTTGTACAATACCCCATAATATTAATATCATTCCTATTCCTCTTACTATACTAAAAATAAATGTTGATAAATTATTTATAACTGTTAGTGGGTCATTTGCTCCAAAAACGTGTGTGGCTTGTGCTACAAATAAAATTATTATCATTACTAATATTAAAATTAGTCTTTTTATACATTTGACTATAATATTTCTATTTATTATTTTCTTTTTTTCTTTCATTTTCATATTCCTCCATAATATAATAATTTTCTACCTCTTCATCTGATAAGAGTTCTGCCGTTACTACTTTTTGTTGCTCTATTTCTCGTATATCTTTTAATGTGTTTTTATCTATTTCGCCTAATTCTAATTT
>CAMXOP010000022.1 GCA_947245665.1 uncultured Clostridiaceae bacterium
ATAAAAAAAGAAAAAATGAAAGAGGATATAACCAAAGTGAACTTGTAGCAAAGAAAATTGCCAAAAACATAAATGAATTACAACTAGTAACAGATTGCTTAATAAAAGAAAAAAATACAGTAGCACAAAGTACACTAACAAAAGAGCAAAGAAAACAAAATGTAAAACAAGTATATAAAATAGCAAATAAACAAAAAATACAAAATAAGAAAATAATTTTATTAGACGATATATATACAACAGGAGCTACAGCCGAAGAATGTTCAAAAATACTAAAACAAAATGGGGCAAAAGAAATATTAGTATTAACAATAGCGAAAGATGAGATAAACTAGTAGTCAGAAAATAGATGATGGAGGTTAGAAGATAAATAATTATAGGAAAAATTATTTATTAGTTCTTCAAAGAAACTACAATAATTCCCACATCTTATTTTTGAAAAAGGGAGGAAAACAATGGAAGACTTAGTAGAAAGCATATTAGATTACATCAGAGCAGATTATACTGACTATGCCGTAATGATAAATGGAGAATGGGGAAGCGGAAAAACCTATTTTTGGAATAACAAAGTACGAAATAAAATAGAAAGTATGCAATTAAATGGAAAAAGATATAAAACAATATATATGTCATTATATGGAATATCAAATCTAGAAGAAATAAGCAAAAAAATATTTATAGAAACAACACAATTAATGGACAAAAACTTAAAAAAATATATGGACTCTAATAGCCAAGTAAACATACCAGAATATGCAAAAACAGGTTTAGACATGGCAAACTTTTTTGGAGTTACACAAAATGGAGATAAAATAGACTATAAGGAATTTTTTTCAACAGATGATAAAGTATTATGTTTTGACGACTTAGAAAGAGCAAATGTAGATGTAATAGATATACTAGGATATATAAATAACTTTGTAGAACATGACCATATAAAAACAATAATAATATGTAATGAAAAAGAATTATCAACAAAACTAAAAAATAGTAACTTAGAAATGAAAACATTTATAGCCACATATCTTTTAGATAAAGAAGGAAGCCTAATAAAGAAAACAGACAAGCCAATGGTTGAAAGAATACAAGATACAATAGAATATGTATTTGACAAAGCAAATGACTATGAAAGAATAAAAGAAAAACTAATAGGTGAAACCTTTGAATATGCACCAGAATTTAATTATATAATAAATGGAATATTAATGCGTTATGAAAAATATCCAGAATTAATAAGATTCTTACGAGAAAATACAAACCTTATAATATCAACCTTTAATAAAAGTGGAACCAGAAACCTAAGAATATTAAAACACGCATTAAATGACTTCAAAAAAATATTTGATATGGTAAATAAATCATATCCAAATACAAACCATAGAGTAATGCAAACAATGCTAATATTTACAATAGCAATATCATTTGAAATAAAAGCAGGAAAAGTAACAAAAGACAAATTCATAAATATAGGTAGTAACGAAGAATATAAAGCAATATTAGTATCATCAAGGGTATTTATGGATAATAGGCAATTCTATATAAAAGAATTCGATAACAACTATTATTATAACTTCAAAGCAGAATATCGTTTCTTTAAATTCATAGAAATGTATGTACGTACACGTATATTCAATATGAAAGTATTTAAAGAAAACATGGAAGTAATAATAAATACAGTAGATACAGACAAATTACCAGGTTATAAAAGACTACTTACTGAAGAATATTGGAAAATTGCAGATGACCAATTTGATAATGTAATAGAAGAAGTAATAGAAGATGTAAAAAATGGAAAAATAACACCAATAGAAATAGTAAAATTATTTGCATATTTTACTTACTTTATAAAAAAAGGACTAATAAATTATGATATAAAAACAATAAAAAGTGTATTTATAAATGGTTTAAATATGTCATCATTAAATGCAACATATTGTCCAAACATGGAAGAAGAACTAGATACAATATCAGTAAAAGAAGTAAGTACAGATATGGCAGAAATGTTAAAATACTTTGAGAATATAAATGAAGCATTAAAGGATAAAATGTATAAAGAAAAAGCAGAAGAAATATTTAAATATATACCAATGAAAATGGAAATATTTTATGATAAATTTGCTAAAGAGTGCATAAAAACACCAATATTTAAATACTATGATGTATTTCAAATGTTTCAAAGAATTGCATGTGCAAGTAATGAAGATATAGTAAGTATAAAAGAAATGCTAGAAGAAAGAGCAAAAAAATATACAAAAGAAATAGAACCAGAAATGAAAAACATAAGAAAACTAAAACAAGTAATAGACGATTATATAGATGGAAAAGAAATTACAATAAAAATAGTAATGTTAGAAGATTTTTCGAAAGGTCTAGCAAATATACTAGAATTATATAAAACATCATTTTTAAATAAAAAAGAAGAAAACAATGCATAAAAATTCCTTCATTTGTCATAATAAGATTAACAAAGTTATGATAAAGGAGGGAAAAATTTTGAAAGCAACAGGAGTTGTAAGAAGAATAGATGATTTAGGAAGAATAGTAATTCCGAAAGAAATAAGAAAAACATTGAGAATAAAGGAACGGAGATCCACTAGAGATATTTACAGATAGGGAAGGACAAGTAATACTAAAGAAATATTCACCAATAGGAGAACTTTCAGAGTTTGCAACAGAATATGCAGATACATTAGCAAAAACAACAGGACATATAGCATGTATAACAGATAAAGACACAGTAATAGCAGTATCAGGAGGTTCAAAAAAGGAATATTTAGAGCAAAGTATAAGTAAAGATATTGAAAGGATAATGGATTATAAAGAAGTATATACAAGTAAAGAAAACAATGATGTAGCTGTGCCAATAACAAAAAATACAGAAGGAAAGAAAAATAATTCACAAGTAGTATACCCAATAATATCAGATGGAGACGCTATAGGAACAGTAATACTGTTATCAAAAGATGAAAAAACAAAAATGAGTGAAGTAGAAAAAAAAGTAGTACAATCAGCTGCAAGTTTTTTAGGATCACAAATGGAAGTATAGTGTGCTAGTGAACTAATGAATAATGAATGGTAAATAATTAAATTGTAGGGGCACCGTTTGTGGAAATGCATCGTAAAATGACACCACTGTGCCCAACATGGAATAATAATATGTAGGGGCGTAATCGGTTAGGAATACCCGAAAGTATTTACCGAATTACGCCCATTTTATAATGAAAAATTACAATTACTATTATTTAAAATTTATAATGTAGGGGTCGCCGTTTCGGCGACCTTTACTCGATGAAATTACTTAAACAAACGATAAAATTACAGTAATATTACAATTGTATTACAAAACAGAAAAAGCATTGAAAAATGTTAATAAATATAGTATAAAATAAACTAATAAATAAAGTAATTAACTAAGGAGGAAAACAAAATGGAGGAAAACAAAGTAAATACAGCAGAACCAATGAATGATGGAGTTGAGTTAGGAAAATCACAAGTATTACCAACAAAATTAAGTACATGGACAAAAATAAAAAAGTTTTTATTCCAAGAAGTAACAATAGAATTTACACCACATCAACAAAAAGTATTTAAAGAAGTAAAAGATTTTTGGTGCCAAGATATAACATGGCAAAAAATAAAAGATTTTTGGTTACAAGATATAGAAATAACATTATAATAAAATAAATAAAATAGTAATTACAAAAAATAAGTAATTGCTATTTTTATATTGTAAATATAGAATATAATAAAATATAAAACAGTATAATTAAAGAGTAAAACAATAAAAAAGTTTAGCTATACGTTGAAATATACAAAATTATACAAAAAGAAAGTGGTAAACATAAGAACTTACATTATAGAAGGCAAAAAGTCGAAAAATGTCGCGGAACTATAGAATACAAAAGAAAATGTAAAAAAATTATGTAAAAATATTTACATATTTGGAAAAAAGTGTTACAATATAAGAAGTGAAATATTGAAAGAGGGGGAAACAATGAAAAAATCAATTAAAATAACATTAATGTTAATTTTATTAATTGCCGTAACGGTGATACCAACTTTTATATCAGCAAATACTGAAAGCAAAATATTAAAAAAATCAGATAAATATCTAATTTATAATGAAAATGCGATGAATGAAGAATTTACATTTGCATTTGGAACAGAAAATCAAAATAAAGAAAGTTTAATATTCTTTCCATCTGCAAAAGATTCAAACGAACAAGGAGCAAAAAATGTAGCATACATAGATGATGCAACAAAAAGTTACCTAAACGAAAATTCAGAAGCATTTTTATTTGTTAGAAATAAAGAAGGAAAATACATAATAGAAGCAGAAAAAATAAACCTAAAAAATGCAATAGATAATGAAGTAGTAGAAGGAACAACAAAAAGAATAAAAGTAGATACAAGCAAAACTGAAACAACTACAAAAACAATAGATGGAGTTAAAAACGAAGTAACAAAAGGGAAAGTAGTTATTACAGATGATGCAAAAGCTAAATATTCATACATATTAGTAAAATTACCAACAACAGGAGAAAATGACTACTCAAAATTAATGAATCTAGCAGAAAAAATATCTAATAAAGAAGAAGTACAAAAACTAGATTTAATGCAAAAATTAGAATTAATGGAAAGCTTTTATACACTATATACAGAAAAAGAGCCAAAAGCAAATGACAGTAGCTGGTTACCAGTACAAAACTTAGAAATCATGCAACCAGAAGATTCAAAAAATGGTGACAAATATATAGCATTCATAAAAAGTGTAAATGGAGATGAAACTGTAATAGATGCACAATTCTTAACATGTGACCAAAACTATACACCAATATATGAAAAAGAAACAATTACAATAAAAGAAACATCAAAACTACCAGTAACATTTGATACTCTAACAACAATAATTATAGCATTAGCAATAATAGTAGTAGCAATAATAATAGTACTAGTAATAAGAAAAAAAGCAAGTAAAAAGGAAGAAAATAAATAATGAAAAAAGTCTGTGATATTATTTTAATCCTATTAATTATAGGAGCAATTATATTCGGGGTAATAATTGGAATTGAATATATAAGAAGAATAAAAAACGAAGACAAATTATCAGCAGTAGTTGCAAAAATAGAAAATATAAACACAGATACAAGAGAAATAAATGAAGAAAACAAACAAGAACTTATAAAAGTAGATGGATATGATGTAGAAGGAATAATAGAAATTCCAAAAATAAACATTAAATATCCAATAGTAAGTACAACAAGTGATGAGGCCATGAAAGTGGCCATCACAAAGTTTTGGGGCACAAATATAAATGATATAGGCAACTACACAATGGCAGGTCATAACTACAAAAATGGTACAATGTTTGGAAAAACAAAATACCTAGAAATAGGAGACAAAATAAAAATGACAGACCTAAACCTAAATACAGTAGAATACGAAATATTCAAAATATATACAATAGACCCAGATGATGTGACATGTATAGAAAGTGTAGAACCAAATACAAGGGAAATAACACTAATAACATGTACAAATGGACACAAAAACAGGCTAATAACAAAAGCCAGGGAATTATAAAATAAATTATAAATTGGAGGGGAAAAAATGAAATCAAGACTAAATTATAAGAGTAAGAGAACTATTATAATTGTAGCAATAATTATAGCATTACTTGCTATAGCATCAACAGGTATATACATGTTTACAAAAGGTAATGACGAAGCAAAAGCTTTTACCGAAGGTAATACTGCAATAGATGGTTCACAAACAAATCCATTAGAAGAAGGAAACCAAAGTGGTAATCCAGTAGAAGAACAACCAACAACAGAACCAAATATAGAACCAGAACAAGGTTCACAAAATAATGAAGGTGGAGAAACAATAGCAAATCCACAAACACCTAATGTAACAGGAACAACAACATCAACAACAGCAAGCAATGTTCCAAACCAAGAATACGTAACAGAAAGACAAGAAGAAATAACAGTAGAAACAGGAAGTTTATATGTAGGTTGGGCACCACAAACAGTAGCAGCATTAACAAGCAGCATAGATTTAATAAAAGAAGAAGTAGAACCAGCATACACAGTAAAGAAAGTTGCAACTAAAATAAATGGAATAGAAAGAAACGAAGAAAATGAAATAAAAACAAGAGTAAAACCAGGCGACGTAATTATATATACTATAACAGTAACAAACATGGGAAATACAACATTACAAAATGTACATATTGTAGATGAATTAGTAAAATATGAAGAAACAATAGAAGTTTTAGCAATAGGAGACAAAGTAGTAAGAAATGTAGAATATATTGTAAACAATGATGACATAAAAGAAAATGATTGTATAATAAACACAGTAGAAGTAACAGTACCAGGAATTACACCAGAAGAAGAACCAACTACAACAGAAGAAATAATTCCAGCAAATAAATACATAACAATAAGTGGTGAAAAAACATGGGAAGATAATGCTAACCCAGATAATACAAGACCTGAAAGTATAACAATAAAAGTTTTAAATGGAAAAGAAACAGTAGATACAATAACAGTAAAAGAAAATGAAGAAGGAAAATGGCTATATACATCAAAAGAGCTACCAAAATATGATGATAATGACAAAATAATTGAATATAAAGCAGAAGAAATATCTGTAAAAGGATATAAAACTGAACAAGATGGATATGACTTTAAAAATATAATTAATAATAATTTAACTTATTCAGTAAGATATTTAGAAAAAGATACAAATAAAGAATTAGCAAATACAAAAACAATAGGAAATCAAACATATGGAACAAAAGTAATTAGTCAAAACGAAATAATTGAAATAAAGGGATATAACTATGATAATGCAAGTAAAGAGATATTAACAATAGGAACAGGAACAAATGTAATTAATATTTATTATACAAAACGCACAGATTTAAGCTATTCAGTAAGATATTTAGAAAAAGATACAAATAAAGAAATAGCAAAATCAAAAACAGTATATAACCAAACATATAATGATACTATAAATACTAAGAAAGAAGTAATACCTATAACTGGATACAAATATGACAGTGTAAGTAAAGAAACACTAACAATAGGAACAGGAACAAATGTAATTAATATTTATTACACAAAACGTAATGACTTAAGCTACAAAGTAAACTATTTAGAGAAAAATACAAATAAAGTAATAGCACCAGCAAAAACAGTAGAAGGTCAAACATATGAAGCAACAGTAACAGAAAATGCAATAGATATCGCAGGATATAATAAAGTAGAACCAACAATAGAAGAAATAACAATAGGAGCAGGAAAAAATGAAATAAACTTCTATTACACAAAACGTACAGACTTAAGTTATACTGTTAACTATCTTGATAAAGATACACAAGAACCAATAGCAAATTCTAAATCAATAAAAGGACTAAAATATGAAACAACAGTAACAGAAAAAGCGATAAGTATTGATGGATACAATAAAGTAGAACCAACAACAGCAACAATAGTTATAGGAAAAGTTGACGAAAATAATGTAGAAAATAACGTAATAAACTTCTTATATACAAAACGTACAGATTTAAACTACACAGTAAACTATTTAGATATAGATACCAAAGAAACAATATCTGAGTCTAAATTAGTAGAAAAACAAGAATTTAAAAAAGAGATAATAAGTGCAAGTGAAGTAAAAGAAATACCAGGATACACATATCAAACAGCAGATTTTGAAAGAATAATAATAACAACTAAGGAAAATATAATTAATTTATATTATGAAAAAAATAGTTATACATTAACAATAAACTATGTATATGAAAATGGAACTGAAGCGGAAAAAACATATACAAATTCATTAAAATATAAAGAAAAATATAGTGTAACAAGTCCAGTAATACCAGGATATACAGCAGACATAGAGACAGTAACAGGAACAATGGGAACAAAAGATGCAACAGTAACAGTAACATATACACCTAATAAAGATACAGCCTACAAAGTAGAACACTATAAACAAAATGAATCAGGATACGTATTAGCAGAAACAGAAAACTTAACAGGAACAACAGACACAACAGTAACAGCAATACCAAAAACATATACAGGATATACAGAAAATACAAAACATGCAGAAAGAAAAGCAAATGGAACAATACTTGGAAATGGAAGTTTAGTATTAAAATTATACTATGATAGAAATACAACTACAGCCTACAAAGTAGAACACTATAAACAAACTGAATCAGGATACGTATTAGCAGAAACAGAAAACTTAACAGGAACAACAGACATAACAGTAACAGCAACACCAAAAACATATGCAGGATATACAGAAAATACAACACATGTAGAAAGAAAAGCAACTGGAACAATACTTGGAGATGGAAGTTTAGTATTGAAATTATACTATGATAGAAATACAACTACAGCCTACAAAGTAGAACACTATAAACAAAATGAATCAGGATACGTATTAGCAGAAACAGAAAACTTAACAGGAACAACAGACACAACAGTAACAGCAATACCAAAAACATATACAGGATATACAGAAAATACAAAACATGCAGAAAGAAAAGCAAATGGAACAATACTTGGAAATGGAAGTTTAGTATTAAAATTATACTATGATAGAAATACAACTACAGCCTACAAAGTAGAACACTATAAACAAACTGAATCAGGATACGTATTAGAAGAAACAGAAAATTTAACAGGAACAACAGACACAACAGTAACAGCAACACCAAAAACATATGAAGGATATACAGAAAATACAACACATACAAATAGAAAAGCAAGCGGAATAATATTAGGAAATGGAAGTTTAGTATTAAGATTATATTATGATAGAACTCAATTTACTATAACATATACAGATGGTGTAGAAGGAAAAACAATATTTGAAAACCAACTATATACTAGAAATTATGGAGATCCAACACCAAACTTTGATGGAACACCAACACGTACAGGATATAATTTTACAGGTTGGGAACCAACTGTAGCTACAACAGTAACAAATGATGCAACATATACAGCACAATGGACTGAAAAACCAGAACCTAAATTAACATTTACAAAAACAACACCTAATTTAACAAATAATGAATTTATATATGACCCATATGATACCGCTGAAAATGCAAATACATTTGTATATAGACTTAAATTAGAAAACACTGTAGAAGGAAGTTACCCAGAAGTAGTAACAACAACACAAACAGTAACAGATACACTACCAGATGAAGTAGAATATGTTTCAACTTCAAATTCACATGAACTTACAGTAGCACCTAATGGTAAAACATTAACATGGAATGTTTCAAATATTGGAAGTGGAGATAGCGCAAAATATGTTGATATAACAGTAAAAGTAAAAGATACAGTATTTGATGAGTTTAAACATCAAATACCAGCAGGTGAAGAAACTTCAATAGTAGATTATGAATTTATATCAGGAGACACAAAAATTTATAATACTAAAACTGGAGAATATGATTATACAGAAAAAAAATCACAATATGATAAGGCACCATGGTATAATAAACCAGAAGAGCCAAAACAACAAGGAGATACTAATGGAAATAAAGTAAATCTATTCTTAAGGACACTTGGTAGTGTTGATCCAGGAACAGGAAATGGATATATATATGCAGGAACAGTTAATGTAGGAAATACTAAACCAACTGGTCAAGTATTTATAAGTGGCTACAATGATACATCAATAAATAATGCATTAGAAGATACTGAATCTACAAAACAATTAATAAGTGACTTTAGAAATAGAAAAACAACATTCGCAAATTACATTAATGGTGGTTTACCAACTGAAGCAACTATAAAAGATAATTTAAAAACTCTTTATAATGATAATATTACACTAAATGATAATCAAATGATAGTTTGGTATAAAGCTGCTTCAGTATCTGAAGGGCTAATGAAAAGAGAATATACAATAAATAAAGCAAATGGAACATCGTTATATAATGGATATGTTGAACAAAGCGAATGTACATATCACTTAGATGGAATAATAATAGATAAAAAAGAATTATTTAACTATATAATAGATGATGGAGAAAAAATTTCTATAACAAATACAGCAAATGTAACAGCAAATGGTGTACAAATTGATAAAGAAAGTGATAGTGTAACAACAACTGTATATTATAATAACAAAGGTCAAGAAGAAGATGTTGTACCTGCAAATTATGGATTATTAAATAGAGCTAGAAAAGCTGTGACAGCTCAAAATTACGAAGAGGTTGAAGCAAAATTAAATGAAAATAATCAAAAAACAACAACTATTGTAGATACAACAAAAGTAACAACTACTGAAAAGAATGCACAAAATGAAATAACAATAGATAACAGCATAAAAGAAAATACAATAACTGAAAACACTACAAATGAAAATAATTCAAACAAACAAGAAAATACAATTACAGAAGTAGAAGAAAAAAATACAGTAACTGAAAATAGCATAAACACAGAAAGTAATACTAATACAGTAGTAGAAGAACAAAATAATGTATCAAAAGAAACAGGAAAAGTAGAAGAAAAAAATGATATTCCACAAGAAGATATAGCATCAGAATAAAACTAATATTAAAATATAATACAGAATAATAATCTACTTAAAATAAGAAGAAGGAGTAAAATATTTATTCCTTCTTCTAAAACTTATAGGAGGCAAAATGTTAATAAAAAAGTCAAGAAAGTCTAAGAAAAAACAGAAAAAAGTAATGTTGTATTTTATTATAATAATTGCAATAATAACCCTAATTACTAGTATTACTATTATTAACAATCCAAAAACAAAAATAACAAATACAATAAATAAAACTTTTAATGCTTTAAAAATAGGAGATATAGAAAAAAGCAAAAAATATATAGACTATGATAAACTAATAAGTATATTAGATAATGAAATTTTAAATGAAGAAAATTTACAAAAGCATGACTTGAATAAAATACTATTTAAAGAATTAAAGTGGAAAATACAAAACATAGAGATAAAAGAAAACAAAGTAACATTAGAAGTGGAAACAACAAATAAAGACTATTCGCAAATTGTTATGAAATTCCTAGAAAATATTATACAAAAAGAAAAAAATAAAGAAACAATAACAGAGGATGTATATATAGAAACTTTAAAAGAAGCAATTTTAAATACAGAAATAGAAACATTTACTCAATTGAAAAAAATAACATTAAAAAAATCAAAAGGAAATTTACAAATAGTAGTCAATGATGAATTAGGAAGTGCACTATTCCCTAAAATAGAAAATTTAGATAAAATATTATCAGAAATACAATAATTAAAGGAAAGAATTTGAACCATCAACTTTCTGGCTGAATGTCAATAGTAGGGTAGGAAACTTCTTTCCTTTATCTATTCCAATAGAAAACAAAAATGAACTAAGAAACTTTATAATAAAATTAACTAAAGTATCTAGTTTTTAACTCCTAGAGTGCAGTTTTAGCCTAGACATCTCTGTTATGTAAAATTTAAGTGCAAAGGAAAAATTAGATAAGTAAATCAAATATAACAAACAAAAATTCGATATAAAGAAAGAAAAAAGCTTTGCTACAAAAAAGTAACAAAATCGTAAACAAAATGTAACAAAAAACGATATAATATATAGTATAATATAATTGTATAGGTATAAACAAGGAGAAATAAATGGGAATAAGTAAAATACTAAAGAAATTTGATATTAAAGTAATTGGAAAACTAACAAAAGAGCAACAAATAATTATATCAGATAACGTAGCAACTAAAATATCAAACAGATTTAAATATATAGATTATGGATATATATATATAAAGCTAATGAGAGCAAAAATGTATATAGCAATAATACCAAAAGGAATGTCAAAAGCTATATACTCATATGAAGAAGACACTCTATTCATAAGTGATGAAGAAGATCTAAATAATATGTCAAAAGAGCTTTTATATGAATGCATTCATACAATGCAAGATATACGAGATAAAAAAGGAAAAGTAAAGCAACTAGGACAATGTATATTTTCAGATTATAAAGTATATGCGATGGCTTTAAATGAAGCTTCAATACTATATATAACACAAAAAATATTTGAAGAAGAAATAAAATATGTAGAAGCATATGGAATAAAAGCAAACACATACAGCCCAAATAGTTACCCATTAATATGCAATATATTATTACAATTATTATTTTTATCAAATGAAAAAACACTAGTAAAAAGTACATTAAATTCAACAGATGAATTTCTAATAGAAGGAATAGAAGAAATAGGTGAAAGTAGCTACGTAACTATACAAAACAACCTAGATGAGATGTTATATGCATCAGAAGAAATAATAGGAATAAAAAGAAGCTTAAAAAATAATACAAGTGATGGAAATATGGAAGAAATAAATAAAGAGTTAAATAGAATATATGAAAAAGAAGCAGAAATAAGAAGACTATATATGGACTCACAAATGAGTATATTTACAATGTATTTTGATAGACTCTATAATAGAGTACAAACTATTTCAGACATACAAATATATAGAAAAAAATTGGAAGACTATAAAGAACTAATAGGTTTTTATACAAATGAAAGCCAAGAATACTTTTTAGAATATTATGAAGGATATTATAAAGAAAAAGAAAAAAAACTAATAGAAAAAGAGGCTGAAATAAAAAGAAAAAATGATTTAGCGCTAACAGTTGTTTCAGATAATATAATAGTTCAAATATTTAGACAAATAAAAAATACAATAGCAAAGATGTTAAAAAAAGCATAATATAAGAGTTTCAATACAATGAAAATTGTTAGAAACTCTTATGTTATAACTAGGAAAGTTTATATTTTAAGTTAAAACTGTAGGGGGTAATCGGTTAGGAATGCCTAAGAGTATTTACCGAATTACGCCATTTCTTGTAGTATAGGGAAAATCAATTTAAAATCCTTTACTATTATATTAAAAAGATGTATTTTCTAATTTGAAGAAATTACATCTTTTATAAAAACATATTTAAAAAATTAATAGTAACCATGCTTAAAGCAACTTTCCAAGAAATTCTAAAACTCTTTTTAAAGAAGTTCTTAACAGCGACAACTTGGTAATTTTCTCTAACAGTTAAGGCTAAACAGTTGGTAGCTGTATCTATATCGTTATTTAGTTCACGTTCGATATTAGAATTAATATTTGGTTCTAAGCTAGTAGTATTTTCAACTTGAAAAGTATTAGTTTTTATATTGTTTTCTAATTCATTATGAACCTCTAAAATTACATTTTTCATATAAGCTCACGCCCTTTATAATTTTCTTTTGAGTAAAAGAATTAATATTAAATACTCTATACTATTATTATACTATAAAATTAATAAAAAAGTAAATAGAAAATAAAAAGAAAATCGCGGCCTAATTTAGGCCGCGATTTTAAAATTTCACACTATTCAGTTTTTGGGAGGTTCACTTTGCTACGTGAAGCCTGAATTAAAAATAAGGATCATGCCGGGAATACCTCCACTATTCGCGCTCACTGTATTTGGCGCCAGATCAATTTGGTTTTTGGTTGTAGTTTAGTTTTAATTAAACAAAGCCACTCGTATGCCGCATATTTTTCCCTCCTGTGGGACGCGATAACTATTTTTCGATTAGCTGCATGTTGTAACTAAACAAATCCTGTTGTATACCGCATCAAATACTCCTCCTTTTTCAAGTATAGTTTAAAAATACGGATTTACATTTTTCGGGCACTCTACCCACCGATCCGCCGACTACGCGGCGCTGCTGCTTTAAGCGATTTTTTTCACTTTACATTTTAATTTGCTGTTATTGGGTCCTCGTGTCATACCGTGTACCTCCTATGAAATTTTCAAGTTACTATGTTTTTATTCAAAACTAAATTTATTATAACACAACAATTAACATAATACAATACTTTTTTTGAAATTTTTTGAAAAAATTTCAAAAAAATGAAAATCTTCCTAAAATAATATGTATAAATACTTGAAAACTAAGGTCACTTGGTATAAAATAACAATGTTAGTAAATAATATATAAAATGAAAAGAGGATACAATTATAGCTATTTGAACACTTATTCATAAGGGGAGGGGATATTCCTTCTGCCCAAGTGAGAGTGACAAAAGGGTAAGGAGTGTCCCCTGACATTAAGTGAGGAGGAATTTTTTATGTCAGTAAAAATAGGAATTAATGGTTTTGGAAGAATTGGAAATTTAGCATTCCAAGCAGCTTTAAAAAAGAAAGAAGTAGAGGTAGTAGCAATAAATGACCCATTTATTACAGCAGACTACATGGCATACATGGTTAAATATGATACAATACATGGAAAATTTGAAGGAGAAGTAACTTCAAAAGAAAATACACTAGTAGTTAATGGAAAAGAAATAAAAGTATATAATGAAATGGACCCAGCAAACATTCCATGGGGAAAAGAGGGAGTAGACTATGTATTAGAATGCTCAGGAGTATTCACAACAATGGAAAAAGCACAGGCTCATATAAAAGGTGGAGCTAAAAAAGTAGTAATAAGTGCACCATCAAAAGATGCACCAATGTTTGTTATGGGAGTAAACAATGAAAAATATGACCCAAGCATGAACATAGTATCAAATGCATCATGTACAACAAACTGTTTAGCACCTTTAGCAAAAGTAATAAACGATAACTTCGGTATAGTAGATGGATTAATGACAACTGTACACTCAACAACAGCAACACAAAAAACAGTAGATGGAGCATCTAAAAAAGATTGGAGAGGTGGTAGAGCAGCAGCTGCAAATATTATACCATCATCAACAGGAGCTGCAAAAGCAGTAGGAAAAGTTATACCAGAATTAAATGGAAAATTAACAGGTATGGCATTTAGAGTACCAACAGTAGATGTTTCAGTAGTAGACTTAACATGTAACCTAGCAAAACCAGCTACAATGGAAGAAATATGCGCAGTTATGAAAAAAGCATCAGAAAATGAAATGAAAGGAATAATAGAATATACAGAAGATGCAGTAGTATCATCAGACTTCATAAACGATGAACACACATCAATATTCGATGCAACAGCAGGAATCCAATTAACAGATAAATTCGTAAAATTAGTAGCATGGTATGACAATGAATGGGGATATTCAAATAAATTAGTAGATTTAGCAGTATATATGGCAAGTAGAAGTTAATAAATTTTAAATATTATATTGTAGGGGTCACTGCCTTCGGCGACCCGCTCTTCGAAGAATTTGCTTACAATAGGGTTAAATATATGATAAGAACAATAAAATTAGATGTAGGGGCGATTATCAATCTCCCATGCTACAAAGGAAATTACCCTAAGAAATTAGCCAATTCTTCGAATAGTGGGCGATTATTAATCGCCCCTACATCTTTAAATAAAACAATATAAAAACATTTGGAGGTTTTTAATGAACAAAAAAACTATCAGAGATATAGATTTGAAAAATAAAAAAGTACTTGTAAGATGTGACTTTAATGTACCTTTTGATGAAGAAGGGAAAATATCAGATAATAGAAGAATAGTAGCAGCACTTCCTACTATAAAATATTTATTAGAAAACAATTGTAAAATAATACTTTGCTCACATTTAGGAAGACCAAAGGGAGAATTCAAAAAAGAATTTTCACTAAAGCCAGTAGCAGAAGAACTTTCAAGATTACTAAATGTAGAGGTAAAATTAGCAGAAGATGTAGTAGGTCAAAGCGCTAAGGAGTTAACTAATAATATGAAAGAAGGCGAAATAGTTCTTCTAGAAAACGTAAGGTTTGAAGCTGGAGAAGAGAAAAATGATGAAGAACTATCAAAGAAATTAGCAAGTCTAGCAGAGATATATGTAAATGATGCATTTGGAACAGCACATAGAGCGCATAGTTCAACAACAGGAGTAGCAAGTTATTTACCAGCAGTTTCAGGGTTTCTAATAGAAAAAGAACTAGAATTTTTAGGAAATGCATTAGAAAATCCACAAAGACCATTTGTAGCAATTCTTGGAGGAAAAAAAGTTTCAGATAAAATAGGAGTAATAGATAGTTTATTAGAAAAAGTAGATACATTAATAATAGGAGGAGGAATGGCATACACATTCTTTAAATCTATGGGATATAATGTAGGAAAATCTATCTGTGAAGAAGATAAACTAGAATTAGCACAAAGCCTAATAAAAAAAGCAGAAGAGAAAAATGTAAAACTATTATTACCAATAGATAATGTAGTAGCAGATGAGTTTAGCCCAAATGCAAACACTCAAACAGTTTCATCAAATGAAATACCAGAAGGTTGGGAAGGCTTAGACATAGGGCCAAAAACAGTAGAACTATTTGAACAAGAATTAAAAAAAGCAAAAACGATTATATGGAATGGACCACTTGGACTATTCGAATATGAAAAATTTGCAAACGGAACAAATAAAATAGCAAATAATTTAGCAAACTTAAATGAGACAATAACAATAATAGGTGGAGGCGACTCAGCAGCAGCAGTAGAAAAAATAGGCTTAGCAGATAAGATGACTCATATATCAACAGGAGGAGGAGCAAGCCTAGAATTCTTAGAAGGTAAAAAATTACCAGGAATAGAAGCTTTATTAGATAAAGAATAGTAGATAAGTAGATTGGTAGATTGGGGACGGTTCCTAATCGGAAACAAGATAGAATATAATAACAAGTAAAAAAATAAAATAATCTGGATAGATTAGGAACTGTCCCCAATCGGAAGCCCACAGAAAACATAAAGAAGTATATTAAATAAAAGCAAAAATAATTGAAATTATAAAAAGACAATAATAAAAGAGGATGTTTAACATGAATAAAGATAAACTAGAATTTGTATCAGCAATAATAACAAATAATGAAGGAAATATATTATTACTAAAAAGAAGAAATGATTTAGTATTAGATGCAGGAAAATATGATTTGTGTTCAGGACATATGAAGGAGTGCGAAGTTCCTATGCAAACTATATATCGTGAGATGTATGAAGAATTAGGAATTAAGCAAGAAGAAATAAAAAAATTACAAAAAATAGCAGATATACCAACTCCTCATAAAAAACTAAAAGGCACAATATGTCATATGTATCATGTAGAAATTGACTTAACACAAAAAGAAATAAATCAAAGGCTTAAAAAAGTAAAAGAACCAGAAATAGAAAGTGCACAATATATAGAAAATATAGGAATGTTAAGAAAAATTCAAAAATACACTAATCTTATGAGAACAGAGCATACAGATGAACAAGACAGAATTTTTGAAATTATGCAAGAAAAACAAAACAAAAAAGAAGAAATTAGAGTATATAAAGAACAAGGAAAGGAAAGTAAGTTATGTCAAGAAGAAAGATAATTGCAGGAAACTGGAAAATGAATATGCTTCCAAATGAAGCAATGGAATTTATAACAAGACTTTCAGAATGTACTTACGAAGCTAAAAGTGAAATAGTGCTATGTGTACCATATACAGACCTTTTTTATTCACTATTAACAGCTCAGAACACAAAAATAAAAATAGGCGCACAAAATATGCACTGGGAAGAGACAGGAGCTTACACAGGAGAAGTTTCAGGTAAAATGCTTAAGGTGATAAATGTAGAATATGTTATAATAGGACATTCAGAAAGAAGACAGTACTTTGCAGAAACAGATGAAACTGTAAACAAAAAAGTAAAATCAGCTTTTAAATATAATTTAAAGCCAATAGTATGTGTAGGAGAAACCTTAGAACAAAAAGAAGAAGGAAAAACAAATGAAGTTATAACAAATCAAACTAAACTTGCATTAGAAGGTTTAAGTACAGAACAAGTAAAAAATGTAATCATAGCATATGAACCAATATGGGCAATAGGAACAGGAAAAACAGCAACATCAGAAGATGCAAATAATTCTATAAAAGAAATTAGAAATGAAATAAAAAATATATATGGAGAAGAAGTAGCAAATGTGGTATCAATACTATATGGAGGAAGCGTAAAAGCTTCAAATGCCAAAGAACTATTTGAAACCTCAGACATAGATGGAGCACTAGTAGGCGGAGCCAGCCTAAAAGTAGAAGAATTTAAAAATATTATAATGTCAGCAGAATAATGTGTTAAATAATCCGATCCTAGGGAATTTAATTTATTTTTTTAAAATTGATTTTCTACCCTTCTACAAAAAGTAAGTAAAATAGTGAGTTCCATTTCATTCCACTCACTATTTTACTTACTCTAAGCGGTCCCCACCGGCTTAACGAAAAAGTCAATTTTAAAAAAATAAATTAAACACCCCTCACGCTACTCTATATATTTTAGGTACTACTATTCTATGAAAAAATGAATAGTAAATAGAAAATAGTAAATAGTAAATAGTAAATACTTCTGACTTTCAGACAGAAAGGAACAAAAAAATGAGAGAACGAGAAAAAGCATTTAGGCAAAGAATTGCAAGAATAACAAGAATTCAAAACCTACAAGAAATGCAAAAGCAATATTCAGAGCAAGAAACAATAATAAAAAGTAATAAATTAAACAACCTAAACGAAATATCACCAGTAATAAATGGAATAAAGAAGAACATAGAAAACTTTAGAACAAAAGAAGTACCAGAAATGGAATTATAGTTATATCAGGAGGTAAAAACAAAGTGAAAAATAAATTAACAATGCTAATGATACTAGATGGTTTTGGAGAAAACGAAAACGAAAATGCAAATGCTGTAAAACTTGCAAATACTCCAAATATAGATAGACTAATGAAAACATGCCCAACAACTGCTATGTATACAAGTGGTTTAAATGTAGGACTTCCAGACGGACAAATGGGAAACTCTGAAGTAGGTCATACAAATATAGGAGCAGGAAGAATAGTTTACCAAGAACTAACAAGAATTACAAAATCAATAGAAGATGGAGAGTTTTTTAGTAATCCAGAATTCATAAAAGCAATAGAAAATTGTAAAAAATATGGCTCAAAGCTTCATATAATGGGGTTATTATCTGATGGAGGCGTACATAGCCATATTCGACATATATTTGGTTTATTAGAACTTGCAAAAAGAAAAGACTTTGAAGATGTATATGTACATTGTTTTATGGATGGAAGAGACACGCCACCAGCCTCAGGAGAAAGCTATGTATCAGAATTAGAAGAAAAAATGAAAGAAAAAGGCGTTGGAAAAATAGCAAGTATAACAGGAAGATTCTACGCAATGGATAGAGATAAAAGATGGGAAAGAATAGAAAAAGCATACAAAGCCCTAGTAGAAGGTGAAGGAGAAAAAGCAATTTCGCCAGTATCAGCAGTAGAAGACTCATACCAAAAAGAAACATTTGATGAATTTATACTTCCAACAATTATTACAAATGGAGAAGAACCAATAGCAACAATAGGAAAGCATGACTCAGTTATATTCTTTAACTTTAGACCAGATAGAGCAAGAGAAATAACAAGAACATTAGTGGATAAAGAATTTAATGAATTTGAAACAAAAAAAGATTTAGATTTATATTATGTATGTATGACAAACTATGATGAAACAATGCCAAATGTGCACATAGCCTTCAAAAAAGAAGAACTAAAAAATACATTTGGAGAATATATATCAAAACAAGGTTTAACACAATTAAGAATAGCAGAAACAGAAAAATATGCACATGTAACATTTTTCTTTAATGGTGGAGAAGAAAAACAATATGAAGGAGAAGAAAGAATATTAGTACCTTCACCAAAAGTAGAAACATATGACCAAAAACCAGAAATGAGTGCTATTGAAGTAACTGAAAAAGTACTAGAAGCAATAAACTCTAAAAAATATGATTGCATAATATTAAACTATGCAAACCCAGATATGGTAGGTCATACAGGAAGCTTAGAAGCAGCTATAAAAGCAATAGAAACAGTAGACGAAAGCGTACGGAAAAGTAGTAGAAGCGATAGAAAATGTAGAGGGAGTACTACTAATAACAGCAGACCATGGAAATGCAGAACAAATGGTAGACTACAAAACAGGAGAGCCACACACAGCTCACACAACAAATCCAGTACCATTAATATTGGTAGGAATGGAAAATGCGAAACTAAAAGAAGGAAAACTAGCCGATTTAGCACCAACAATGCTTAAAATAATGGGACTAGAAAAACCACAAGAAATGACAGGAGAAAGCATAATAGTTAATGAATAATGAATAGTCAATAATTAGAATTGTAGGGGTAGCCATCTGGGCGACCCATTCTTGGAAGAGATTACTTAAATGAAAAGAAATTTCACAAACAAATGTAAAAAGCAGGTACCTAATGGATACCTGCTTTGGTGTGCGCTACACCAGTATGTTTTTGGGTTAGATAGGTACACCTACCAATTACATAGTATTGGAATTTGTTCTGCATGTAATTTCTCTTTTTTTAAAAAAGTATAAATATAATTTACTATATTTACATAAAAAAGTTAATAAAATTAGATTTTTTATTGAAAAAAAATTAAAGAAGTAATATAATAAATAAAATAAAAGGAGATTTATATAAGGGAGAAATACATATGCTTAGTACAAACAAACTAAGAGCTATATATTCAAAAATACAAAAACAATTATTTTTTATGATACCAGAAAAATGGGAAAAAATATACCTATATGCCTCAATAATGGAGCAAGTAAATAACTTACAAACAGGAGAAATGTTTTTCTATTATT
>CAMXOP010000023.1 GCA_947245665.1 uncultured Clostridiaceae bacterium
GATAGAAAATAGAATATTAAAAGGGAATTTAGAATACAAAAATACAGTTATACTTACATACAAAATAGAATATCCACAAATAATTTTTTCTAAATATACACGAGGAAAAGAGAGATTTAATAATTATAATAAAAAGAAAGCAATTAATTTAGAAAAATATATAAAAACTGATTTATATGAAAATGCCAAAGAAGTATATGAATATAATAAGGCAAATGGTTATCCTATTATGGTATATGAAGTTATATCAGAATATAATATAACTTATAATGAGGGATTTATTATAAGTTTATACCAAGATGAATACCAATTTACAGGAGGAGCACATGGAAACACAATTAGAACTTCACAAAATTGGAATTTAAAAGACACAAGCATAATACCACTATCAAACTTTTTCCCAAATAATACATATTATACAATTGACATATTAAAAGAAATAAATAAACAAATAAAAACGCAAATAGAAGAAGGAAAAAATCAATATTTTGAAAACTACTGTGAATTAGTATTAGAAACATTTAATTTAAATAGCTACTATATAACACCAAATGCAATAGCAATATATTTTCAACAATATGACATAGCGCCATACTCAAGTGGAATACCAGTATTTTTAATCAGCACGTTAGGGACGGTCCTTTTCGTTCCGAAATCGGAACGCTAGGGACACTCCTTAAGTAAAATAACAAATAGAAAAATTTATTTTTCAATTAAGATATAAAAAAATATTGAAATTTAAAGGAAAATATTGTATACTTATTAAAAATATAAAAGTAATTGTAGACCTATTTTTAAATTCAGGAGTAAGCTTGAATTTAAGTATTCAAAATTGAAAGTAGGAGGAATAAAAATGAAAGATAATTTTATTGTTTATTTTGATGAAGATGGTGTTTTGAATTTATTTGAACAGGATAAAGATGCACGTAAAAATATGTGGTTGCCAGGATATTATATTGATATCCCAATAAGAGATGGCATTTGTGAAATAATGCAACGGATAAATGAAGAATGCTATGTTATTATTTTAACAAAAGTAATTAATAGAATAGGGGTTACAAAAGAAAAAAGTATATGGCTTAATAAAATACCACAAAATGCCTATAGTGATATAATATATGTTCCATATGATCAAAAGAAATCATCTTATATATATCCATTTATTCCAGCTATATTAGTAGATGATAATGAAGTAAATTTAGAGGACTGCAATAAAAAAGGTTGTCATGGATTATTCTTATCTGATTTAAAAGTAAGTCAAAGGTATGAAAATGCGCGAAATGTAGAAGATATATGGACGTTCTATAAAAAAGTCAAAGCATTATATGAATAGTAAACAATAAACAAGTAGTATTATTTATCTACTTGTTTATTTGTTTAGTAAATACAACTTTAAAATAAGATTAGAAAAATTACTTAAATTAAAAGGAGCAAAGAATGGAATATTGGAATACATATAAAACAAATATAGGAATACTTATAATATCAGAAAGAGAAAATAAGATTTCAAGAATAGAAACAGTAAAAGTAAATAGTGAATATCCTAAAGGAGAAAAAGTGGAAACAAAATTAATAAAAAAAGCTTATAAGCAAATATTAGAATATTTAGAAGGAAAAAGAAAGAAGTTTACATTACCGCTATTAATAAAAGGAACGAAGTTTCAAGAAAAGGTATGGAATGTGCTACTAGAAATACCATATGGAGAAACAAGAACTTATGGAGAAATAGCAAAACAAATAGGAAATAAAAAAGCTTCAAGAGCAGTAGGCGCAGCAAATCATAACAATCCAATTATGATAGTAGTACCATGCCATAGGGTAATAGGTAGTAATAAAAAATTAGTAGGTTATGCAGGAGGGTTAGATATAAAGGAAACTTTATTAAAATTAGAACAAAACTAATAATATTGAAATAAAAAAAGGGACTAAAAAAGTCTGTTTTTTTATTATATAGAAAACAATATGGAATTTCGAAATCACAAAGCAAAGTAAAAATTTTCATTTTCAGAAAAAGTTAATTTGAAAATATGGAGAAGTGACAAGAGCTTGTTCGTATGCTGAAATACTTTTATTTATATAAAAAATGTTATAGTTATTGTAAGGGAATTGAATTATTAAACTATATAACTGGAACTAATTTACTTTAAATTTATTATGTGAAAACTCAGTGAAATTACTAGAAAAGTGAATATAAATATGATAATATAGAAAAATACTTATAAGAGAGGAAAGTATAAATGTCATATATAGAATTTAAAAATGTAAATAAAGAATATAAAATAGGAGAAATAACAATAAAAGCCTTAGAAAACACAAACTTTAGTATAGAAAAAGGAGAACTAGTAGTTATAGTGGGACCAAGTGGAGCAGGAAAAACCACAACATTGAATATACTAGGAGGAATGGACAATGTAACATCAGGAGAAGTAATAGTAGATGAAAAACAAGTAAACAAGTTAAACAACAAAGAACTAATAAAATATAGAAGAGAAGATATAGGTTTCATATTCCAGTTCTATAACCTAGTACAAAACCTAACAGCTGTAGAAAATGTAGAACTTGCAACTCAAATATGTAAGGACTCACTAGATCCAGAAACAATAATAGAAAAAGTAGGATTAAAAGAAAGAAAAAAGAATTTTCCATCACAATTATCAGGAGGAGAGCAACAAAGAGTAGCAATAGCAAGAGCAATAGCAAAAAATCCAAAGTTACTATTATGTGACGAACCAACAGGAGCACTAGACTACAAAACAGGAAAGCAAATACTAAAACTATTACAAGATACATCAAGAAAAGAAAATATGACAGTAATAATAATAACTCACAACACAGCATTAGCACCAATGGCCGACAAAGTAATACACTTCAAAAACGGAAGAGCAGAAAAAATAGAAACAAATGAAAAACCAACATCAATAGAAGAAATAGAGTGGTAGTAGTAGCACATTAGGGACGGCCCTTTTCGTTCCAGAATCGGAACGCTAGGGACACTCCTTAAACTAAAATAAAAATTAATTAAATTGGGGCAAAAATAATAAAAGAAAGAAGGTAATATTATGCCCCGAATTGCAAGAAAAAGTTTAGAAAATGGTTTTTTCCATATAATGGTTCAAGGAATAAAAAAAGAAGAAATATTTTACAAAAATCAATATAAGCAAAAATATATTCAATTAATGAAATTTTTTAAAGAAAAGCAAAAAATAGACATTATTAATTATTGTGTAATGAATAATCATGTTCATATTATTATATACACTGAGGATATAAATGAATTAACAATGTTCATGAGAAAATTAAATACAACATATGCTCTACATTATAATAAAGTAGAAAATAGAGTAGGATATGTATTTAGAAATCGATTTGAAAGTAAAGAAATATATAATCAAGATTATCTGACGAAATGTATAAAATATGTACATATGAATCCAGTGAAAGCTGGGATTACAAAAACAGAAGGAGAATATAAATATTCAAGCTATAATGATTATATAAACAAAAAAGGAATTGTAACAGATGAATTATTACAAAAAATATTTAAATCAAAATTTAATTATTTAAAGGAATTTTTAAAAATAGAATACGACGAAGAATTATTTGGAGAATTAGAAAAAGAAGAACTAACAGATGAGAAAATAAAAGAACAAATAAATCAATTTATAAAAAAAGAACAAATAACATTAGAAGAATTAAAAGGAGATAAAAGATTAATAAAAAAACTATACAATAACATGAAAATAAAGCCAACAAAAGCAAAATTAGGAGAATGTATAGGATTAAGCAGAACAAGAATAAGTAAGAATTAAATAATTATAAAGAAAACAAAAAATAAAATAAGGAGTAAGCGAAGGAGTGTCCCCAGCGTTCCGAATTCGGAACGAAAAGGACCGTCCCTAGCGTGCGGAAAAAATGAGAAAAGCGTTATTAAAAGATAGTTTGAAAGAAATTAGAAATACGTATAAAAGGTTTATTTCCATTTTATTAATGGCTTTTTTAGGTGTGGGATTTTTTGCGGGTATGAGGGCAGCAAGCCCTGATATGATATCTACTATTGATAATTATTTTGATAGCCAAAATGTGTATGATATACAAATTCTGTCTACTTTAGGTTTAACTAATGAGGATATAGAGGCATTAGAACAGGTAGAAGGTGTAAAAAAAGCTTATGGAGAATATAGTGAAGATGTTTTAATTAATTATGAAGATACTGAAATTGTAACTAAAGTGTTACCAATAGATAATATAAATAAGGTAGCACTAATAAATGGAAGAATACCTCAAAGTAAAAATGAGTGTTTAATTGAAAAAGCATTTTGTGATAGAACAGGAAAGAAAATTGGAGATAGTCTTAATATTGAGGAAGCAAATGACAGTATAATAAAGGAAAAAAGGATTACAATTGTGGGAACAATGAATAGTCCACTTTATGTTTCAAGACAAAGAGATACATCAAAATTAGGCTCTGGAATGGTGAGCTATAACATGTATTTGCCAAAAGAAAGTTTTGACTCAGAAGTATATACTGTAATATATATTGAACTAGAAAATTCTAAGCAAATGATAACAGATTCACAAGAATATAACAATTATGTACAAGAAGTGACTACAAAAATAGAAGAAGTAAAAAATAAAAGAGAAACTGCAAGATATGATGAAGTAAAAGCTATTGCACAAGAAAAACTAGAAGAAGGAGAAGCAAAATTTGAAGAAGAAAAAACTATAGCTAATAATAAACTAAAAGAAGCAGAAAATGAAATTATAGAAGGAGAAAAAGAATTAAATAGTGCTGAAATTACTTTAAATAATAAAAGTAAAGAAGCGGAGCAAAAATTTAAGTTGGCAGAAGAAAATATAAAAATTGCTAAATCTAAAATTAAAGAAGAAGAGGAAAAATTAGAAAAAGAAGAGCAAAATGCTTTTTCACAAATAGAACTTTTAAATAAACAAAAACAAGATCTACAAGTTAACTTACAAAGTATAAATACTAATATAGAAGAACTACAAAAAAAGTTAGATATAATAAATGAAAGTCTTAACAACAATAATTTAACACAAGAAGAAATAGCTAGTATTCAAGTACAAAAAGAAAATATAGAAAAAACATTAACAAATATAAAAGTACAAAAGACACAGTTAGAGTCTGGGGTATTAAGTATAAATAATGTATTAGAAAAAATACAAAATGGAATAAAAGAAGGAAAAGAAAAATTAGAGTATGCTAAAACTACATTAGAAAATAATAAAAAAGAATTAAATAAAACAAAAGAGTTAACAAATAAGCAAATAGAAAATGGAAAACAAGAAATAAATACTTCAAAAAAGCAATTACAAGAAGGGAGAAAAACATTTGAAACAAATAAGGTAGAATATGAAGAAAAAATAAAAGAAGCAGAAAAGGAATTACTAAATTCAAAGCAAAAAATACAAGAAATAGAACATCCAACTTGGTATATATTAGATAGAAATTCAAACCCAGGTTATAGTGGATTTATGCAAGACACAAAAAGTATAGAAAATTTAGGAAGAGTATTTCCAATAGTATTTTTTGTTATAGCAACACTTATTTCATTAACTTCTATGACTAGAATGGTAGAAGAGCAAAGAGTACAAATAGGAACAATGAAGGCATTAGGATATAACAAAGCGCAAATTGCAAGTAAATATTTATTATATTCTGGCTTAGCTTGCCTAATTGGTGGAAGTATAGGAATGATAATAGGATTTGAAACACTTCCAAGAATTATATGGATGATGTATAGCATGATGTATGTAGTACCAAACTTTGTTGCAAGTTTTAATGTATATTTTGCTATATTAGGCTTAGGTATAGCAAGTGTATGTATAATAGGAGCAAGTTTATATACACTTTTAAAAATAGTAGGAGATACTCCAGCACAATTAATGAGGCCAAAAGCTCCAAAGTCAGGAAAACGAATATTATTAGAAAGAATTCCTTTTATATGGAAGAATTTAAGTTTTAGTAAAAAAGTAACAGTTCGTAATATATTTAGGTATAAAAAAAGAGTATTTATGACAATAGTAGGAATTGCAGGAAGTACAGCACTTATATTAACAGGTTTTGGAATAAAAGATGCAATTTCAGATATTTTAATAAAACAATATGAAAATGTGTATAACTATGATATGCAAATAAGCTTAAAAAGTGACTTAGAAGAAACAATTATAGAGAATTTTGTTAAAAACTTAGAAGAAAAAGAAGAAATTAATAAAATAGCAGAGGCTAATATGACATCTGGAACATTAGCAAATGGTGAAAGTGAAGAAGCGGTACAAATTATTATAGCAAAAGATGAAAAAATAAATGAACTAATACATTTGTCAGATAGGAAAACAAAAAAAGAGGTTCAATTAGAAGAAGGAAAAATAGTAATAACAGATAAAGTGGCAGAATTATTAGAAGTAAAAAAAGGAGATAGCATAATATTAAAAGATGCAGATGGAAAAGAAAATAGATTAACCATTTCAGATATTGTAGAAAATTATATTTATCACTATGTATATATGCCTAAAAGCCTATATGAACAGCTATATGGAAAATATGATACAAATGTATTATTTGCACAAAATAATGTAAAAGATGAGCAAGAAGAAGAACTTGCAAGTAAGCTTCTAAAAGAGCCAAATATAAATACAGTATCATTAAGTTCTAACATAGAAAATGTAATGGACGACATGATGAAAAACTTAAACTATGTTGTAGTTATATTAATAGTATCAGCTGGAATGCTGGCATTTGTAGTATTATATAACTTAGCAAATGTAAATATAAGTGAAAGAATAAGAGAACTTGCTAGCTTAAAAGTATTAGGTTTTTACGATAAAGAAGTATATGACTATGTAACAAGAGAAACCGCAATATTAACTACAATAGGGATAATATTTGGACTAATAGGAGGATATTTTTTAAGTATATTCATAGTAAAAACCTGTGAAATAAATGTTTTAAGGTTTGGTCAAGAAATAAGAATACCAAGTTATATATATTCAGTAGCAATAACAGTAATATTCACACTAATAGTAAATATAGTAACATATTTTGCTTTGAAGAAAATTGATATGATTGAGAGTTTGAAGAGTATAGAATAGAAAAGTAAAAAGCAAGCAAAGATAGAAATACTATCATTGGTTGCTTTTAACAATTTAATAATGTAACATTTTTTCGATTTCTTTGTGTTCGTCTATTGATTTATGAACTTTGGATATGCAAAGAACAATCAAGTTCGCATAAAATACAAAAACTTATTGTTATTCCATCAAAGTTATGATATAATGCTTACATAATTGAATATTGAAAACTCCTATTTTAGTATCATAAGGAGCTACGAAAGTAACTAAAAACAGCAATGAAAATTAATATTTAAAGGAGGAAATTATAGTATGGATGGAATTATTATAGGAATAACAATTATTTTATGTATGGCACAGTTTATTTTATGTGTATTTGTAGAACCTAAAATACCTATAAAATTAAAAGAAACTGATACATTACAACGGATAAGAAAGAGAAAAAACAATTATTTGATATCAATATTTGTTATATGGATATTTACAATGTTTTTCGCATATTATGGAGTGAAAAATCAGATTCTTATTTTTGGGATGATATTTGGGTTTTTTCTTATATTTATGCTTACAGGAGCACGTACAATACTTAACAGACTGGAAAAGAAAGAAAAGCTATTGAAAGGAAATAATAGTTTTAATGTAGCAATGGAAAAAGTAAAGAACATGACATTAAAAGACGGGATAATAATAGCTGATGAAAAATTACGGGAAGCTATTATTTTAGACGATATTGAAGAAATACAAGGTATCAAAGCTCTTTTTAAAACAGGAGAAAAATATGTAGCAGGATGTGATAGGGAAAACTTAATTAAAATAATGAGTAAACCTCATCAGGACAAAATTATTAAAGCAAACATTAAAGGTGTTTGTTTAGAAGAACTTGGAGGAGATAAGTTTAAACTGATAATTACAACTCAAAGTAACAACACTTTTTCAACAACTATTGAAAAGGTAGATTTACCGAAATGGATTAAATAACAAAATAGAAACCTTACTTGAAATTTAAGTAAGGTTCTTTTTGACGAGTAGTAGCAATATACAACTGGATATTGAATAAAAAAAAGTAATATAGTAATATAATTAATAGGAGGAAAATAAAATGAAAGATTTGTCAAATGAAAATATACTTCATATAAAAGATGGAAATGTGGAATATTTACAATTTAGAAAGTTACTAGAATATAAAAATAAATTACAACATTGTTATACAACAAGATGTGATAACTATGAAGAAGACAATGGCAGAAATTATAAAAATCTATATAAAAGTTTACATTTAGACTATAGTAAATTAATAAAAATAAAAGAACAGATACATAGTAATTTAGTACAAAGAATAGATAACAAAGAAACTGAGCCAGACAAAGTGGATGGACTTATAACAAACAAAAAAGGAATATCATTTTCACTAAGGTTTGCAGATTGCACTCCAATTTATATTTACGACCCTGTAAAAAATATAATAGGAAATATACACTCTGGCTGGAAAGGAACAGTTGGAAAAATTGCACAAGTAGCAGTAAAGAAGATAATAAAAGAATATAATTCAAATCCAAAAGACATTATTTGCTGTATAGGTCCAGCAATAGGAAAGTGTCATTTTGAAGTAGATGAAGATGTAAAAAATATTTTTGAAAATACTTTCTCATATATGAATATAAACCATAAAATAATAGAAAAAGGTGAAGAAAAAGAAGGAAAACAAAAATATTTTATAGATACGAACTTAATTAATAGAACGATGTTAGAAGAAATGGGCTTGCAAAAAGAAAATATAATAGAAAGTAATATATGCACAGTATGCAATAAGGATGTATTACATTCGTATAGAATAGATAAAGAAAAAGCAGGAAGAAATACAGCAATAATATCATTAATTTGATATTTATATTGAATTACCTTATATTTTAAGAAATTGAAAAAATGGTGTAATGATTAATTGGTAAGGAATACCTAAAAGAATTTACCAAGTTACACCCAAAAAGATAATAGATAATTATGGGAGTGAGCATGGATTGTCTCTTCTTCAAGAAATTACTTAAAAAATACAAAGATATGTAAAAAAAGGAGTAGGAGTATTGTTTGAGAGAATATTACATTGGAAGTAACACCACTGTGCCCTTTTCTTGAATAGAAATAAAGGAGTAAATAAAGTGAACAAAAAACAAAATAAATTAATAAAATATAACATAAAAACATTAATAAGTATATGTATTATAATTTTAATATTAGCTTTATTATTTGTATTGCTAAAATGTACACTTGCTGAAAATGCAAAAAGAGAAACAAAAGCAGAAAAAGGCCAAGAAGTAATACAAGAGGAGGCGAGCCAAAGTAAGAATGTGTTAGAAAGTAAAGCGGATAATTCTAATAAACTAAAGCTTAACAATTATACTAAAAAAGCAGAAGAAAAACTAAAAGAATTAACCGAAGAAGAAGTAATAGCACAGTTATTTTTAGTGGGAACACATACTACAAGTGATTTAGAAAAGTTAAAAGAAAAGCAATTTGGTGGATATCTATTTTTTTCAGATTTTTTCAAAGATAAAACAGAGGAACAAATAAAAAGTGATATAAAAAAATTTAATGAAGTCTCAAAAGTTCCACTTCTAATAGCAGTAGATGAAGAAGGAGGAAATGTTGTAAGAGTTAGCAATAACAAAAAACTTATAAATGAATCATTTAAATATTCAAGTGAAATATATCAAAATGGTGGGTTTGAAGCAATTTCAGAAGATACAATAAATAAAAGTAAATTTTTAAGTAATCTAGGAATTAACTTAAACTTAGCACCAGTTGTAGATATATGTGAAAATGAAACCGATTATATGTATAAAAGGTCATTTAAGCAAGGAAAAGAATTAACATCTACTTTTACAAAAACAGTAATAAAAGCAAGTAAGAAAAGTAATGTATCATATACATTAAAACATTTTCCAGGCTATGGAAATAATGTAGATACACATAAAACTACATCAGTAGACCAAAGAACTTATGAAGATATATATAATAATGATTTAGAACCATTCAGAGTAGGAATAGAAGAAGGAGCAGAAGCTATACTAATAAGCCACAATGTAGTAACAAGTATAGACCCACAAAAACCAGCATCACTTTCAAATAAAATACATAAATTATTAAGGGAAGACTTAAAATTTGAAGGAATTATTATTACAGATGCTATGAACATGGGAGCAATAGCAGATGAATATGAAACAAAAGAGGCTATTGTAAGTGCTATTTCAGCAGGAAATGACATTATAATAGTTACAATAGATAAAACATCAAAAGAAACTTATGATGACATTATAAAGATAGTAAAAACAGGAATAAGTAATAATAAAATTACTAAAGAAGATGTTTATAAAAAAGCTAAAAATATTATTGCTTGGAAATATTATAAAGGTATGTTGCAATAGTGTTATATTAATATATGTTTTCAAAAATAAGAGTTTTAATAATATAGAATTGTACTATTAAGTAAAAAATAATATTATTACTTAATTTGTACAATAAAAATTATAAAAAGAGAAAAGAGGAACTAAAACTAGATGAATTCTTTTCTCTTTTTTAGATAATGATTAATCCCATAGAATAAACAATTTTTCTAACACATCTGAACAAGTTCGTTGACACTGTTAACATCATAAACATATTATTATTAGTTTTTACAGCTGAGAAAAGCACAAAGCATCTGATGTATCAAGCAATACTAGTTCAAATGTTTGTTACCAAAGCTTCTACTCAAATATGCTAGCTATAGCATATCACAATATAACAATGTATAACTATAAATTACATGTTATCTCCTTGATGTATCATAAAAAAATAACCATTATTCTACTTTTTTCATCGAACAGTATGAGTGAAAGGTCTTCTTTTTTTACTGTCCATTATTCAGGTAAAGTATTAATATCAGCTCAAAACTGTCAGTTCTATTGAGCATAATGCTAATCTAGTTAAAGGTTTTGTGTTGTTAAAAGACTTCAGTTTCCTAAAATTTTACAGAGCAATTGTACTCCCCTGTATATTGAATACAAGGTTGTATAATAAACTATTATATTCCATTTAAAACATAGGTTAATATAAAATATTTTAATGCTAATTTGTTATTATTTCAATAAATTTCTCAGTAGCAAAAATCGAAAAGTTTATAGATATCTTGAAAAAAATACATATATGTAGTAATATAACTAAAAAAGAAAGTGAAGGAAGACAAGTGATACCAAATAGATTAAAAAAGAAAGATAAAATAGGAATAATAGCACCATCTTCACCAATTACAGAAGATAAGCTAGAAGACATAAACAATTCCATAACATTAATGGAAGCCTCAGGATTTGAAGTTGTATTTGGAAAAAATGTATTCAAAAACACATTAGGATATGGAGCAACAGCACAAGAAAAGGCAGAGGATATAAATAATATGTTTGCAAACCCACACATAAAGGCAATACTTTGTGCAACTGGTGGAGCAAATTCAAATTCTACTTTTGAGTATTTAGACTATGAACTAATTAAACAAAATCCCAAAATAATATGTGGCTTTAGTGATTCCACATCAATTTTAAATATGATATCAGAAAAAACAGAACTAGTAACATTTAATGGTGCAACCTTTAAGTCACTAACTTCATGGGAAACAGAATATAGCTATAAACAAGTTATAAATAAATTTGTATTAGGTAAAACAGAGTTGGCAGAAAATGATGACAAATTTTATACTATAAAAGAAGGTATAGCAGAAGGAAAGTTAATAGGTGGAAATTTAGCACTTACAGCAAATTTATGCTCAGGAAAATATAAAATAGACTTTACTGATAAAATATTGTTTATAGAAGAGCTAGCATTTGAAACAGATGCTGAAATGGCAAGTAATTACTTATATAAAATGAGACAAAATGGAGTATTTGACCAAATAAAAGGAATATGGGTTGGAAACTATGAAGGAGAAATGCCACTAGAAAAAATACTATTAGATACTTTACAAGGGGAATATACATTTCCAATAATAAAATCAAACAATTTTGGGCATATTGACAGGAAAATGGTAATACCAATAGGAACAAAAGCAAAAATAGATACAAGAAAAGAAATAAAAATAGAACTATTAGAAAATTGTGTAAAATAGAAGAAAGAATGCTTACAAACAGGGGACATAGGGGCAAGCATAGCCAGCCATGTTTACACAAAATAAGGAGAAAAATATGTATGATAATTGGGAAGAACTAGAAAAAAGCATAGAAGGATGTAAAAGATGCAAATTATATAATAATAGAAATAATATAGTTTTTGGAATGGGAAATAAAGAAGCTAACTTAATGTTCATAGGAGAAGGACCTGGAGCAGATGAAGATAAACAAGGTTTACCATTTGTAGGAAAAGCAGGCAAACTTATGAATGAAGCATTTAAAGGACTAGGAATAAATAGAGAAGAAGTATATATAGCAAATATAGTAAAATGTAGGCCACCATCAAATAGGGTACCAGAAGAAGATGAAGCCACAGCATGTTTAAACTATTTACGAAATCAAGTAATTTTAGTAAAACCTAAAATAATAGTATTATTAGGAAGTACAGCATTAAAAAATATCTTAGGTAAAGAATATTCAATTACAAGAATGAGAGGAAAATGGATAGAAAAGAAGGGAATAAAATATATGCCAACATGGCATCCAGCAGCACTATTAAGAGATGAAAACAAAAAAATAGAATTCTGGAATGATTTAAAAGAAGTAAAAAAAGAATTAGAGTAAACCTAAAGGAAATCAATGAGAAGCCAAAGGGAACGGAGATTTTTGGTTTCTCATTGATTTCTTTTAAATTTATTTTAATTCTTTTTAGTTAATATATCCAAAATAGCTGGATACATTATATTTGCATTATTATTCCAATTATCTACAATCTCTTTAGCTTGTTGTCTTGAACCAGCAAAAGTTTTTAATTCAAAAATAGTATCATTATCTTCTATTATTTTACATGTAACAGTATAATTATTTTCGCTTTTTGGTATATATTCAGCAATAATAGAATGTTCATTTTCAAAATTATCTAATTCATTTTTAAAATTACTATCTACTCTTAGCTTTATAATTCCAGGGAGAATATCTTGTGTAAGAGCTAAAGTCTCTTTACCAAAATCAGTAATTTTATATAAATTATGTTCATCTTTAGAATAGTTTATAATATATCCAGTTTCTAATAAGTCTAATAAAAATTGTTGAAAATAAAAATAATTCATGTCAGTAACAGCCAAGACTAAATTCAAAAGAGAATCATTAGAAATTGGTTTTCCAATTTTATCTAAAATATATAATATTAATACTTTATTTTCAGCTAAAGTTTCGCTATCTGATGTAAGTTTCATTATAAATCACCTCATAGCAAGCATTATAACACATTTTTTTTAAGAATACTATCCTTTTTGTAATATTAATGATATAATTGTTATTAGTAATAACTTATAATTTAAAATAAGATAGGAGAAAAAAGTGAATAATTATTATGAAATATTAGAAGTAAGCCAGAATGCTTCAAAAGAAGTAATAGAAAAAGCATATAAAGTTCTTGCAAAGAAATATCACCCAGACTTACAAGAGCAAAATGAAAAACAAAAAGCAGAGCAAAAAATGAAACTTATAAATGAAGCTTATGAAATTCTTTCAAATGATGAAAAGAGAAAACAATATGATATAGAACTACAAGATGAAATACAAAGAAAAAAGCAAATAGAATTTGAAAAGATAAGGCAAGATAATCTAATAAAACAAAATCAAAATAATAATTATAATGTTGAAGAAGAAATACTAACCCAAAAACAAATAAAGGAACATATAAAAAAACAGAAAAGAGAAAGAAAAGAACTTCAAGAAGAACAAGAAAGAATATATAGAAACTATATGCGAAGTTTAGGTTATAGAATAAAAGAAAGATGGACATTAAAAAGATTCATAAAACTATTAGAAGCAATAGGAATATTTTTAATAGCTATTTTAATAATATGGTTTTTTCCACCAACACATAAATTAATAGTACAAACATATGAAGAAAATGAAATAATAAAAATAATTGTAGATATAATATTAAATATTATACAAGGTATAGGAAATGGAATATCAATATTCATCAAAACAATACTTGGAAAAAAATAAAAAGAAAATCTATTTTATTTGATGCCTCCTAATTAGGGGAACTTCAAATAAATAGATTTCTTTTTTTAGTATAGTAACAATTTACAATGTAATTCTAAAAAAGAATAACATAATAGAAAAATATTAGAATTCCATACTCCTACAAAAAAGAGAAGGAGGAATATTACGGAAATTGCTTAATAATCTAAGCGATAAAATATTGTTTTCATAAAGAATTCCATTAAAATAAGCTTTTTCCTCAATAGAAGCATAATTAAGAGCATATTCAATGCCTTTTTTACCCAAAAAGGTTTGAGCTTCTTGTTTTTTTCTTTCATTTACCATTGGTCTCGACCTCCTTTTGCAATAAAATATATTATACAACTATTTCCAATAAATGTAAATAAAAACATTTCGAGAGTATTCGACAAAAAATAATAAATTAATAAAATATAAAAGGAGTGTCCCTCTTGGTAAATTTTTTCGAAAAAAGGACGTCCCCTTTAGTTAAAACTTGTAAAAACAAAATCAATGTGATAAAATATAAAAAACATAATAGGAGGGAACAAACATGAGAATTAGGTTTAAACCATGGGCAAGACCAGAATTAGAAGCAAGTAAATTTTATATAGATAATCCACAAGAATATAAAGGAAGGTGGGAGAAACTTTATAAAAATGAGGCACCATTCCATATAGAATTAGGATGTGGTAAAGGGAGTTTCATATCTAACTTAGCAATAAGAAATACAAATATAAATTATCTAGCAATAGACTTAGTAGATGCAATGTTAGGATTAGCAAAAAGAAATATAGAAAAAGTATATAATGAAAACGAAAAAGAAATAGAAAATATATACTTAACAAGACATGATATAGAAAGAATTCCTTTGATACTAGATAAACAAGATAAAGTAGAAAGAATATATATAAATTTTTGTAATCCATGGCCAAGAGGAAAACACCATAAAAAAAGGTTAACACATACAAGACAACTTGAAAAATATAAAGAAATATTAGTAGATAATGGTGAAATATACTTTAAAACGGATGACGATGGACTATTTAATGATAGCTTAATATATTTTAAAGAAAGTGGGTTTGAAATTATAAAATCTACATTTGACTTACAAACTGAAAATAGCTTTTGGGAAAATATACAAACAGAACATGAAAAAATGTTCATGGAACAAGGAATAAAAATAAAAGCATTAATAGCAAGAAAATGAAAAAATATTAATATAACTTGTAACAAAAAAGTAAAATATACATAATATATAATACAAACAATATATTGTTTTTTATATAGATTAAAAGATATAGTTAGACACCTCCATAAGTCTAACTATATCTTTTTAATATTATAATTCAATTAATCCTTTTTTGCTATTACTTTAGCAATATCATATATTAATTTTTGTTGTTCAGGCGAACAATCCTTTAATAAATTTGCAAATTCAACATCAAGGTATTTTGAAGATTTCTTAGAAGAACCATTTAAAATATCACCTTCACTAATACCCAAAATTTCACATATTTGGCTTAATCTTTTCAAATTAATTTGAGAACTACCTCTTTCAATTCTACTTAAAAATGCAATAGAAACACCCATTTGTTCAGATAAATTATCTTGAGTCATATTACAAGCTTTTCTTGCACATTTAATTCTCTCACCTATAATGCTATAATCAACAGCCATAAAATTCATTCCTTTCAATAAAATTAAGTTATAAAAACTTAATTTTAATATAGCATTTACAAGTTTAAGTTTACAGAAACTATAAAGTAAACTTAAATAAATAAATTGCATTAATCTTAGTATTTTTGAAAAAAAACACTTTATTCATGAAATCAAAAAAAATAAAATTTTCAATTCCACTAACATTCTAAAATTTCAAATCTCTACTTTAAATTTCTAGTTTGTTATTGTAAATTATATTAAAATATGGTAGAATACTTAAATAGAAAAAAAGTAAATAAATATAAGAAATGAGATGATGAAAAGTGGAAAAGAAAACATTTTATGTAACAACGCCAATATATTACCCAAGTGGTAAATTTCATATAGGAACAGCATATACAACTGTATTAGCAGATTGTATAAAAAGGTATAAAACTCTAAGAGGATATGATTCATATATGTTAACAGGAATGGACGAACATGGCCAAAAAATACAAGATGTAGCACAAAAAAATGGAAAAACACCTGGGGAACATGTAGATGAAATAGCAGATATAGCGAAAAAATTATGGGATAAAATGGATATACATTATGATGATTTTATACGTACCACAGAAGAAAGACATACAAAAGTAGTAGAAGATATATTTGATAAATTAATGGATCAAGGTGATATATATTTAGGAGAATATGAAGGTTGGTATTGTGTACCTTGTGAAACCTTTTTTACAGAAACACAGTTAGTAGATGGAAAATGTCCAGATTGTGGAAGAGAAGTAAAGAAAATGAAAGAAGAATCATACTTCTTTAATATGAAGAAATATCAACAAAAATTAGAGAAATTTTATGAGGAAAATCCAGATTTTATAGCACCAGAGTCAAGAAAAAATGAATTATTCAATAATTTTATAAAACCAGGTTTAGAAGACTTATGTGTGTCACGTACAAGTTTTGACTGGGGAGTTAAAGTAAGAAAGAACCCTAAACACGTAGTATATGTTTGGTTAGATGCTTTAACAAATTATATAACAGCATTAGGATATGGAACAGAAAATGACGAAAAATTAAAAAAATACTGGCCAGCAGATTTACAAATAGTAGGAAAAGATATAATACGTTTTCATGGTATATATTGGCCAATATTCTTAATGGCACTTAATTTACCAATTCCAAAAAAACTATATGCACATGGATGGATAATGATGAAAGATGGTAAAATGTCAAAATCAAAAGGAAATGTTGTGTATCCAGAACTATTGATAGATAGATATGGTCTAGATGCATGCAAATATTATTTGCTAAAAGAACTACAATATGGACAAGATGGAGTATTCACACCAGAAACTTTTATAGAAAGATTTAATATAGACTTATGTAATGATTTAGGAAACCTATTAAATAGAACAATTGGAATGATGAATAAATACTTTGAAGGAAATATACCAGAGAATGTAGGTCATAAAAATGAAGTTGATAGTGAATTAGAACAAATCGTAAAAGAAAAAGTGAAAATATTTGAAGACAATATGGAAAGTATACACATATCAAATGCACTTACACAAATTTGGAATATTATTTCAAGGTCTAATAAATATATAGATGAAACAGCACCATGGATATTAGCAAAATCAGAAGAAAAAGAAGATAAAGAAAAGCTAAAATCAGTAATGTATCATTTATCAGAGAATCTAAGAATAGTTGCTGTTTTATTACAACCATTTATGCCAGAAACATCAGAAAAAATGTTTATGCAATTAGGAATAAAAAATGAAAATTTAAAAAATTGGAATAGTATAGAAGAATATGGAAAAATAGAGCAAACAAAGTTAATAGAAAAAGGTCAACCTTTATTTATGAGGTTAGATATGGAAGAAGAGATAAACTATATAAAAGAAGGAATGAAAGCATAAAAATAGAACTATAAAATATGCAGTAAGAAACGGAGGAAGAAAAATGTCTGATAGAAAGCATATGGAGTATTGTGTAAGGCTAGGAAATCCATTTATTCAAAGCAAACTAGAAATGTTAGAACGAAATGAATATGTAGAGCCACAAATAAACTATAATGAGAACACAAATAATTATTATACAAATAATAATATTAGTTTTAAAGAAAGGCTTAAAAATTGGAATAGCTAAATAAATATAAGAAATTCACGAAAAAGACATAAAAAAGAGATATAATGGCACTTAAGGGAGAATATTTCCTTTAGTGCCATTAGTAAAATATAGGAGGATTTATTATGTACGATACAACAGTTCTAATAGTAGATGATGAATCAAGAATGAGAAAATTAGTAAAAGACTTTTTAATTCAAAAAAGTTATTCAGTATTAGAAGCAGCAGATGGAGAAGAAGCATTAAAAATATTTGAAGAAAATCAAAATAAAATAGGAATTATATTATTAGATGTTATGATGCCAAAATTAGATGGGTGGTCAGTACTTCGTCAAATTAGGCAAATATCTAAAGTACCTATAATAATGTTAACTGCAAGAGGCGAAGAACAAGATGAATTATTTGGGTTCGAGTTAGGAGTAGATGAATATATATCAAAACCATTTAGTCCTAAAATATTAGTAGCAAGAGTAGAAGCAATATTAAAAAGGACTAAAAAAGCTGAAAACAATGTACAAGAATATGGTGAAATAGTTATAGATTCAGATGGAAGAACAGTAAAAGTAGAAGGTAAAGAAATAGAACTAAGTTTAAGAGAATATGAGTTATTAAAATATTTAATAGAAAATAATGGAATAGCTTTATCAAGAGATAAAATACTAAATAATGTATGGAACTATGACTATTATGGAGATTCAAGAACAATAGATAGTCACATAAAAAAAGTAAGACATAAATTAGGTAAAAAAGGAAAATACATAGAAACAGTACGAGGAATAGGTTACAAATTTGAAGTAAAATAAAACTACATTATACATCTAATAATAAAATACATTTTGTAGGAGCATTTTAAAAGCTGTTACTACAATATAGGAATACTATTTAAATTGTATAAAATGAAAAAAGAGGGAGAAAATGGAAAAGCTAAAAGATAAATTCAAATCAGTACGTATAAAATTATTTATTTCATTATGTATTGTTGTTATACTAATTGTTCTGTTTTTAATAATAATAAATAATGTTGTATTAGAAAGTTTTTACTTATATTCAAAAACTGAAAGTGTAAAAACAGTATATGAAAGAATAAATACATATTATAACGAAATAGCTATAAATGGAAATTCAAGTATAAATATTGATGAAGAGCTGAATAAAATATCTGTAAAAAATGATTTTGATATACTAATAAAAAATGATGAAAACATACTATTATACAGTTCAGAAAAAGACTTAAGTACTGCAATCGATAAAATAAATGAGATTATAATAAATAATAAAATAAGTAGTTTAAATTATAAAGGGAATAAAGATGTAATAATATATAAAAATAGTAATGTAGTAATAAGAAAAATAGTAGACCTAAGAAGTAGTATAAATTATATATTTTTAACAGGTCAGTTAGATAATGGTAATATACTTTATATAAGAATACCAATATCATCAATACAAGAAAGTGTAAGAATTTCAAATAATCTATTAATATTAATAGGTGGAATATCAATAATAATAGCAGGGATAATAGCATCATTCATATCAAGGAAATTCACAGAGCCAATAACAGAATTAAATAATATAGCAACAAATATGTCAAAATTAGACTTTAGCAAAAAATATATAGAAAAAGATACAGATGATGAGATAAATAATCTAGGAAAAAGTATAAACTTAATGTCAGAAAAGCTAGAATATACAATAAAACAGTTAAGAGAAACAAATGTAGAGCTAGAAAAAGATATAGAAGAAAAATCAAAAATAGATGAAATGAGAAAACAATTCATATCAGATGTATCACATGAACTAAAAACACCAATAGCTTTAATACAAGGATATGCAGAAGGATTAGTAGAGAATGTAAATACAGATGAAGAATCAAGGAAATTCTATGCAGAAGTAATATTAGATGAAGCAGAAAAAATGGATGCACTAGTAAAAAGTTTATTAGAACTAATGAAATTAGAATATGGAAAAAGAGAATTTGCAAGTACAAAATTTGATATAGTAGAATTAATAAATGAAGTGATAAGAAAATGTAATGTAATGTTAGAAGAAAATAAAATAGAAGTAGAATTTGACCAAAGTAAAAAGGTAGAAGTAATAGCAGATAACTTCTATATAGATCAAGTAGTAACAAACTACTTCACAAATGCAATAAAACATGCTGATGAAGTAAATGGGAAAAAACAAATAAAAATTAAGCTAGAAGAAAGAAAAAAAGGCAAAATAAGAATAAAAGTATTTAATACAGGTGAAAAAATAAAAGAAGAAAACCTAAATAAAATTTGGCAAAGGTTCTACAAAGAAGATACATCAAGAAACAGAGATAGTGGAGGAACAGGAATAGGGTTGGCACTAGTAAAAGCGATAATGAACAACTATCAAAATGACTTTGGAGCCGAGAATAAAGAGAATGGCGTAGAATTTTATTTTGACCTAGACATTCCAATTGACTAATGTAAAGAAAAGAGATGAGATAACTTGGAAGCAAAAGGTTTGGGGCAATTTGGGAAACAAAAGGTTCGAGGCAATTTGGCAACAAAAGGGAC